>NZ_CP168165.1:0-86526 GCF_040224115.2 Pseudarthrobacter sp. WHRI 8279 | reverse complement strand
ATGCTTTCCAGCCACGTAGGAGTGACTTGCAGGGTCGTCGCCGACCAGGACCGTTCCCAACCCGACGGTCGTTCTATTCGCTTTCAACGCGGCTACGCGACGGACCAGATCTGTCTTAATGGCGCTAGCGGTTGCTTTGCCATCAAGAGTCCGACCGAGGCTAATTGCCGGGAGCTTTGTCTTAAGTATGTTTTCTGGCACGAACATCCCTTTCCGTGTTGTACCGAGGCCGTCCCCCTAGGCAGCACGGTTTCCCGCCTGCTTAGGGACTATTTGAACCATTATGTGGCTGGCCCGAGGGCACTATCCGCGGAGCCGCTCGCCCTTCGGGTCATAGAAGGGTCGCCGTGAAACAGCGGCCGGGTAAAGACGGCCCTTGCATCGGACCTCGAAGACCCCTGTCAGATCGGTGTCAGGCTCAATGGCGGCGATGCCAACGGCCCGACCTAGCGTGTGGCCATAGCTACCGCTGGTCATTCGCCCTACCGGAGCCCCATTGCAGTAGACGGTTTCGTCATGGACGAACACCGGGTCCGGGTCATCCAGTGCAACGTAGACGGTTCGGTGTTCCGGCGTTGCAGGGTCCAGCTTGAGCAGTGCATCACGGCCGACGAAGCCGCCAGGTTTGTCGAGTGCCACCGTGAAGCGAAGACCCGCGGAGTAGGGGTCGTCGACAGGACCAATGTCATGCCCGAGATGCCTGAATCCTTTTTCGCTACGCAGCGAATCCAAGGCGTGGTAACCGGCCATTTTAACGCCAAGATCCTGGCCTGCCTCCCACAGCGCGTCGAAGACGTTCACAGCCAAGTCAGCGCTGGGATACAACTCGTAGCCAAGTTCGCCGACGAAGCTCACCCGCAGGCTGTATGCATAACCGTCGGCAATCTCGACTGTTCGACCCCGGGTGTAAGCTTGAGCCTCGTCTGACCAGTCCTCCGGCGAAATCCTGCTGAGGAGTTCCCGGCTCTTTGGGCCCATGACGCCGATAGTGGCCAGAGCCGCGGTGCAATCGAACACCGCGGCAGCCTTTCCCTGTGCAAGGCGGTTCAAGTAAGCCAAAGTCTTCTGCTGCATGAATGACGGGGTCACGACGAGGAAACGGTTGGCAGCGAGTCGGGTGACTGTTCCGTCAAGCTCAATACCCGCACCTTCGTTGAGGAAAAGTGTGTAAACGGCTTTGTCGTTCTCAACGTCCACATCAGCCGTCGTAGCCAGTTGGCATACAGCCAGCGCGTCAGGGCCTGCTACCTCAAATTTAGCGAACGGGCTCAGGTCAAAGAGGACTACACCTTCACGCGCCGCTTTGTGTTCTTCGGCAACCCGATCGAACCAGGACGGTCGGCCGTAGCTGTAGTCGTAGCGCGGCGATGTGCCTGGGTCGCCATACCAGTTTGCGCGTTCGCCACCATTGACTTCGCCGAAGCAGGCGCCCAGTTCCGCCAATCGGGAGTGTAGCGGTGTGCGCCTGACGTTGCGTGCGGTCTCCATCTGCAGGTTGGGCCAGTGCATGGCATAAAGCCTGCCGAGCCCTTCCTTTGTACGTGCTTTGAGATAGCGGCGGTTGTTCTGGTGACCTGAGAAGCGTTGCACGTCCACCGCGGAGGAATCGAAGCCCGAAACGCCTGAGATAACCCACTCGGCCAATTCTTTGCCGACGCCGGGAGCGTAGATGATCCCTTGCGAGTTGAATCCGGCCGCGACGAACAAGTTCGCGACTTCCGACGTTTGCCCCAAAGCGAAGTTCGCGTCGGGGGTAAAGCTTTCGGGGGCATTAAGAAACCGCTCGTATCCAGCGGTGGACAACGCTGGAACGGTCGCTTCTGCCTTTGCCTGTATAGGGGCGAAGTGGTTCCAGTCCGGATCGAACTCTGCGAATCCATCAGTGGAGATGTCCTCAACCGGGCGGGGGAGCCCATCGGGTTCAAACGCTCCCACAAGGAGCCGCCCGGCTTCGTGCCGTAGATAATAGCTGTTGTCCAGGTCTCGGAACACGGGCAGCTCCGGCACGGCGCCGTCGATCTGATTGGACCGGACATGCACGTGTTCCGCCGCAAACAGGGGAACCTTCACCCCAACGGTTGCTGCCAGGTTACGGGTCCACAGGCCGCATGCCAGAATTATACGTTCACACTGAACAGTGCCCTGATCGGTTCTGACGCCGACGATGCTGTCGCCTTCTCGCAGGACCTTTTGGACGGAGACGTTTTCGCGGATCTGGGATCCAAGGCCATGGGCCAGTTTGGCGAAAGCTATAGTTGCGTGCCCCGGATTGATGTGTCCGTCGTCCGGGAGAAGGAGAGCGCCCAGGACGCCTTCATGGCTGGCCAATGGCCAGACTTCCTTGTAGCGGGCTTCAGTCAACCACTCAGTCCGTACCCCCTGCTGGCCCGCGACGTCCTTCGCATAAAGGATCTCATCGACACGACCGGGTGTGCGCGCAACGCTCAGGGATCCCGATCGCCGGAACGAGACGTCAACGCCTGACATCTCCTCGAGCTGGCCGTAAAGCTCCAACCCGTACTTGGCGAGCTTCGTCATGGTCGCCGATCCGCGGGCTCCCGTGACCAGGCCCGCTGCATGCCACGAGGTTCCGCTGCCTAGGACATTGTTCTCAAGGACAAGGATGTCGCTCTCGCCGGCGGCTGCGAGGTGGTAGGCGATGCTGGCGCCGACGATGCCGCCGCCTACAATGATGGTTCGGACCCGCGGGGGCAGCGGGTCATGGGACGTCTCTGTGAAAGCGCTGGCGCTGATAGTGCGGTCGACAAGCCTGTCCATGTGGTTTTCTCGCTTCTTGCGGTTGACGCCCGGGCGGGCACGGAGTTCGGTTTAATTGAAGACGACGGTGCGGTGGCCGTTAAGCAGGACCCTCTGTTCTGTGTGCCACTGCACGGCGCGCGAAAGAGCCAGCCGTTCCGCGTCCTGCCCGGTCACGGCAAGCTGTGCGGGGCTGTAGTCGTGCCTGACACGGAGAACTTCCTGTTCAATGATGGGACCTTCGTCCAGCTCAGCCGTCACGTAGTGGGCCGTGGCACCGACAAGTTTGACGCCGCGGTCAAACGCCTGGTGGTAGGGCTTCGCACCCTTAAAGCCCGGAAGGAACGAGTGATGAATGTTGATCGCCTTGCCAGCGAGCTCCCTGCAAAGATCATCACTGAGGACTTGCATGTAGCGGGCCAGCACAGTCAAGTCCACCTGATGCTCCGCAATAAGTGAGAGCAACTTTTCCTCAGCAGCGGGTTTCGTCTCCGGCGTTACGGGGATGTGGAAGAACGGGATTCCGTTTGCTTCAGCGACCGGTTGGAGCGTCTGATGGTTCGAAACAACGAATGGGAAATCGACCTTGAGTTGCCCGGAACGCCAGCGGAACAGCAGGTCGTTAAGGCAGTGTTCCGCCTTGGACACCATCAGTGCGACGCGGGGACGGTCAGCGGTGTCGACCATGGTCCAGGACATGCCGTAGGTGTCCGCCGTCGCCTGAAACGCTGTCTTCAGGTGACTGATGGAGACCGTCGCCGGGTACGCGGCATGCACGCGCATGAAAAAGCGATTTTCGGAGGCATCATCGAACTGCTGGCTGGCAAGGATGTTGCAGCCATGGGAAACCAGGAAACCGGAGACAGCATGGACGATTCCGATGGTGTCCTGGCAGCTCAGTGAAAGAATCACTTCACGAGAATGAGTTCGATCCAAGGGGACTCCTAAAATGGGGGACTTATCGCTGTGCTTGTTGGTGAGGCGGACGCCGTCAGTAAGGACTCGATGGAGTCCTCTGCCCGAGGGCACCTATCTGCACCCTCAACTTCTGTCGCTATGGACCGACTCTAGGCGGACGGAAGACACCGCGCCATGCTAGCAATATAAGAAAATGAGCAGTGCTTCATACTTCAGTACATGCATTGCAGGCCCCACTAAACCCCTGAGGGTGAAGGCGCGTCTCATGTTGTGCCCCAGCAGAGGGTTAGTAGGCGCCCAGGTACCACAAAAAGGTCCGCCCCTTTGGACGGAGCACGTCGATTAGAGCCCGCGACAGTGTTATCGCGAGGCATGTGCACAACCCAATTCCACTTATACGGAGCCGGTCGCGCGGTTTCGTTTCCTCCACCTCAAGGATGCTTATTACTCGGCTCGACTGACCAAGCTTCGACGGTCGTCACGCCCGTCCAGCCACTTGATGGAAATGATCGGTGGGTGCAGCGATCACCACTTGTGTCATCGGCCGAGGAGTCCATCGCCTTGCTAACCGCGCCGATGAAGGACCGCCGAGTCCTTACATACCAAGGACGTCGAAAGCGCGACAACTCTGCCACCAGATGGAGGCCGGAACCGTGAGGTGTTCCACCACCGGAACGGCTGGACGACCGTAGGACGTATCCGAGCGAAGCCGTACCCAGATGAGTCATGGGCAGAGGGCTCGAAAGGTCGATCGGAAATGGTTTCGACGATTCGTCTCATGGCCTCACACGCAAGCTCCATGCAGTCCCTACCTCCATGGCCGTGGACGCCGGGCAACAACAGTCCGCGCTTCGAGGACTCAGAATGACTTGACTATGAATCGGGAAATATGGCCACTCATGGAGGGACTGCTCTCGGTGAGTACATTTTGGCCTCGCTAATGCTGCCAGGGGACGTCGGGTCCTCAAGCATCATGCCTTATCGAAACGGATTGAGGCTGGTTGGAACAGGCGCATGTAAATCTTGGGCTCGGGCGCGGTGATCCGGCCCTTCGTCAACCAGCACTATTCGATGCCGACAAGACCAATTGGAGTTGGATCGTGAGTACCAATTCTTGTTTCTACTCATTGGATAGTATGGATCTATGACAGAGAGCCTCAAGGTTCGAAACCTGCTGGACATGGATGCACTAGGAACATCACTGCTCGCGGGCCAGAACGGACTTGATCGCGTGGTCTTGTGGGCGCACAGCTGCGAGATGCCAAATCCGGAGCAATGGCTGGGGCCGAACGAATTGCTCATGACTGTAGGACTGTGCATCCCTGTCGATGAGGAAGATCAGATCGCCTTCATCAGGCGCTTGGACAGTGCTAAATTAGCCGGGCTCGTGGTCGGAGATGACCAGGTGGCACCGCAGCTGTCAGCGGCCATGCTTGCAGAGTCTGAGCGGTTAGGATTTCCGGTCATGCTCACCGCACATACGGTTCCCTTTGCTGCGATTGGCCGCACTGTGGCCGCAGTAAATTCGACGACGCAGACCCAGCAGGTCTTGACGCTCAGCCGTCTCTATAGTGCTTTGATTAGTAAAACCGGGCAACCGGAGGACTTCCTCATCAGCTTGGAGCGTGTCTTTAACGTTCAAATGACGACTGTAGATCTCTCTACCAGGACGCAGTTGTTACGCGGATCTCTCCAACTCAATCAGCAGGCTGTCCGTGCAATAGCGGATAAAATCCAGATCCCGAACACAAACAGAACAACCAGGCTGGAAAGGCCAGACGATCTTGGTGTTAGCGTGTGGGCACTTCCGAGCGGCCGCGCCACGCTTCTCGTTATCGACGAGAGTAGCGGGTCGATGCTAGATGCATTTACCGTAATCCATCTGGGGCAGGCCGTTTCCGTGGAAGTTGACCGGCATGCCGCCCGATGCCTAGCCGGCGCTGCAAAGGCATCAAACTTACTGTCCGCTATTTATGCTGGCGACGTGAATCTGGGGCGCTTGGAGACGGAAGCGGCTGAGCTGGGAATGGACATCACGGACATTTCGGTTCTCGCCGTGCCCAACGGAAACAGCGACATCCTCCGCGATACTCTGTCGTTGGCTGGCGTAATTCACGCCTCAATCGTCCGGCAGGATCATCTACTGGTGTGCCTGAAAACCGCCGACATTGACAAAGCAACAGAAAGCCTTCTGGAACACGGCAAACACATAGGGGTCTCGAACCCGTTTACCGGCCTCTCAGGATTCAGGGAGGCCGCCTTGAATGCCCAGTGGGCCCTCGGAACGGTCCGTGATGCCGAGCAAGGCGTTGTGCACTATGACAAAGCTGAATTTTCGGTCTTGCCGCGTTCTGAAGGTGACGCGAATGAGATAGTACGACGCGTCCTAGGCCCGCTGATGAATCAGAAAAATGGAGGAACGGCGTACCTGGATACCCTTTGCGCCTACCTGGACAACGAACGAAACTGGTCGGCCACCGCGGCGGCCTTAGGTGTCCATAAGCAAACTTTGGCCTACCGGCTCCAGCGTATTGAAAAACTTACTGGCAGAAACCTGAAAAGCACGCGGGACATAGCAGAAATGTGGATCGCTCGCTCCGCGTTAGAGCGGCGATAGAAGGCAAAGGGACCGCTGCTGGTACTTCGTTCAGGCTCGAGGAGCACGGCCTTTGTAACGCCGGCGGAAAATGCACTCCTTGCCACGCATATCATCGGGCTCTCGGGAAGATGCTCCCTGTCGTGGCGGCCCTTCAACCAGAGTCATCGCCGCCGACCCTGAGTTTGCTCCATATCTTGAGCTTCTACGGGGTGGCGCAAGAAGAGAACCCGCCAGGTATCACCTGACAGAATCAGCTGCTTCCTGCAGAGGCTCTGGCCTCGGAAGGACGTCAGGCGTAGCGTCGAATGAACCAACGAAGGCTGCATCTCGACTTGCGAGGGCCCTGCGTTGGCTCCCACAGCCAGCCGTTGAAGGGACACCAAACGTGGCGGGATGGAATGCCGATACAGCGGCCGGATCGCCAGGGACAGGGGCGGTTACCTTGGTAGAGGGTTCGTCCTTCTGCATCTCGTCGCCGAACGGTGATATGGATCCGGCGCTCCCGCATGGGCTTTTTGTCCGGGACACGCGGATCATCTCGTCCTGGAGCCTGACTGTCAACGAATTGCCCTTGGAGCCGCTGGTCGCGGGAATGGAGGAACCGTACAGGGCGCAGTTTGTCTGCCGTGTTCCGCGCACTGACGGCCATGCGGACAGCCCCCTGATCGTCGAACGGCTGCGGGAAGTAGGCGCCGGAATGCTGGAGCAGATCACGATTCGGAATTATTCGCTGGAACCATTTCCATGTGCCATCCGCCTCAATGCGGGAGCGGATTTCGCTGATCTGTTCGAGGTTAAGGAGGCCCGGATTCAACGGCGCTGGGACGAAAGCCGCCATCCGGAGGGAGGTTCGCTCTTGATCCGGGCGGCTTGGGAGGACGTCCGCAAGGGCGTCGATATCGAGGCCGCCGGCGCCGTCGTCGAGGCAGGGAGCCTGACTTACCGGACTGTTGTGGCGCCGCACGGTCACTGGACAACTACCCTGACAGTGGTGCCAACAGTCGAGGGCAAGAGGCCGGCGACACTGTTCACACGCGCCAACGAGGATGGGTTATCGCCGCGGGACCGGCGCCGACAGGAATGGGTGGCGAAGATTCCTGCCGTGCGCATGGGCAACCGCTCCGTTGAACGGACCTTGCAGCGCAGCTACGACGACTTGGGCGCCCTGAGGATCGAGGACCCGGACCACCCGGAACGCGTTGTTGTAGCGGCCGGTGCCCCCTGGTTCATGACGCTGTTCGGCCGGGACTCGTTGTGGGCGTCAGAAATGGCGCTTCCGGTGGACCCTTCCCTGGCTCTAGGTACCCTGAAAACCCTTGCGGACCGCCAAGGAATAGTAGTGGACCCGCTAAGTGAGGAGGAACCCGGCAAGATCCTGCACGAGGTCAGGCTCGACGTCACAAGTGGATTGGCCTTGGGCGGCAAGTCCGCTTACTACGGCAGTATCGACGCCACGCCCCTGTTCGTGAACACCATTGGGGCGCTGAGCCGCTGGGGCTTTGCGGCTGACACGATAGCGACCCTGTTACCCCATGCCGACCGTGCACTGGCTTGGATCCACGACTACGGGGACAAGGACGGTGACGGGTTTGTTGAGTATGAGCGCCTCAACGACCGCGGGCTGATTAATCAGGGCTGGAAGGATTCCTGGGACGGCATCAACTTCGCCGATGGAACCCTCGCGGAACCTCCGATCGCCCTGTGTGAGGTGCAGGCCTATGTCTATATTGCGTATCTGTCGCGGGCTTGGATCGCATACGACGCCGGGGATGAGCCGCTTGCGGCCGAGCTTGCGGAGAATGCGGCACGACTCAAGAAGCAGTTCAATGAACAGTTCTGGCTGCCCGACCGCGGCTACTACGCCATCGCATTAGATGGCAAAAAACGGCAGGTCAACGCGTGCGCATCCAACATGGGGCACTGCCTTTGGATGGGAATCGTGGACACAGACAAGGCGCCGCTTGTCGCTGAGCGGCTGATGTCTCCCGAAATGTTCAGCGGCTGGGGGGTACGGACTCTGGCGACGGACATGGGCGCCTACAACCCTGCGAGTTATCACAACGGGTCAGTGTGGCCGCATGACAATGCGATCATTGCCACTGGCTTACTACGCTACGGATTCGTGGCAGAGGCGCAACGGATTGCCACGGCTTTGTTCGAGGCGGCCGAGTACTTCAATGGCCGGCTGCCGGAGCTGTTCTGCGGCTTCAGCAGGGAAGAGGTCCCCCAGCCCGTACCCTATCCCACGGCTTGTTCGCCACAGGCATGGGCAGCAACCACCCCCATCCATTTGGTCATGAGCCTGCTGCGGTACGACGCACATGTTTCCCGTGGCGGTTTGTGGATGGACCCGGTAGTTCCGGAGTCATTCGGCGATCTGCATATCAGCAACGCACCCACGGGCCGCGGGCCCATCACTATAGACGTCACCGGTTCCATGGCCAAGGTCCGAGGATTGCCAGAGGGCCTGACGTTTCAGCACGGGCACCGGCCCTGGATGAGCGAACTTGTGGAGCAGGCTCGCCTGTCACGGGAGGCAAGGCAGGATGGCTAGGCCACGCGTCGAAACGAAGCGGATTCATCGTGATTTTGGGGAAGGGGCAGGCCGGCACCCGGCCCGCTTCAGAACCGGACCGGAATCAGGACTCGACCCCCGACCTGGCACTCGGCAGCCAGCCAACCCAGGAGTCTCACTGCCTCCCTGTTAGCCAGGCACATGCACCCGGCGATCGGCAATCCAACAGATCCGAAGTGTGGATCGCACAAATACGCAATTTAACCGATGTGCCGTCACTTCCGCCGTCATTAGGCTTGAGCAAGTCCTCAAAGAAGAGGTGACCAAAATCACACACCTCGGGCACACCAGGTCACAGAGGATCTGCCCGACAACTTCCCTCATCCCGACCAAGGAGACAAATGTTTCGCATTGGAGTCGATATCGGTGGCACATTTACAGATTTGTATGCCCTCGATGAGTCAAATCCCACCGCTGGGGGCGTGCGCACCGCGAAGGTGTTGTCAACACCGGAGGACCTCTCGCTCGGTGTATTGAACGCGCTTCGTACCGCCGACATTGCCCCTCATGAAATTTCAACGATCGTGCACGGCACGACCGTTGCAACCAATGCTCTCCTGGAGCGCAAGTATCCGGAACCGGCATTTATCACCACAGCCGGATTCCGCGACGTCCTGGAAATCGGGCGGCAGCGCCGACAAGCGCTTTACGACCCTTACCAGGTCAAGCCCCAGCCGCTGGTCAGCCGCGCAAACCGGTACACAGTGTCCGAGAAGCTTGGTTCCGACGGCTCGGTCGTGAAGCCTCTCGATGAAGCGGAACTGCGGGCAAAGGCTGAAGAGATCCGGGACCGTGGGATCCGCAACATCGCTGTTGCGTTCATCAACGCGTACAACAGCGGCAAGCACGAGCAGCGGGCCCGGGAGATCCTCCTTGAGGTAATTCCGGATGCCCGGATCGCGTTGTCCTCGGAGACGCGCCCGAAGGTTCGCGAACTTGGCCGTTTTGTTACGACCGCCATCCGTGCCGCGATGATGCCTGTCGTTGGCGACTACATGACCCGACTGGAGACGAAGCTGGAAGAGGAAGGCTCGACTGCGCCGCTGTACATCGTCAAGAGCAACGGTGGCATGATGAGCGCGAGCAACGCTAAGGAGCATCCAGAGGAACTGATTGAATCAGGCCCGGCCGGAGGCGTTGCAGCAGGAGCGTATTTGGCCACCCTCCTGGACTCGCCAAACCTGATTGTCACCGATGTTGGTGGCACGAGCTTCGAAGCGGCACTCATGGAGAACGGCCGCGGTCTGGTCACTGACGAGTACGAGCTCGAATGGGAAATGCCAGTTATTGTTCCAATGCTCGATATCCGGAGCATCGGAGCCGGCGGTGGTTCCATCGCATGGATCGATTCCGGCGGGTCGCTTCGGGTCGGCCCGCAGAGTGCCGGCGCAGTCCCAGGTCCTGCCTGCTATGGCCGCGGCGGCACCCAGCCGACCGTGACCGACGCCAACCTCGTACTGGGACGCATCAGCCCGGACCTGAGCGGTAAATTCGTGCTGGACATCGCCGCCGCGGAAAAGGCGATCGCGGCAGTAGCCGAACCTTTGGGAATGACCATCCACCAAGCTGCGGAAGGCATCCTTTCCATTCTGTGCGAAAACATGGCTGGCGCCATCCGCATGGTCTCAAGCGACCGCGGTCGTGACCCCCGTGACCATGCAATGGTCGCCTTCGGAGGTGCCGGCGGACTTAGTGCCTTCGAGACTGCATGGGGCGCAGGCGTTGAAAAGGTCATTGTGCCGCCGTACGGTGGCGTGGCCTGCGCATTTGGTGCCATCACCATGGATGTACGCCATGACCTCGATGCCACGTTCTACCACCCACTTTCTGAGGTCGACATGGCAGCGTTCAACAGCTCCCTGAACAACCTAGAGGAGCAAGCTCGCGAGCTTCTAGCAAGTGACGGCGCGAATGCAGAGCTGGTCACCATCGACCGCTCCGCGGCAATGCGCTATATCGGCCAGTCATATGAAGTGACCACGCCGTTGCCCGATGGCGAACTCAACGAAGCCTCCCTGGACCAGATCACCAAGGCCTTCTACGTCGCCCACGAGCAAGAGTATGGCGTTTACTCAACCGAATTCCCCGTCGCTGTCGTGAACCTCCGAATCACCGCTGTCGGCGTGACCTCAAAGCCTGCGGCATCGGCGATGGCGGACACGATTGCCGATGGATCCGGCCGGCCGAAGAAACGCCAGGTGTACTTTGATGGCGCTTTCACGGAGGTCGATGTCTACGACCCGTCCTCGACCCGCATCGGACTGCAAGTGGAAGGACCCGCAATTATCGAACAGGAGCATGGCGGCGTCGTCGTCCCCCCTACGGCAAAAGCTCACGTTGATCACTTCGGGAACATCGTTCTCGAAAGCAAGGAGAAGTGACTCTCATGTCTGACAACCTCACCACCCTTCGCAAGCTGGATCCGGTCACTTTCGAGGTGCTTCGGCGAGGCTTCGACTACGCCTGTGAACGCATGTCGCAGGTTCTGCAGAAAGCCTCCTTCTCGCCCATCATTTATGACATGGTCGACTTCTCCAGCGCGGTGTTCGATCCTGACGTCGAGCTGATCGGACAGACAGCGAACTGTCCGGTACACATCGCTGCCATGCATTACAGTGCGCGGGCATCGCTGGCCAAATTCCCGCGGGAGACGCTCAAGGACGGCGACGTCGTCATACTGAACGATCCATATCTCGGCGGCACCCACACCCCTGACGTAACACTGACCACCCCGATCTACCACAATGACGAACTCGTTGCCTACGCCGTCAGCCGGGCCCACTGGACCGACGTTGGCCAGTCGATGGACACTCACGTCGCGGGCGAAGGCTTCCGTCTCCCTCCATTGAAGCTGGCGACAGGTGGGGTACTTAACCGGGATTTGATGGACATTATCAAGAACGGCACCCGCACTCCGCAGTATGTCGAGGGCGACGTGCAGGCCCAGCTGGCAGCGCTGTGGGCCTGCAGGGACGAGATCCGGCGCCTGGCCAACCGCTATGGCGTTGAGGTCATGCGGGAGGGCATGCGGGAGATCCTCGACTACACCCAGCTTCGCACCCAAAAAGCTATCGAACAGATTCCTGACGGCGTGTACGACGGGGAAGATTACATCGACAGCGACGGCTATAGCGAGGAGCCGGTACGGATCAAGGTCAAGCTCGAGGTGAAGGGCGACCGGGTCCACGTAGACCTGACCGGTTCCGACCCGCAGTGCCTGGGCCCGATCAACTCACCGCTGGCCAACACGGTTTCTGCGATCTATTACTCGCTGAAATTCTTCCTCGACCCGCAGGCACCTGCAAACGCCGGCATGTACCGCCAAATAGATTTCACGATTCCGGAGGGAACATGGCTTAACCCCATCTGGCCTGCCCCTACGCTTGGCTGCACCACCGCGGCATCGTCCAAGGTCACCGGTGGTATCTGGTCGGCGATCGCAAAGGCAATTCCAGAACGTAGCGTGGCCTCCACTTACGCCGACGCGAACTGGTTCACCGCCAGCGTCATGGACCCGGAAACTCGCGAGAACCACGTGTTCTCGGATCTCCCGGCCGGAGGTTGGGGCGGCACCCCGTTCAGCGACGGCATGCATGTCACAATGGACCCACTGGGCAACTGCCAGAACCTCCCGGCAGAGACAGCGGAGATGCTTTTCCCGCTTCGGTACAACTCGTTCGAGATGATCACCGATTCGCCTGGTGCAGGTAAGTACCGGGGAGGTGCAGGCGTGCGCATGGAGGTCGAGTTCGTCGGACCAGGCCAGATCATCACCATGGAGTCCTCACGCACGCGTGAAGGCTCACCAGGCACGAACGGCGGCGGCTTCGGCAGCCGTCAGAAGCAGCTGCGGCGTAAGACCGACGGATCTCTCGAATCTGTCGGCGGACTTGATGACGAGGGCAACTGGCTTCCTCAAATGCTCGGTGGTGTCCAGTTCAGGCCCCACGAGTCCTTTGTCTTCGAAAGTGGCGGGGGCGGAGGATGGGGCAACCCGCTTGAGCGCGACCCGGAACTCGTTGCACGAGATGTTCGGAACGAGGTAGTCAGCCGCGAACGCGCTCGGAGTGACTACGGTGTAGTCCTTACAGACGACCTTCAGGTCGACCTCAAGTCAACTCAGCAGGCACGCGCCAGGCACTGATACGAACGGTTTGTGGGGTCGCCGGGCTGTTCCTGGCCCGGGGACCCCATCCTTCGTAAGACGATCTAGAGAGGATGAGAAATGGGCGACGGAATCGCTCTGTGGAAGGGCGACAGGTGGGATGTTGGCTGGGGGACCTTGGCACTCGACCAGGACGGAGCCTTAACCCTCAGAACTGCGGACGGTGTCGCCCGCACCCTCCTGTCGCTAGACAACTCAGCGTTCGTCGACGCGTATGCGACGGACCGATGCATATTCGCGGTGGGCGCGGCGGACGAACAGGTGGTTCGAGCATCCCGTAACGGACCGAGTATTGACGTCATCCTAACTGCGGAACGGTTCCAGAAAACTACCGTTGGTTCTCATGCCGTTCGTTTTCATCCTCTGCCTGGTACTGACCGATGCCTATTGACTTGGGAACTGGGCGTCGCACTGGTTGCTCCTGAGGCCGGTTTCGTCTGGTCACATCTACACGGCGATCCCGATCAAAGACTAATCAAGATCGCAGGGGGGTTCGCCGAACTGGCCGGACTTCACCGGGCGCTTACGATCGACCTCTCAGACGGCACCACGACTTCCCACGAGTTGCAGCGCCACTTCGAAGTAGATATCGATACTCTCGCCGAATGGCGCCGCGGAATTGGGCGGTGACGTGTCACCTGCCGATTCCACGACCTGCTCTCGTCCATGGGGGTGGTATGAATTCACCCTCAGCGTAAAGGGCAGGAGAAATGAGGATATTCTTACCGGACTGGATCTGGAATATCGTATGCGCCTGTGACAGCGACGGGTCCGGGGACGTTCGCCCAAGACTGAGAGTGCAGTGCTCCGCGGCGTCGAAGACATACGCGCCGTTTACCCCCCGATAACGAGTTTCCGAAAGAAGCGCACCTACCTCGTCAAAGTCGCGGACATCGGCAGCTTGCCGCCAGGCATTAGCCAAGATATGAATCCGGTCATAAGCGATCCCGGCGTGAGAACGTCCAGGGTTCTCGCCGAAACGCGCCTGGTACCGCTGAGCGAACGAATTCCCCAGTTGGTCGGAGTAGGTTCCGGTGGTCGTCGCCCAGATCAGCCCCTCGCCAATATGGCCAATGCGGGCACGGAAATTAAAGACGGATGGGGCATAGGTTGAGTAGAGCAGCGCCTCACCCGGCGCGGAAAGGTACTCCCTAATCAATTGGAAATGATCAGCGGGGAAGTAGCTCCCGATCATGACAGCGGACGCTCCAGCACGACGCACCATCCGGGCTGCTTCCAGCCACGCCGATCCATGATCTCTTCGATCTGATGCCGTTATCGTAAGCAGTTCCCAGCCCAGCGCTGCGGCATCCTTAGTGGCAGCATCGATCCCGAGATCGACGATGTCCCATCGCGACTGAATAACAACTGCTATGCGGTTGGTCGCCGGAAACCAGCGCCCTGATTCCCGCAGCCCGTTAAGGAACGATACGTAAGTAGGCGCATAATCCTGGTCATCAGGGCTGAACTGGAAAGTGTTCCGATAGCGTTTGGTGTCCGCAGAGACGATATGACCGAGCACAGACGACGCTGATGAATGAAGGAAAGGTATTCCGTTTACGGCTGCTGCATCCATCGCCTCGGACTGTCCGGCGAGATATCCAGAGGTGATGGCAACCGGTCGCGTCGGCAAAAGCCTGGACAGCGCAGCACGCGTACTCGCCGCATCGTCAGCGTCGACGTGGGCGACTTCCATGGAAAGCAGTCGGCCATGAACCCCGCCTCGTGAGTTGATTTCCTCGATGGCCTGTGTCGCGCCGTTAAGCATTTCCACCGCGTCAGCCCGTCCCCTGCCGACAGATGGGATAAGGGCACCGATCCGAATCGGATCGCCGGAGGGGAATGTGGGGGCGGTTAATGACCCGTGTGCGTTGCGGGCTCCAGCTGACCTCAGCATCCGGCCAACGGTAAGTTGCTCGAGGTTTTCCGCTTCCGCAGGAAAGGGCAACACGATTAGACCTTGGTCGAGGGCGATGGTTGCCACCGTGGCTCGATTGGAGGCGTTGAATTTCCGCATCAGGCGGTCGATATGGGTTGTCACCGTTCGCACACTGAGATTCAGGGCAGTGGCAATCTGGGTATTGGTGAGGCCGGCGACCAAAAGGGTCACGACATCCAGCTCTCGCAGCGTCGTTCCAAAAGGAAGGGCTGGGCAGCTGGTCCCTCTGACGTGTGCAACGGGGCGTCCCATGCGGTGCGTTCGTTCGATTTTCACAATCACGGGAACAGTCCCTCGCGTCCAGATGAACTCGACGTGGGATAGGTTCTCGGCAAGGAAGCCTAACGCCAGGTCCCGCAGCAGCGGATCGACCACGGCGTCGTCGAAAGCCGCCAATGAGCCATTCTGGAGGACCCGAAAGTCAAGCGATTCCTCCGGTTTCGGACCCTGGGCGACAGGGTTACCTAGTGCGTCCATGGCTATCTTCTATTTTACTAGTCGGGTAGCGCGCGTTCTAAGAGTTGGGCGGGGAATTTGCGCGGTAAACGACCCCGGTAGGGTCGCGGCAAGCCTATGCTATACGTTGGCCCGTCCCCAAGCGGTGCCAGTGCGACGTGACTCAATCAGTTACTGCAAACCACAAGGCTAGTGCTGAATGATGGTGAAGACCTTCGTCAGAGTTGTGTCCACCTCCCAGCGGCCTTTCCAGCCGGGTGGCATGAGGGTAGTGGTACCTGGCTGCAACTCGGTAACCGAGCCGGTTTCGCTGACTAACCGGCCAAGACCCTCGACGATGTGGATGAACTCGATGTAACCGGTGTGGTCTGTGGTGAAGGTGCCAGGGGTTACTTTCCACAGGCCTAATTGGTACCCCCTGGAGTCAGCCAGGAACACTGTAGAAGTCGCTGGAGACCCGGTAAGGACACGTTCGGCTGGTACTGGAGCTAGCTCTGGCCACCTCACATGCTCGGCATTGAGAGCGGTGCATTCTGTCGCTGTCACTTCTTGTCCTCTGGTTTGAAAGGGAATTGTGACTTGTTCCTAGCGGGGGAGCAGTGTGTATTTTGTGGCAAGGAATTCGTGAATTCCTTCGAACCCGCCCTCTCGGCCTATGCCTGATTGTTTGAGGCCCCCGAACGGTGCCGCGGCGTTCGATATGGCGCCTGTGTTGAGGCCCATCATCCCCGTCTCGAGCTTCGCGATCATCCGGTGACCCCGGTGGATGTTTTCGGTAAACACGTAGCTGACCAGACCGTACTTGGTGTTGTTGGCGATTTGTACCGCTTCGTCCTCCGTGGAGAAGCGGATGACTCCGAGGACCGGCCCAAAGATTTCCTCGTGCATCATCGCGGCCCGTGGGTTTAGCCTGTCAATAACAGTCGGCTTGTAGAAGTTTCCAGGTCCGGCGATTGCTTCTCCGCCGGTTGCGATCGTCGCCCCCTTCTCCACCGCATCCTCCACGAGGCGGGCGATATTCTCAACTGCTTTAGTGTTGACAAGGGCACCGATGTCATTGCCTTCTTCGGCTCCCCGGCCGATTGACATCGTAGCGACGCGTTCGCTGACGCGTCGGACGAACTCGTCGGCCACGGACTCGTGCACGATGACGCGGTTTGCTGCGGTGCAGGCCTGACCTATATTGCGGAACTTGGCCAACATCACTCCCTCGATCGCACGCTCGAGATCGGCGTCCTCGAACACGATGAAGGGAGCATTGCCCCCGAGCTCCATCGAGGTGCGCAACACGTTTTGAGCCGCGATTGCCATCAACTTCACGCCGACTGCTGTTGATCCCGTGAAGCTCAATTTACGCAGGCGGGGATCCGAGAGCAGGGCGCTGGACTGATCGCCGGGCTTTGAGGTTGGCACCACGTTAACGACTCCTGCCGGCACCCCAGCCTCTGCGAGCAACTGCACGAAGAAGATAGTGGTCAGTGGTGTGAGTTCCGCTGGTTTGATGACCACAGTGCACCCGGCTGCAAGCGCGGGGGCGATTTTCCGGGTGGCCATTGCAAGGGGAAAGTTCCACGGTGTGATGAAGTACGTGGGTCCCACAGGGAGGTGCGACACCACCATCATGCCGGTGCCTTGAGGGTTTGGGCGGTAGTCGCCTCGTACGCGCACTGCCTCCTCAGAGAACCAGCGCAGGAATTCCCCGCCGTAGTCCACCTCACTGCGGGCTTCGGCGATCGGCTTGCCCATTTCCATGCTCATGAGCAGTGCGAAGTCCTCCTTGCGCTGCATCAGCAGGTTGAAGGCGCGACGAAGGATGTCTGAGCGTTCACGGGTGGGAGTGTTGGCCCACGCTTCCTGGGCCGCTACGGCGGCGTCCAGCGCACTCATGGCATCCTCGACCGTGGCGTCCGCAATGGACTTGATAACCTCGCCGCTCGAAGGGTCCTGGACGTCGAGAGTCATTCCCGAGGTTGATACGCGCCACTCGCCTCCGATGCCGAGTCCTGACTCCACGCGGTCGAGCAGTTCCTGTTCGCTTTGTTTGAGCATGGGTTGTGATCCCTCTTTGTTTGAGAACTAACGTCCGCTTACCAGGTTCGCAGCGCGGGCTGACCAGTGCGTGGCGGGCTGGTTTGTCGCATACTCTCGGCGGTCCGCGTATCGGTACGCCGCGTACAGGGCCGTGGCCCCGATCCATCGAACGGGCTCGATCTCCCAGTTGCGGGCCTGCCGGCCGACCCACGGTAGTCGGGTGAGCGGGGTATCCTCGCCAAGGATCAGATCGCGTAGGGTGCGGGCAGCGAGGTTTGTACCCGAGAGGCCGTGCCCGACATAGCCGCCGGCGCTGAGAATTCCGGTGGTCGGATCGAAGTTGACGGAGGCGCACCAATCGCGCGGTGCTCCGAGCACCCCCGACCACGACTGCTCAAGGCGCACATCGCCAAGGGCGGGGAAGAGTTCGGTCAGGCGTTGCTTCAGCTGCAGAACTGCGGAGTCGGCGGTGCGCCCATCACGGTCGAAACTGGATCGGAAGTTGTACGGCACGCCCCGGCCACCGATCGCGATCCGGCCATCCTGGGTGCGGTGCATATAAGTGAAGCTGTGCGCTGCATCGCCGACCAGCTCACCGCCGTGCCAGCCTACGCCGTCAAGTTGTGCACGGGAGAGCGGCTCAGTGATGACCATGCTGCTGTTCATCGGCAGCAGTTTGCGCGCCTTGCCCTTCAAGGACAGTGTGTAACCTTCAAGCGCCTCAACGACGAACTTGGCGGTGACCACTCCTCGGTCGGTGGTTACCCGGCGTGGGGATACGCTAAGAGCCGTCGTTGACTCATAGATTGTGACGCCCAGCCCTTCGACCACCCGGGCGAGGCCTTGGGTGTACTTGGCAGGGTGGACACGCGCGCAATGGGGTGTCCAATAACCTCCCTGAACGCCTTGGACACGTACCCGTTGGCCGAGTTCTGCAGGGCTGAGTTCGAACACGTCATCGGCGCCCCAGCCTTGCTCTCTCATTTCGGCGACGTGATGGCGGATGCGTGATAGCTGGGCGGCGTTGGTAGCGACATGGATCAGCCCGTCATGCGCTAGGTCGTCGTCGAAGCCCTCTCGGCGCGCCACGTTCACGGACTCGCTTACCGCCCCGAACATCGCTGTTTGAAGGTTGCGGGCGGCTTGGACTCCGCGCGATTTCGCGTAGCGCCGGAATTGCCCGGCCGGCTCTGCACTCATCCAGCCGCCATTACGTCCAGACGCTCCGAAGCCCGCAAACTCTCGCTCGATGATGGCAACGGTCAGGCCGGGTTGTGCCTGCTTCAGATAGTACGCGGTCCATAGCCCGGTAAGTCCTCCGCCGACGATGGCGACATCGACTGTCACATCGCCCGTCAGTGCTGGACGCCTCTCGGGCATACCGAGGTTGCGCATCCAGAACGACACTTCGCCGTTGACGAATTGCGGGTCGGAGTAGACTGCCCTGGTCATCTTGCACCGTATTTTCTCTTAGTTGGGATTGCGGCATACGAAGCCTATAAGTAGGCGACCCCCGAGTCATTCGGTCCTTAGTATGAAGTTTCGCCAATATTTGTCCAAGGGGATGAGTGTGTCGCGAATGCAGGCCTCAAAGGCCTGGACACATTCGCCTTCTTCAGCCACACATCCAGATTCAGGGCTTCCCTCCGAGCTACACCACAAACAGATGCTTACCCGACTGCCCGGCTGCTCAGGAGCCAGCCGGGCAATCAAGACTTTGCCTCCTGGCCGACAGCAACGCATGGTTGTGTTCTAGTACTGCTCTACTAGAACAATCGCCAAATTGGGTCAACGGTACGATTCTCAGCCACTCAATCCCTCCTCTAACGTGAGTTGCGAAAGGCCAAGTTCGCTGAGGTGATGACTCTTGCCGAGTTCAAAGCCAGCAACCGTACAGAAGGATTTGTACCAGATCATGACTCAAACCCCTGGCGTTTCCGTACGTCCGCTCCATCCCTCTGACGAACCTCGGTGGCGCGAGCTTTTCCGCGGTTACCGTGACTTTTACCGCTTGGAAGAATCCGAAGAAGTAGTCTCGCACGTGTGGGAATGGCTCTTGGATCCCACGCACGAATGCCAGGCTCTTGTTGCCGAATCCGCAGAGGGTATCGTGGCGATTGGCCACTACCGTCGGTTCTCCCGTCCCTCCAGCGGCACTGTCGGTATCTGGCTGGATGACCTTTTCACCGCGCCCCAAGCCCGAGGCAAAGGGGCCGCCCGTGCAGTGATTCACCGTCTCACCGAAATCGCAGGGGCAGACGGGGGCTCAGTTGTACGGTGGATCACCGCGAACGACAACCACCAAGCCAGGGCGCTCTACGACCAGGTCGCAACCCGTACGCACTGGGTCACCTACGACGCCGCGCCGACCATCGCGTGAGCTTGGAACGAGGCCCAGATCTCGCTTCCATTGCGGCGCATACCCCCTAACGCAGCCGGCGCCACGAGGCTTCGGACCGTCGAACAGCTGGTGTCCAACCAGCCTGACCGAGTGTGAACACCATACAAAGGCTGGCAGCCCCCACAAACATCGCAGGATGGAGACCAATATGTTGACCTACGACACGATCATCATTGAAGTTGAGGACCGCGCATCCCGAGATCGCCAACTGGAGAAGGCCACCCGACAGCTCAGCGAGCAAGCAACAGATTGCGGCATTCTCGTCACCAGACACAGCTTCAGATCATTCACTGCCACCCTCAGCGCCGGCGTTGAATACGGACTCATACAGGAATTGGATCTGCTGTAGAGCAACCTAAAGAGCAAGCATTTCAGGCCAAGGTGCAATCGCGACGGTTCCACGGTTTGTAGGCGACGGCGGCCGAACGTGAAGATGTTCTATGCCAGCACCATTGGCGATGGCAAGGAGGGCGGGTGACGCGGCACCCGACAAAGGGCACACTGAATCTTCTCCTAGCGGATGGGACTGCCCTCGGTTTGGTTGACTCCTGACTTGTGAGGATTCTGTCCTTGCGGGAAGGATGTTCCTGTGCCCAAGCCCTACCCCGCCGAGTTCCGCCGCGATGTCGTTGCGGTCGCTCGGAAGCATGAAGCCCCGCTGGCGCAGATCGCCAAGGACTTCGGGATCTCTGAGGCCACTCTGCATAACTGGCTGAAGAAAGCCGATATCGAGGACGGCGTCAGTCCCGGCGTCACCGAGAAGGAAACCGTAGAGTTGCGGGAGGCAAAGAAGCGGATCCGTCTTCTTGAACAGGAGAACGAGATCCTGCGCCCGGCTGCGGCGTTCTTCGCCAGGGAGCTGCCCCCAAAATGAGCTTCCCGCTGGTCCTTGACCTTGCCGCCGACGGAATCCCCGTGGCGGTGACCTGCCGGGTCCTTGGCTTCTCCAAGCAGGCGTTCTACAAGTGGAAGGCCAACCCCGTCTCCGACCGGGACAGGGGGGATGCGCACCTGATCAACGCAGCCCTGGACATCCACCGCGACGACCCGGCCTTCGGGTACCGGTTCATCGCCGATGAACTGCCGGCCCAGGGCATTAGAGCCGGGGAGAACCGGGTGCAGCGGCTGTGCAGCAGCCAGCGGATCTGGTCCGTCTTCGCCAAGAAGCGGGGCCTGAACCGTAAAGCAGGCCCGCCAGTCCACGACGACCTCGTCGGCCGGGACTTCACCGCCGCCGCGCCGAACAGGCTTTGGCTCACAGACATTACCGAGCACCGGACCGACGAGGGCAAGCTGTACCTGTGCGCGATCAAGGACGTCTATTCGAACAGGATCGCTGGCTATTCCATTGATTCCCGAATGAAGGCGGCGCTGGCGGTCGCTGCGCTGCGTAACGCGGCGGCGTTGAGGTTACCGGAAGGGACTGTGGTGCATTCGGACCGCGGATCCCAGTTCCGCTCCACTGGTTCGTTAGGACGCTCAAAAGCCACGGATTGACCGGGTCCATGGGCCGCGTCGGGGCGTGCGGCGACAACGCCGCCATGGAGTCATTCTTTGCCCTGCTGCAGAAGAACGTGCTGGACCGACAACGGTGGGCCTCGCGACGGGAACTGCGTTTGGCGATCGTGACCTGGATCGAGAAAACCTACCACCGCCGGCGCCGCCAACGCAGCCCGGTCGTCTCACGCCCATAGAGTTTGAGACAATCGAAACCGGCCTTCAAGCCGCCTAAAAACTATCAACCCCGAGAGTCAACGAAACCCGGGGCAGTCCCGATGTACCGGGTTTTGAACTGAAGAAGCTCAGGCGATTGGCCAGGTCTCCTGGACGTGTGCCCGGTCGACCTTGCCCAGTGCCCCGAGGACCTCAAAGCAACCGCTGGGAAGCAAATTTGCCGCAGTTTCCGGATGATCGGCAGCACGGCCTTCGCCTACGTGCAGGGTATCGGAGACACATCAAACAAAGCCCGCCGGCATGTTATGCCGACGGGCTCGAATGTCCCAAAGGACTTACCCCGTTAATCAAGCAGGGACAAACCTCCAGGTTCACCCGGAACACAAAGAATTGGGGTTTGTCTCTGAAAACCATCAGAGACCGTCGGAGGCAATTCCACATCAGGAGGACGTGAATGATTCTGTGAGATAAGTTCTGCGGAAGATTCAGGATCACGAAACGGGTGCAGAAACCTGGCTCAAAATGGCCGTACTGACCCGCTTAGCCTCGGCGTAGGCCCCATGCGTTCCTGCTGTCTCGGAGGAGTAGTCGCCGGCGAAGTGCAGGGTCCCGTTAACGGGTGCCTGGAGGGCAGGAAGTGCCGCGGCCCGGGTTGGGGTCAGCAGCGAGAAGCAGTGCTCCCACGACTGGATCGCTGCCCCGATGACGTGTCCCCGCAACTGCGGTGCTACTACCAGGAACTCCTCGATCCACTGTTCGAGCACGCCGGAAGAAGGGTCATTGGCTTCCTTGAGGTAGCCAGCGGTGTTTCCGTAGCAGACGAACTGCGCCGTGCCCTCCTTGCGGCCGGGCCTGGGGTTGATCACGACGTCGAAGACCCGGCCGGCGGCGGCAATGAAAGCCCAGTTGTCAATGTGGGCAAGCTCGGCAGAGTTGATGTCCACCACCACTCCGAGCTCGGTTGAGCCCGGGGTGTGCACTGCGTTCAGGGCATCGAGTTTCCATTCGGGTAACTCCACTATGCTTGCGATTCTGGGCGCCGGAACCGCGAGAATGACGTGTTTGGCGGCGAGATGGCCAGACGCCGCTGAGGCTTGGTTGCCTTCGGTCTGGGCAACGTCGACGCTGAGTACCCAGGATCCGTCGACATCCCGGGTGACTGAATCAACACGGTGCCGCATGCGTACGT
The DNA here is from genome assembly GCF_040224115.2 of Pseudarthrobacter sp. WHRI 8279. Classification (NCBI taxonomy): domain Bacteria; kingdom Bacillati; phylum Actinomycetota; class Actinomycetes; order Micrococcales; family Micrococcaceae; genus Pseudarthrobacter; species Pseudarthrobacter sp. WHRI 8279. The sequence goes on along the minus strand of NZ_CP168165.1, from coordinate 63,822 downwards.
CCGTGCTGCGAAGGGAATTCGCCAATGCAGTTGGGATTGCCTGCATGCCTCCAAGGGAGACCATCCTGTTCTTCTTCTCGTGGACCAAATAGCTGCCAAAGTAGCGCAGTGCGTAGGTGGCACTAAGTTCCGACGGCGGAGCAACGGACCCGCCCCTGATGGCGGCGGTAAGGACCTCTTGCACGTCCTTCGGGAGGCCACTGAGCCGGGATTCCTCTCCGAAGCCGGGCGAGGAAGGACGCAGCTGTCCGTCCACGGTGTTCTCAAAGTATTCCGAGCTTGCCCGTTCGATGAACTGCCGCAGGCCGTTGCGCGATTCCTCCGAAAGCGGGAGTTGCTCCACCAGGCGACCGTTCTGCTCTGACACGACAGTCTCACCGTTGACGTGGATGCCAAAAGTGGCGGGTTCGAACGGAACCAAGGGGATGTCCAGTTCCGTAGCTAGTTGATGCGACGCTGTACCCGTGTAGACGAACATGGCGCCCATGTTCACTGGTTCCCCGTTGATGTCCACAGTCTTGGCGCGGCCGCCCAGTCGGCCTGTCTCCTCCAGCAGCACTACTTTCAGGCCTGCGCGCTCGAGGTTGTAGGCAGCTGCCAGACCTGCGGGACCTCCGCCAACGACGGCGACATCGTACATTTTTTCTCCTTCTCCTTAGGAAGTGCTTGGTGGTCCGGAGCTCGTTTTGCCGGATCATCGGTTTCCATGATTCGCAGACCTTTCAACCTTGTGAATACCTGGAAGACAAACAGCTTCTTTTCGAGTCTTTGAGTCACCCCTAGTTACAACCTAGACTTCCCCTATGACGAGTGCACGGGACCGCGCGGAGCTCAAACGTGCTGTCCTGACGGCGCCAATCTGGATGCAAGCGACGAAAAGCTCCAGCCGTCAGGTGACTGAGGCCGTGGGCGTGAGCCAATCGTTCGTGGTCCGGACGTGGCGGGAATTTTCGGTACCCGACGATTCGGTTGTGCCAATTAGCGCTTTGCTCCGCGATCGCCATATGGTCCCAGTTGGCTTCGCGGTGGGACCTACCGGGTCGTGCTTGGTCTTGAACCCAGTCCGCTTTGCGCGTATCCGGTATCCGGCAGGGCTCTCTACGACCAGCAGAAGACGGGTGCGTGCGATGCTGGCTGCCGACCTACTAAGGAGCTCGCCGCGGGACCATGAGGCAGGCGGACAGGACAGACAGTTGTGGGCCTCGCTGGCCTCTAACGGCTACGCCCTCGACCAAGCCATAATATTGGTGAGCGGTGAGTTTCCAGTTCCTCCGGAAGTGGAACCGGCAGTGCGTATCCCGGATGCCTGGCAATGGCAGAGGCTCGCCGCAGCGCTGGACATGTTGCCGGAAGTTCCGGCGGGAGAGCATCTGGCGGATCTGGAATGGCGCATCCGCCGTTGGTACCACGGTGGGAGGCCTCCCTTCTCGTGGAGCGTCGACCGGAAGAATACAGCAGCTCCGGGGGCGCGTTTGATGGACGTGGCTGAGCCTTGGAATGCGTTGGCGGAGGACATCCTAGCGGTGATCCGCCAGGGGCTGGTGGACGGAACATTTTCGGGAGAAAGCGAAATTTCGTTGGGGCAACTCAGCCGTTTGCTGGGGGCCACTATAAGGGAAGTCCGGTCCGCCATCCGGGCACTCACTGACGACGGCCTGATAACTGCAACCAGGTCCGACTCGGTCGTAGTTCGGGTTCCCACTTGGGACGACGTCTCGGAGACTTACATGGCCCGCCGCGCCCTGGGTACCATCGCCGTCCGAGCTGCCAGCCGCTGGAGTCCGGCGGCGCGTTCGCGGGTCAAGAAACACCTCGAAGACCTGGAGGAGAGTGTTCGCCAAAATGACGTGGTGAGGGCCCACCATCTGGATATGGATTTTCAAATCACCCTGTTCGAATCCTCCGGCTTAAACCGGATACCGGCGATGATGGAGACGCTCACAAAGCAGGCGTTTATGCACTTCGCTGTCCTCGGGGCGAGATATGCCTTCTCGCCCAAGAAAATCCTGGAACAAAACACCGCGATCTTCGAAGCTATCGATGCCGCTGACCTACGGGCAGCAACGATGAGTTGGCATTCGAAGATGGAAGACGGACTCAATTACATTGCCTTGAACAAGTCAGTCCTGAACCAGCAAAGGGCAGTACAACAGTAATGGTTCAGCCCCGCGGCAATTTGCCGTTGCCGAGTTGCCACTCCAATCCGTTCAGACCTTCACGTGAGGATCTGTAAACTCCCCCAGTCACGAGCCCTCACGCGTGTGGCTTGCCACGGTAGTTGGCGAAATTGACAACGTTAGTTTGCAGTCAGTGCAAGGACGGGCTGCACCTTATGGGTCAGTTTCGTTGACAGGATTCTTGGCGAGAAGCTGGTTTCCTGGAGTTGTTCAGGGTCAATCGCGGCGTGATTCAGCGTGCCGCCGGCTGTTGCGCCGCCTTCGAGTAGCCCGAGGGGACGATTCGTCAGATAGCTGACGAGATTCGCCAGATGAATTGGCAATTCGCCAACAAGTGGCAAGCGACACAAACGCGGCATACGCAGCCCCTCTTGCGGGCGCTCCCCCGCCTGTTCTAAAGAGCCGATAATGGAGATTATGTAAAGTCACTTGCTTTAATGTTCAACTAATCTCTCATCTTCAGGTTACATCTACCGCGCTTGCTGCGCCATCCGAGCACGCGCCAAGAGCGGTGCGAAACTCCCCCTGAACGTCAGCCCTCCACTCGACGAGCCGACATTTCGCGCGTTTGTGTTGCATTTCGGTTGTTTTACTTTTGCAAGCCTGCGACGATTGAGACATGGAAGCAACGACCCGGCATGACATTCATCTGGGGACCACCCGGATGAACATTCACGACCTTGTGCGCGAACTCAATGAGAATCTCGGTACGACGGTCGTCCAGACCATGGCCGGCGTGAAGGACCGCACGTCTCCGTTCCGCTGGGCCAAGCCTGACGGCCCGGAGCCCCGCCCGGAAGTCGAGTCCCGCCTGCGCCTGGGTCATCGCGTCTGGAAAACCCTTGAGCTCGCTGAAGGAAAGCATGTCGCGTTGGCCTGGCTGATGGGCGCCAACCCGCGCCTGGACGAGGAACTTCCTGTCCTTTACATCCAGCAGCTGCGTTCCCGGGAGGTTTTGGGAGCCGCCGAAGCATTCGTGAATGACACCTACGCCGCATGATCACGACCGCCAAGGGGCGCCGGTGCGCCTCGACGGGACTCACCCTTGTCCAGGCCGCCGGCCAGATTTCGTTCAGGGTGGCGAAGGACCGCTACGGCGCGCTGTCGGTCAGGAAAAATTCCATCGTTGGCCCGATGCCCATCGGAACAGCCGCGACCAGCGATTCCCGGGGCCGATACGACAGCATAGGCTCAACGATCTACCTCGCCGACTCCCGCCAGTGCGCCTACGCCGAGGTATTGCTCGGCTTCCGGCAGCAGCGCGCGTCCGTAGCCAAGGCCGCGGAATCCATCGGATGGACGGTCGAGGACTACATCACCAGTGTCCGGACCCAAGCCGAGGAGAACGGGATCGACGTCCCCTGGGCCATCTCTGTGGACTGGCAAATGGACCGTTCGATCTACGAAATTCGCCACCCTGGTCAGGGGTGGTGGGTTCAGATCGACGACGCCGCCACCCTCCGGGCCCTCGAAGCCCTGACACCAACCACGGCAGGACTGACCGAACGCCTCCAGCTCCTCACGGCCGGCTCCCTCACCGGAGACGACCGTGACCTGACAACCCTGCTCGCCCACGTCATCCGCGGAACGGTGTTAGACGATGGCTCAGAACCACTGGGGATCAGCTACCCATCAAAAACACTGACTGGAAGGTGCTGGGCCTACTGGGACCGACGGGCTGACGAAGGCCTCTCCCCCGGCCGCAACGGCCTGCTGCAACTGACCTCCGAAAATGTCGGACCGGACCCCGACTTCCACCGCGTAGCAGAACTGTACGATCTACCGGTCCTCGGAGCCCGCTCCTGAAACCAAGAAATCTTCCGAACGCCGCCCGACAGGCGCCCAGCGTCCTCTGACGGCTGCAGGACTGCCGGCCGTTGGCAGAGGGGTCCCGGCTAGATCAGGCATCAGGTTCTTCGCCACTCTGAGGCTGCTCGGGGGTAATGCGCTGCAGCAGCGCGTCATGGGCTTCCTGGAGCGCGTCCGCGCGGGCCTGCGCGGCGGCCGCCCGGGTTGCTGCTGCCGCAGCTTCGGCCGTTGCTTCCTGGCCGGCTGAGCGGGCCTGTTCTAACTGCTCGGCATTGGTGCTTAGCTGGCGCTCCAGCTCCTCTATTTTGGCCAACAGCTCGGAGACAGCGGACTCCTTTTCGGCCGTCACTTTGTCGAGGTCGGCAACAAGCTCGGCGACCTCTTCATTCAGCTCCTTTTTCTCCCGGGCCCACAGCTCGCCGCTGGCGGCGTGGCGCTCGTTCGCAACGGTGGACGCTTCCGCCCAAACAGCCCCGGCCAGACGCGCCGCCTGCTCGAGGATGGCCGGCGGGGTCGCCGCGACCTGACCTCCTGCGGACTGCTTCTCCTCGGCCCACTCCTTCAGATAACGGGTGGCGTCGGCGTTACTAACGCCGGCAGCAGATCGAACAGTGGACACCGTCGGGCGCCGCTCGGCGCTGATCTGCTCAGCAGCAGCAAAAACCCGGTCTTTAGCACTCGAGCTCATTCACGATCCCTCAAAGAAGTAGTAGGAGTAGTAACAAAATTACTCCTACTACTACTAACCGGCAATACCGCGCCGTCCCGGGCCCGCGGCCCCCGTCCACACGTGGCGGGTAGGCCCCCAGGCCAGAGGGGCTGGGTAGCGGGATCCCTCAAGGCTCGTCCACGAAAAGAGTAGGAGTAGTAGTACACGCTTCCTACTACTACTACGGATCGGGTCTGACTGTGCCCCGGAGATGATTTGTCCTGGCCACCGCCATTTCGCCCCCGGAACGTGTCGCTGCATCGGCATCCGCACCCTTGGACGGGAGCCTCAAGGAGCTGGAGGCCCAGCTCGATGAAGCCGTGGCCACCGCAAGGGCGGGGGCGTCTCTTGGGAAAAGATCGGCAGGGCTTTCGGGATCAGCCGGCAGGGTGCCAAGAAACGCTGGGAGGCTGTATCCGCGGATGAGCGCATGCCAGCGTAGGACGCTTGGAGCGACGCCGGACCGCCCCGGAGCACAAGGGTTTCCGCCCCTTCAGCGTCCCTATTCCCCTTCCGGCACGTCGTCCGCCAGTTCGCCCGCGGCGATCCGCTCAGCGGCGCGCCGGTATGCATCTGCGATATAGTCCTCGAGATCCTGGCGGCCGACGCGCCAGAGCCCCCTCGCTCCAACCTGAAAAGCGCGAAGCTCTCCAGTATGAATGAGGTTCCGGATGAGGCTGCTTTTGCAGTTCAGTTCTTCGGCGACCTGCTCGATGGTCAGAAAGCGGCGCTTGTCGTGTTCAGCGGTCACCCGGACATCCTAATGTGAGCAGCACCCAGCCGGGGCCAATTTCCGGGCCCCGGCCAACCCGTGAGATTTCCTGGGCTGGACGGCCTGCAGGGCTTACCGGCTCATGCCCTTTTGAAGGAGCTTTGTCAGGCCGTTGGCTCCGCGCGTCTTGCGGGCCTTTGCAGGCCTTGATCCCTTGCCTACGGCTGCGCTGGGCGGTGTGGCCTGGTCTTGATCGGAATTGAGCCGTGCTTGTACAGCCTCACGATCGGCAACCCCTTCGAGGCTGGCCGCCAGTTCCTGTCGTCGCTCGGCTGAGTCGTAATTGGCCCCTGCTTCGCCACGCAACTGCTCTGGGCGGTGATCGGCACGAGCAGCTGTCCAGTCTGTGATCAGCCGCCTCTCCATGTCCGTCTCCTCGGCTACGCTGTCTGCAAAATTGTGCCGCTGTTCCCAGTTGTGCGCCTCGATGGGTTTGGTCTCCCGGAGCCAGTCCAGTGCTTCGTCCAAGTCCTCCTTTGAGGGCTGATCAACGGCCTCCGCGCGTTTCCTGTCTTCCCGGTCGGCCTCGGCCAGCAATTGCACAGCTTCGGCGTTGTCATCACGGCCGGCACGGCGTTCCTGTTCTGCCTGTTCGCGGTCCCGCTCGGCTTTAGCCAGGGCCTCCGCCACCGTTGCTTCATTGGCACCGAGGTTGTCCACGTCCAAGCCGTAGCGGCGCTGCACCTGGTCACGGATCACTTCGGCCGCGTCGCGCGCCGCCGGGTCGTGGTCCTTCCACGCGGTGGCCGCCTCATGGACTCTTTCGACGTCGCGGCCGCTGGCTGTATCCCACCACCGGTCGTCCATGACCGGGGCGAGCTGTGCACGGGCAGCTGCCCGCTCCGCATCGAACCGGGCCTGCAGTTCGCGGCCCTGTTGTTCCTCGGCCGCTTGGGCGCGGCGCAACTCTTGCTCGCGTGCCCTGGCAAGCTGCTCACCGAGCCGACCAGCGACGGTCAGCGCAACGCGCGACATTCCCTCAAGAGCCTCATCAATGCCGTCAGATTCGCTCAATGGTTCCCCTCCTTGGTGTTATCTCTCAACGTCTGGGCGGGCACTCCCGCTTTGGGTGCTCACGTGGGTGCGTACCTGCACGTATTTCGGCGGCAGCACGGAGCCCGCGGACCGACCGGCAACCTGCCCGGCTGCACTCGCGCGCACCGCGGCCGCCGCTTCGCTATCCGCTGTGGGCGTTGTCGCTGGGACGCTGGGTAGTGCGGCAGCGACCTGGCTCAGTTGGTGCTTCACCATGTGGCTAATCTGGCGTGCTCTGCGCAGATCATTTGAGGCCTTGTGCATGTCGTGAACGGCCTTTGCGACGTTGAGCAGCTGGCGCAGCATGATTGCCTGCGCGGCGGTTCCGGTGCCGCCCATCGAAGCTGCCATGAGCATGAGCGAGGCTCCGCGCGCAGATGGGCCTGCGCTGCGGATGGGGCGGACTGGGTAGCGCCGCAGTTGTGCTGTCTTTGACAGCTCGTCGGCTGCTGCTGCGAGTGGTCCGGGCGTTGCCTCGGTTGCCGTGGACCAGGCTGCGAAGGCGCCGGATGTCTCGCGTGCAACGTGCGCCCAGGTCGCGTGATCGTCCAGCGGGACGGAGCGCAGCGTTTCGCGGAGCCTGGCAACTTCGTCGCTGTACTGCTCCCACATTTGCGGGTCCGGTTCGTGGGCTTCACGGCCGATCGTGACCGGGCGGCGTCCACGTGCAGCTGCATGCCATTCTGCGACCGCCTCGGCGGCACCTTGGGGGCTGTCAGGCCACTCGGCACGGAGCTTGGGCAGGGCAAGGTCTTTGGCGAGGTGACCGCCGCCAAACCAAACAGGCCGGCCACCTTTGGGGGGACGTTCTGCCACGCTGTAGCCGACCACGACGTCGTCACGTCCGGACGCGTACCGCGGCCTGACCAGGGCGCCCGTACGGCGAAGGCGACGGATGAATTCGGCCTCATCCTGGGCGGACGTCGCACAGGCACGGACTTTACGTTCAAGGGACCGGCGTTCCGGTTCCGGTGCTCCCCGCCGCTCGGATGCTTCACGTTCTCCCGGCCGGAGGCCACGGGTGGAATGCGTGGGTGAAAGTTCTTCCAGGCCGTACTTCTTCTCAAGCTCCCGGGCGGCCTGTTGTGCGCGGGGGAAGTCCCGCCAGCTGCTCCACTTCGTGCCGTCCTCGCGGACCATGGACGCGGCAATATGGATGTGGTCGTTTCCGGCTTTGCTGTGGCCGTGACGGATCGCCACCCACTGGGCCGGCGCCCGGCCGCTGGCTTCAGTGAACCCCATCTCGTCCATGAAGTCCTGCGCAATGTCAGCCCACTTCTGGTCGGTCAGGTCGCCCTCCTCGCCGCGCAGCGACAGTGAGCAGTGCCAGACATGGCCGCCCGGAATCTCAACGCCCAGGACGCTTCTGGCCCGGTCCAATTCCTTGGCAATGGCCTGCGCCGCGTCGGCGTTCAGTTCGTCATCGTTGTGCCAGGCCATGATCGACGGTGAGCCAGCGACCAAGTGCGGATCGGTGTGTTCGTTCGCCCGGCCGGGACCGGCAAGGTACGCGATGAGCCCTTGCATGCGGGTGCCCTTGGTGATGTTGGGAATCATCAGCGCACCATCGAATCCAACATCGTATTGATCCGGTCAGCGACCGCCCGCACCCGGGTCAACACGGTACGCGCTGCTTCCGGGAATTCGTCCGTGGCGTTCGCGTGCCGGGCGAGCTGGTTGACGTTGTTCGACAAGGCAGCAAGGTAACGGCGGGCCGCGATGAATTCCACGGCCATCGCCCGACGCTCAGCCAGCGACTCGGAGTTCTCCGCATACAGGGCAGCACTGACCAGAATCTCCGACGGGCTGCGGCCCGTCCGTTCCTCCAGCACCTTCAACTGCGCGCGCTCGAACTCCGACATCGACACCCTCACGTACTGGGTATCGCCGTCAATGTTCGCGCGGCGGCGACGGGAGAACCGGCGCGGAGACTTCCGCTCTTCGCTCATCCCGGTCCCCTCCCCCAATGCCCAGCGCAGCGCCCCGGAATCTCCGGGCCACACTCACGAGTCTGCCGCATCCAGGGCCGCAGGCCGTGGATCAACACGCGGGTATGGCACATAACCGCCTAGCTTGCTCCGGAAAATCGCCTGCGCCCGAATTTGGCGCTTGGGGTGGTTCCTGGGCACTGCCCTGCAGGACGCTGCGCGTCTGACTTGTTCAAAACGACTGCGTCGTTCCGTTTCGGCTGGTTGAGGCTACTGCCCGGTCCTTCCTTGGCAAGTCTCCACAGCCGGCTTTCGCGGCATATCCTCGCTTCGCTCCGGTATTCCACGGTCCGGCCGCTCCAACTGGCCAATTCCTTCACCGGCCAAGTTTCGGCAAACGTGCCGAAAGGAACGCGGCATAGGGCAAGCGAAAGGTACAGTTTTGGCTCTCATCTCACCTACCACAGTGGCCAGGCAATACGGAGTCTCCCCGACGCAGCTGCGGCAGTGGCGGCGGCGCGGCGTCGGCCCCGAATACTTCCAGTTCACAGCACGAACCGTCAGCTACTCCGACGACTATCTGCGGGACTGGTTCAACGATCCCCGGAACGCCCACCTCCTGGCGCAAGACCCTCCGGTTACCTCGGACATGTCATGCCCGGATGGGCGCGTCCGGCAAAGCCGGCGTCGGGATGATCGTTAGGCTGGATCCATGCCAAACCTCGACATTGAACAGACACGAAACCAGGCCCGCGCGCTGCTGGACTCCCGCATTGAATCCGTCACTGCCCTGGTGAAGAGCCGCCAGCGAATCACCGAGTTGCGGGACCAGCTTGTTGCGGCCGAACGCGATGACAAGCGCGCCTACGTGCAGGCCACCCGGGACGGATGGAGCGCGGAGGAACTGAAGAAACTTGGCCTTGAACCATCTGCGGTAAAGCGCCGGCGGACGGCAAAGCGCTCCGCCGGATCCGAACAGGATTCCGCCCAGGAATCCGGCACATCCTTCAGCGAACAGTGAGCTTAAAACCCACGCTGTTGTGAAACCCAGGCCGCCGCGCTGACACCCCTGAAAAGTCGCTGCACACAAAAAAGGACCGGAACATTCCGGTCCTTTTATGTCCTTCGGCAAAAGGAAATCTTTCATTCACTCTAGCGCACCCATGAAGGGTGCATTGGTTAGGCACCCCGTCGGTTGGCGGCGGCTTTTAACACCTCGCCCCGGACGACGCCAGGTACCCGTGACGATGGTATGCGCGGCACCCCTGGTGTGCTTCTGCCAGGCCGCGCCTAATGGCGGTCCGCCGCTGGTGAGTGGCTGCCGTGGTTCGCTCCGGGCGGCGGACCGCCCGACTTTTGCGAGGTTCCCGGCCCTGCCGTGGTGATCGGCACTGGCCTTGCCGGGCGGAGATGTTCCCCGCCCGGCAAGGGTTGGCTTTAGGCCGCTTTGGTTTCTCCCTCTGGTGTGCCGCTGTCGATGATCAGCCCTTCCACAGTTGAGGGCTTGTACCCCCAAAGAACCAGTTGGTTCAGGTAGTCCCTGTGAGTCTGTGACGGGGAACGCCACGCGTCCTTCGCGATCGTCTTCTCATACCCCGCACAGACCAGCGCGATGAGCGAAAACTCGGGCCGTGCCGTGGATTTCGCCACGTGCGTCCGGAGCGGGTTCCACGCCCAAGTCTTGTCCTCGTCAACCTTCGCCCCGACCATTCCAGCGGCCACCTCGCCGTCGTAGCCGCTGGCCGTTTCGGGGTGGTGTGTGATCGCGTGGACGGTGAAGTACTGCCAGCCCTTGGGTGCCTGCTTCTTCGCCAGCAGACCGGTCACGAATTCACGGCGTACCACCTGCGCGGACAGCATCGCTTTATTGTTCTCAATCAGGGTCTTGCGCTCCGCCTTTTGCTCCTCGGTCATGGGGCCTTTCTGCGCTGGGCGGCCGCCGTCGTAGCGTTCGTATTTCGGGGCGAAGCCTGAGTCCTTCCACCCCGCGATCACGGCGTGGGTCCGGTGCTGGCCCCGGTAGTCCGTGGTGATCAGAACGGCGTTGGCGTCGTCCTCGGTGGCCGGTTCCCCGTCCTCCCGTTTGGCGGCGGTGACGTAGAGGTTGTCGTCGTCGGCGTAGTGTCCGGCGTCCTCCACGATGGTCTTGCCCTGGGCTTCCAGTTCGGCGATCAGCGCGGCGAGGGCGGCAGTGCTTTCGCGCCGGTCGCGCAGCTGCTGCGCGACGTGCAGAAGCTGGTCAGGTTCGTCCATGATGACCGACTCGAGCTCGGCCGAGGCCTCTTCATCTGACTCAAACTCAGCGATGATCAGTGCCTCCTCGATGCTCCATCCCTTGCCCAGGGCGGCGGCTCCCGCGTCGGAGGACTTGGCCTGCAATGCGGACTCCACCGTTGTCTTGGTACGCCCGGTTTTCTTGGCGATCGCGGCCGCCGAGACACCGATCAGGGATAGCTGGTGGTAGGCGTCGGCTTCGTCCGCTTCGGTCAGTTCAGCGCGCTGAATGTTCTCCACCACCTGCGTCACGATGCGCTCTGCTTCCTCCGGGGATTCGATGATCATCACCGGGATCAGGGGTCGCTGCGCTTCCACGGCGGCGCGGGTGCGGCGCTGGCCCATCAGCACGTGCACGGTCCCGTCGTCTTTGCGGTGGGCGATCACCGGTTCCATCACGCCATGTTCTTTGATGCTGGCAATGAAATCGGCTGTCAGGGCGGCGTCCTTACGGACGTTGACGTCGACGGTCAGGGTGGCCGGGTCGAGCATTTCAAGCGTGGGTGCTGCGTTCATGGTGTTGCTCCTTTTTTGCCGAAAGGGTTGGTGGGTGGGGCGACCTACGGTGACCGGCCAGCGTCCCCTCTCCCCCCGTTGATTTTTGGCTGCTGGCGAAGCTTGCGGAGCTGTGGCCGACGGAGGCCTGTCTACCCGCAGGGCAAGGGGCGGGAAATTCCCGGAGGAAATCAGCGACGAAGGAGCGCCGCAGGGACATTTCCTGCACCACAGGCCCCGACGACGGAGGGGCTAGAGGGGCCGGAGCGGACACGTACAATCCGACAGGACAGCAGCCAAAAAGCGTCGCAGACAACACAGGGCCAGGAGGTCCGGAGCTCTGCGACGGCGCCACCTGGCCCCAACAGCCGGCCGCGCCAGCGGACGCCCTTCAACTGGTTGGAGCGCAGCGGAAACCAGGGCGAGCCCTGCGAGCCTGCCTTCCTCCCCGAGCCAGGAACAACCCAACGACACCGCCTCCTGTGGCTTGCCGCCGGCGGCCGCCGCCCGGCACCTGGCGGCTGCGGGATGGGCGGTCCGCCGCCGCCAACCAGCAGCGAAAGCCGGCCACGACGGCGGGCCGCCCGCGGTGACCGGCCCCGAAAGGCCGGCCACCCGCGGGTTTAGCTGGCGAGCAGTTCGCTCAGTTCAGTCGCGTCGGTCACCAGTGCCGCGCCGCCTTCTTTCAGGAGCCGGTGGCACCCTGCGGAGTTGGCGCTGTGGACGCTGCCGGGGACTGCGGCGACGTGACGGGCGATGGTTTCGGCGTGGTGGGCGGTATTCAGGGCGCCGGAGCGCCAGCGGGCCTCCACGACGCACGTCACCCCGGCAAGGGCTGCAATGATGCGGTTTCTGTACAAAAATCTTGCCCGGGTAGGGGCGGCTCCTGGGGGCAGCTCGGAGAGGGTGAGCCCGTTGCCGCGGATGGCGGCGGCGAGGTCGGCGTTGCCTGATGGGTAGTCGCGGTCCAGTCCCCCGGCCAGGACGGCGATGGTGGCCGGGCTTTCTCCGGTGCTTCCGGCAAGTGCGGCGCGGTGGGCGTGCGCGTCAATACCGTAGGCGAGGCCGGCGATGACGCAGATTCCGCGCTGGGCCAGGCTGTAGGCGATGTCACCGGTGACGGCCGCGCCGTAGCTCGTGCAGTCCCGTGACCCGGCCAGTGCCGCGCAGTTGGACGGGTCGGGGATCCCGTTCCCGATGTTGCCCCGGTACCAGAGGCCGAAGGGTGCGTCCGGGAGGTCGTCCAGGCCTATGGGCCAGTGCTCGTCCCCGGGGATGAGGAAACCGCCGCCCAGGCGTTCGATGGTGGCCAGGTCCTTTTCCGGGTCCAGATCCGGCACGCGGGGCGCCCAGCGCTTCAGCGCGTCGGACAGTTCCTCGGGCGTCACGTCCGGAAGGGTGTGAGCGGGTTGGGCGCCGGTGGCGAGCCGCAGCGCGGCGTACGCGCCGAGCCTGCCCACGAGGGTCCGACCAACGGTGTCGTTGGGTTCGAACAGGCGGGTCAGGGCTGCGCGTGCAATGCGGTCGTTCATGGTGTTGCTCCTTTTTTGCCGAAAGGGTTGGTGGGTGGGGCGGCTCAGGTGACCGGCCAGCTCCCCCTCTCCCCCCATTGATTTTTGGCTGCTGGCGAAGCTTGCGGAGCTGTGCCCGTGCAGGCCCGTCTACCCGTAAGGGCAAGACCCGCAAAATCTTCGGAGGAAATAAGCGACGAAGGAGCGCCGGAGAAGACTTTTTCGGGTCGCAGGCCCCGACGCAGGAGGGGCTAGAGGGGCCGGAACGGGCACGTACAATCCGTCAGGACAGCAGCCAAAAAGCGTCGCAGACAACACAGGGCCAGGGGGTCCGGAGCTCTGCGACGGCGCCCCCTGGACCCAGCAGCCGGCCGCGCCAGCGGACGCCCTTATCGGTGTGAGCCCTGGCGAACCCACTCCCCCGGTCTACAGCTACATGCCTGCGCGCATGAAGGAAGGCCGGCACGGTCCGTGCCGGCCTTCCTGAATTTCCCTCGGCAATAAGGAAATCTGTGGTGCAGCCTTCAGTGCTGCTTTCGGTTACAGCTCGTAGTGTCGGTGGTCTTTCCTTGGCCGGTCTACCGGGCCAGTAGCTGGGCCTGCGGTGAGCAGGCTCAGTTCCAGGATGTCTTCAAGGGGGCTCGCGTCCGGGGAAACGGTATCGTCCTCGGTCATGCGGAATTGATCTGCCACTCGGGACTCCTTGGCTGTACGGGACTGCGGTGTCCTTTCACAGTATCGGCAGTTCCTGCGCGCGGGCTGGAAGTCGCGGCGCCCGCGCAGCGTTTACGCGGCCGGCGGAGCGAAGCGGGGGAGGCCGCCGCGCACCTGGCGAAGATCCCGCGAGGGGAGGGCCGGACCCCTCTTGTAGTGGAGTCCGGCCCTGTCGAAGCTAGCGCTTCAGGCGGCGGTCATAGGCCTTTTTCGGGTAGCGGCTGCAGTCTGCCAGCAGGCCGCGGTTGACCAGTTCGCCCAGCAGTTCCGCCAGCCGATACCCGGCGGTGTCCTCCAGCGCGAGCTTGAAGTACCGGGCAGCGAAACTGGACTGTCCTTTGAGCCATTCGAGCCAGCCGATCAGGCACAACATGGGGGCGCGCTGGCCTTCCGGGGTAGCTTTCATCAGCTCGAACGCGACTTCCTGTGCCGTGTCCACGCGGGCCCAGTCCGGGCGGGTGAGGAACACACCAAGCATGACGGAGGTGAACTGCTCGGGCGCGTGCGGGACGATGTCTCCCATCATGTAGTCCCGGATGGTGGGGTGCTGCAACGCTCCTGCCAGCTGGTACGCGGTCTCGCTCGTCAGGCTCTTGGGATCCTTCAGCACCCTGGCCCAGGCGGCACGGCTGGCTTCGAGGTCTTCGGGCCAGCCGTCGGGCTTCTGCGAGGTGATAGCCTCGCGGGCCGTCTCGTCTCCAGTGAAGGGTGCCGGTGCGATGAAGCCGGTCACGACGCTCCCCCGGTAGATCAGGGCGGCGTTGCCGTTGCTGGTGGTGATCGCATCCAGCGACTCATCGGGGCAGCAGCCGGTGTCCGTGCACAGGTAGTTCCGCCACAATTCAGAGGTCACCAGCCATGCGTCCTGCAGGGGCATCCCTGCGGTTTCCAGTTCGGTGCGCAGTGCCTGCACGTGCCCGGCGTAGGGGCGGCTGCCGTCGGTGGTGCTCTCGTCGGTGTAGATGACCAGCAGGCTGCCGGTGGCGGCCTCGTCAGCGGTCAGGTAGCTGACGACGCTCTGGGCGTAGCCGACGGGGTCCTGCCCGAACGGGGCATCCACGCGCAGGGTCGCGCCGATCTTGTTGCCCTGCATGGTCAGGGCGACAAAGGACTCCGTGGGGGTCTGTCCCAGCGTGTGCGGAATGAAGGCCAGGACGTCGGCCGGGCCGGTGAATTTGATGAAGTCGTTCATGGTGTTGCTCCTTTTTTGCCGAAAGGGTTGGTGGGTGGGGCGGCTCAGGTGACCGGCCAGCTCCCCTCTCCCCCCGTTGTTTTGGCTGCTGGCGAAGCTTGCGGAGCTGTGCCCGTGCAGGCCCGTCTACCCGTGAGGGCAAGACCCGGAAAATCTTCGGAGGAAATCAGCGACGAAGGAGCGCCGGAGAAGAATTTCCGGGGCGCAGGCCCCGACGCAGGAGGGGCTAGAGGGGCCGGAACGGGCACGTACAATCCGTCAGGACAGCAGCCAAAACGTCGTAGACACAAAAGGGCCAGGGACGGCGGAGCCCTGCGGAGCCGGCACTGGACCCAACAGCCGGCCGCGCCAGCGGACGCCCTTCAACTGGTTGCAGCGCAGCGGAAACCAGGGCGAGCCCCGCGAGCCTGCCTTCCACCGCGAGCCGGACAACCAACGACTCACCAGCCCCTGGCTTGCCGCCGGCGGCCGCCGTCCGGCACCTGGCTGCTGCGGGATGGGCGGTCCGCCGCGGCCAACCACCAGGACAAGCCGGCCACGACGGCGGACCGCCCACGGTGACCGGCCCCGAAGACCGGCCACCCTCGGCCCTATTCGCGGCGGTCGTGCAGTGGGACGGCTCCGTAGTGTCCGGCTGCGCGGCGGAACCGGGCGTCACTGCTGAAGATAAACGTTCCGCCGAACATGTACCAAGGGGCGGGTGCACCGGCTGGGGCGAGCGGCTCGGCGTGGACCATGGTCTCGCGGTGGAAGTGCTCGTTTTTGACGAGCCGGACGGCGGGCCGTTGTTCGGTGGCCTCGAAAACCGGGTCGATGCCCTCGCCAATGACGGTTACTTCCATGACTCGGGCGGAGATGCCCCGGTTCGAGAAGTCCGTGCCCAGGGCGTCGCGGTAGATCAGGGCGGTGATGCCCTTGGGGGCGGTGGTGTCGTTGCTCATGTGCTGCTCCTTTGAAGTCGTTTGGGGTGCTGTACTGCCCGGCTCGGGCCGGGCAGTACAGCGGTTGTCAGTGCTGGTTAGGCCGCGTCCGCGAGGGTGCAGGGCATCCGGTACCGGCTGGGTAGTTCGGCGGCGGCCTCCGGCAGGTCTGCCGGGCCGTGGGCCTGCCCGTTCTTCCAGTGGAAGAAGGCCTGCTCACTTATCGCGGTCCAAAACCTCGCCTTGGTCCGATAGAAGGTCGTTCGTACGTCGCCTTCGCAGTATGTGGCCATGCCGAACAGGTTCCCGATCTCGTCGGCGGTACGGATCGCGGCGACCATGACATAGGGCCACTGGCCCAGGTCCCAGCCGTCACACCCCCAGCAGGGGATCACGGCCCAGCCGTGTTCGCTGATGACGTCCATCCAGTCATAGCCGTCGTTCATGTGGTAATCGACGAGCACGGGCACATCGTGGACCGTTTCGCCGGTGTCGATGGTGGTCACGGTCCTCTTAGTGACTGCGTTCATGGTTTTGCTCCTTTTTTGCCGAAAGGTTGGTGGGCGGGGCGGCTCAGGTGACCGGCCAGCGTCCCCTCTCCCCCCGTTGATTTTTGGCTGCTGGCGAAGCTTGCGGAGCTGTGGCCGACGGAGGCCTGTCTACCCGCAGGGCAAGGGGCGGGAAATTCCCGGAGGAAATCAGCGACGAAGGAGCGCCGCAGGGACATTTCCTGCACCGCAGGCCCCGACGACGGAGGGGCTAGACCGGCCGGAGCGGACACGTACAATCCGTCAGGACAGCAGCCAAAAAGCGTCGCAGACAACACAGGGCCAGGAGGTCCGGAGCTCTGCGACGGCGCCACCTGGCCCCAACAGCCGGCCGCGCCAGCGGACGCCCAAACGGGTGCGAGCCCTGCGAGCATGCACCATCACTACCGGTGTGGCATGCTCGAAGGCGTAAGCAGCAGGATGTTTACACCCAGGGCAGAGGGCCCCATTCCCACCGGTTGCGGCCCTCTGCTTTGCCCTGAACGGTCATTGAAGTGTTGATACGAAGGGAAAACCGATGGGTCTGTGGAGCTGGATCTCCCGTCGCCGCAAGCCGGCAACGGCTGCTGGTCGCCCCGCCTTCGCAGCGGCCATTGAGCCGAAGGACCAGGAGCCGTTAACTCCTGAGCAGGTGGCAGATCTGAAAGCGGCGTGGGCCGAACTCGCCGAGGCGGCGAAAGAGTCAGCTGCCACCGGTTTCCATGCCTGCTCACGGGGCAGGAGGCCCTGGCAGGAAGATCCGGCAGCTGTGCGGAGCGTGGCGGCATTACTCCGCCGCGTTGGCGCGGAGGACGCTGCTACGGAAGGTCCCACGGCCAAGTAAAAGCCAGCACGGACGTTCATACTGGTTTCTCCTTTAGGCTGGGCCCATGGCCGAGTCCCTTCCGCCGGCACTGCACCCACCGGTCGCGGTTGCCCTGGCGAAACTCGTCAAGGCCTTCCCCGGCCCCAACGCACTGCCCGGCGGCCTATGGGCCGAACCCAAATGGGACGGTTTCCGCACTACCGCCTTTAATGACCGCGGCAAGGTGACGCTGTGGTCCAGACAGGGCAAGGAACTTACCCGAATCCTGCCCGACGCAGCTGCCGCTCTCGCAGAGCAGTTGCCACCGGGGTGGTCCTGGATGGTGAAACCGTCATTTGGAACCGGAACCGGCTGGATTTCGATGCGCTGCAGCAGCGCATGGTCACCTCCAGGGCAGCGCTTCCCGCCGTGGCCAAGGAGCTGCCCGCTTCATTCGTTGCCTTCGATGTTCTGGCCGTTGCAGGGCAGGACACCCGCGGTGTGCCATTCACCGGGCGCCGGCAGCTGCTCGAGGAGCTCGCCCGGGACTGGGCCCCACCATTGCACCTCTCCCCCATCACCAGCGACATGGACCTAGCGAAGACCTGGCTGCGGGATCTGCCCGCGACAGGAATCGAAGGTCTCGTATTCAAAGGCTCCCAACCCTACGAGGCCGCCAGGATCTGGTCGAAGCTCAAGCACAAGGATCTTTGGGACGTAGTCTGCGCGGCCGTGATCGGGTCCGTGGCCCAACCACAGGCCATCATCGCCGGCCTGCCCATCGGCGGCGAACTGAAGATTGTCGGCCGCTCGACCGTCCTGTCCACGAAGGCCGGGCGTGAGCTGGGCCGGCACCTCCACCCGGCCGGGCCCGGGCATCCATGGCCCGAAGAGATCAGCGAGTCCTCCCTGAACAGATTCAGCAAGGACAAAGGCCCCGTGCGGCTGACACTTATCGAACCGGTCGTGGTCGAGGTATCAGCCGACGTCGCCTGGTCCGGCACGTCCTTTCGGCACCCCGTCACTTGGAAGCGCGTCAGGCCAGAGCTGGACCCTGCAGTGGTCAGGGTTCCCCCTGAACTGAACAACAGGCACCGCTGACGACGGCGCCGTGCGGGTTATACCCAGTGTGGACAGCTTTGAGATTCATCCTCCGGTCTCCACCTGCCCACAATGGGCATAACCCCCTCCGGTTTCCGGGTGCGATTGGTCAAAGAACCGTGCTTTGTCGTACCCCTCCCCGGAAACTCAGCGGGCCGCCCCGCATCCGGAAGCGGTACAGATGTACCGGAAAGGCATCACCAACCCGAAGATCGCGGCCGCAGGCGTCGGAGAGAGCACCGTTCGCTGCCTTGGTGCCGGCCGCAATCTTGGGCTCATCGCCACGCTGGAGGTCTTGTGGACGCTCGGCGGGGTCAAGAGAGTCGGGTGGGGCACATCAACATCTGGCACGCCTCTCCAGCGGTCATTCCATCGGCTTGACCTGGGCTTCGATAAAGGCGATCTCGTCGGCGTCGAGCCCGTACTTGGAGTACAGCTGCTGGTCGATCTGCGGGATCGACTTCGACCAGTCGATATCCGACACCGGCGTGAAGTCCTGCAGCGGGACGTGCTTCCACTTGATTGCTGAGTTGTGCTGAGTCGTTTTGAGGACTCCGAGCATCGCGCGGGCGAACTTGGTCTTCACGTACTTCGCGCACGCCTCGGCCTCTGCTTCCGTATCAAACCGCCCGATAGACATGAACGTCTGGGTGAACCCAGTGCCCGGCGCGGCCACCGACGGCACGCCAACGACCCTCCCGGACTTAACAGCAGCTCCATCGGCGCTGGCGATGATCACCTTGTACTTGTCCACAACTTCAGGAGTCACGAGGTAGTCGCGGCGAACCCACCGCACTTCCCTCTTCCGATTCGAGAGGCCGAGGATCTGGACGTACGAACTACCGTCGTTTGGGTCGGTCTTCAGGCAGACCTCGGCCATTCGTTCGAATGTGTTCGTCTTCATGCGAAGGCCGCTGGAGGCGGGGATGCGCTCACGCAGCTCCGGATGGTCTACGAAGACCTGTTCGTTCCACGAGCAAGGGTGCTCGGTGATCGTCGAGGCGATGGACGAGCTCGATTGCGACGCCACCGCATCGACCAGCGACCTCGCCGTCTCCGACAAATAGGACTGGCTCCCGATAGGGCCGATAACACGCGTCGCGTCGCGATAGGTCACGACGATCCCGCCGTCAATGGCCGTACCAGGGAAAATCGTCGAAGAAGAGGGCTCGAATATTGCGACCTTCAGGTGCTCGTCGGAAAGCGTCTTCTCATTCCAGGACTTCGGCGTCTGCCCGGCGTTTGACAGGAATCGAGCAGGGGTAACCAATACAGCACGCTCGGCAACCTCGAACGCCGCATCCATGAAACGGTGGTAGATCGGCGGCGACTTCGCTTCGTTGTCGCCGACCAGGTCATCCTGGTAGGGCGGGTTGCCGATGACGACGTCGAACTTCTTACTCATGGCTGTGCCCTTTCGTCAGCATGTTGTCGACCATCTCCTGCCGCTCCGCTTGGCTCATCCGGGCAAGGTTGCCAACTTTGAAGTGGCCGGAGTCCTTCATCCAGGCCTTGCGCTCGGGTACACCGCCGGAGACAGCCTCGATGGTGATGCGGTGAAGGATCTCATTGTGGCTCATCTCAAAGATCTGTGAGGTCAGGATGTGCCGCAGCCTCTCCTCTTGGTCCGGGAACACCGCGACGAGGCCGGTGTCGAGGCGTCGCACGAGTTCCATCAAGAACAAGCCTGCAGTTGAGAATACGTCGGCGAAGGTCCTGTCTGGGTCGCTGAAGATCCCCGGGTCCTCCTCCGCTAGGGTATCGACCATCGTCGTGACCACGGGCTGCGGGGTGAACACCAGGGACGTCTTCTGCTGCGGGATGTAGGCGAAGATGTTCTCGGTCTGTGAGTCGTCGAAGTAATCGGCGAGCGTTTCCTTCTTGTCCAGGAACTCCTGGACGGCCTGGTCGAAGACCGTCTCGTCGAAAAGGCCCGGGATCCTCGTCACGATGCCGTTCTCCTCGGCGACTTCCTGGCCGTCGCGCAGCAGACGGAACTCGGCCTCGCTGATGCCCGTGATCTCCTCGAACACGTCGTGCGGCGTGTAGTCGCCGAAGTTCGACAGCCGGATGCCTCGGTCCCCGTATGCCATGAGGAACATGGGGATCGTGCGGGCGAAGCCCCGCAGGTGGGAGCGAGCATCGTCCATCGTCTTGTCTGCGCGTCCCTGCTCCTTTTTGGTCTCTTCGCGAGTGACCACCTCGGGTACGATCTCCTCCATCGTCTTGTCGACGATTGCCAGGACGTTCGCCTTGAACGCCTCGTCCTGCTCGGCCTTCTTGGCCTCGACAGCCTCGGCCTGGGCCTCTGTGGCTGCGTTCTTCAGCTCGTCCTCGATGTGCTTGCCTGCGATGTTGTGCTCGGTGTATGCGCGCTCGATCTGGTCCTTCACGGCCTGCTCGGTGCGCTGGATGTCGCGCTGGACCTGCGTGGCGGTGAGCCCGTAGGCTTCCTTCAGCTCCTCGCGCTTCTGGCGGCTCTGCTCGGTCACCGCCTTGGCGATCGCTGTCGCCGTCGTGGACGCCGGGGCGTCGGGCTCGGGGGTAGGGATATCCTCGATGCTGTAGACGGGTTTGCCAAGCTCGGAGACCTTGGGGTTGATAACGGTCTCCACGTCGACCTGGACGTTGCCGTTGGGGTCAGTGATGGGCGGCGGCTGCGGGATCTCGATGGGCTCGCCGGTGTTGACCTTGCCCTGCTTCGCGGTGGGCAGCTTGTCCAGGATCTCCTTGAAGTGCTCGGAGTACCGGAAGATGCCGGCGACGTTCGCAAACAACAGGTTCGACAGGAAGCCGCGGCGCACGACCTCGCGGGCCTTGAATACCTGCGGGAACGTCAGGACCTGGGAGGCGTCAAGCTCGATCATCCGACCCTCAGCGTCTTCACCCAGCACCGGGAAGAAGTTCAGCAGCCGGCGGATGTTGTCCTGCCGCACCCGCTGGTCGCCTGAGGGGTTCGGGTGCAGGTTGTTGGCGAAGGCGTCGAAGATCGTCAGCGTGCGCTCGGGCGCGAAATCGAAGATGTATGCGTTCTGTTTCTGGAAGACGTGCCCTCCGCGCTCGAACGTGCAGGGGTTCTGCGCCCGGAACGCCGCCTGCATGTACTGGGCCGGGGAGGACAGGTTCGACAGCATGATGACCGCGGTCCACTCCGGCACTGTGACGCCTGTGGTTAGCTGCCCGACAGACAGCGTGATGGTTTTACCGTCCGACTTCTCCGCCTCGCTGATGGCCGCGCGCACCTTGTCGAGGGACTTGCCTACTGCGACCGGGTCGGACTCGTCTGAGCGTCCGTCGCCGGCCGCCAGGATGATGGTGTAGTCCTTGAAGACGTCGTGCTTCTTGAGGAGCTTCTCCAGTGCCTTGGCCGAGGCGACGCGGTTGAGCAGCCAGAAGGAGTGGCGAATCTCATGGCGCAGCTCGGGCGTGGAGAACGGGTACTTCTCGTTGGCCGCGAGGCAGTCGAGGAACTTGATGACCTCAGTCTCGTGCTCGAAGAACCCGTTGTCTTTCGTCGCGAAGAACTCGTTGAGGTCGAACGTGTAGTCGATGTTCGCCGCGTCCTCGTCGATGGCGACACCCTCGGCCAGACGGTCCGTGATCATCCGCGAGATCTGGTAGGTCAGCAGGTTGAGCGTCGGCAGCGCCGCGTACGGGTTCTCCTGGCCGTTGTCCTCCCATTGCTGGCGGGCGGTGTGCTCGTCCTCGTAGGTCCAGTTGAAGATTTGGTCCTGGTCGAACTTGCCGGCGGCCAGTGCCTTGAACGGCGTGCCCGACAGGTGCAGTGTCCACCGGCGCTTGATCTGGTCGAAGGCGACGTCGGTCTTGGTGGTGTCGATGCCCTCGTGGGCCTCGTCGATCACCAGCAGATCCCAGTCGAACTTTGTAATGTGCTTGAGCTTGTCGTAGGAGCCGCCGAAGTACTGCGATCCCTTGAGGTCCTGCAGCGACAGGAACTCCACAATGCGCGGGTCCTCATCCTGATGGTTGAGCGAGAAGGCCCGCCACTGCTCGCGAGTCATCGGCGTACGGCCGTCCAGGGACCCCGACTCCGAGACAAACTTGAACGTCGTCCGGTGACCGATGAAGCGGACGAAGTCGTCAAACCAGGAATTCGCGATCGCGGGGCGGTTGGTGACAATCAGGACAAACCGGACGTCCAGGGTCGACATCAGGTCGTATGTCGTCAGCGTCTTGCCGAACCGCGGCTTGGCGTTCCAGAGCACCTCGCTTTGCCCCGACTGGAAAGCAGCCACTGCCTGGTCGACGGCCGCCTGCTGCTCGGGACGCAGGGCGTAGTCGTCCTCCACGCCGATGCTCGGTACGTCGGGGAAGTCCTGGCCGGCGAAGTCGTTGAAGTACTCTAGTGACCTCTTCGGCGCGATCTTAAAGTGATGCCACTCCGTGCGCTTGGGCTGGGTCTCACGCTCGACGCCTTGCTGGCGGAGGTAGGCGTGGAAGTCCTTGTCCGTGAAGTGCCCACCGGTTTCAGAGTGGAACGTGGCCCGGCGCGACCACAACTTCTTCTTCTCTACGGACAGCTGGGATGCCTGCTGCGCAATACGGGCGTCGGCGCTCTCCTGCTCCGTGTACCCGATTTTCTCCCAGCCGCCGTACTTGGGGATGTCCGGCGTCATCCACGAGTAGATCAGCGGAGTGATTTCGCGGAACGTGCTGATCTTCGGACTAGGCATCTGCCCTCACTTCTTCGTGGACCTTGTCTATCCGGCACACCTGATAGCTGTCGTAGAAGGTGAAATCGAAGCCGCCGTCATCGCGCAACGAGGCGAGCGTGAACGGCTCACGCTGCACCATGCCGGGGGCTCCCTCGATCCGGTTCCACCACGAGAACTGGATGTCCTGACCCCTCGGGGTCTGGCCGGTCAGGGTGTTGCCGCGGACGATGTTCGTGTCTATGAGAAACCCCGCCGCCCGGTGCAGGTCGGTGTCCGGGCCGCAGGGAGTGCCGTGGTCCTGGTGGAAGCCCAGGAACTCGGCGATCATGATCGCCTTCGCGTCCTGGTGGTTGTCCTCCAGCAGCTCGATGCCGTAGATCGAGGCCAGTGCGAACAGCGACTCCTCCGGCCACTCCTCGACCGGGTACCGCTTCTCGATCGCGTGGAGCTTGCGATGCAGGATCGCGACCAGGAAGTTGCCGTGGCCCGCTGCAGGCTCAAGGAAGGTCTTGTCGACGAAGTCGTGGCCGGTCTCCAACTCCTCGCGGACCAAGTCGAGCATCCGTTTGACCATGTGACGCGGAGTGAAGACCTCACCGTAGTTCTTGACACGATGGCGCGACTTCATGACCTGCTCCTCGACAATCGCCTCTGTTACCGTCACTGGTTCCACCCATGCCGCAGACGGCGAGAAACGGAAGCCGTAGCGGCGGGGTCGTCGGCCGACTTGTCGAGCAAGTCCGCGGACCGGTCATCTCGTGATGGCGACACATGCACTCCAATTTCTGCAAGCCGAGGCTTCGGGCGATGATCAGCTGGGGGAACCAACCGGAAGGCGTCGTAGAACAGCGCCTACCCTGCCTAACATTACCCGCGAGATTTCGGGGTCCGTCCCTACCGGCTCATGTCCTTCTGTAGAGCTTCGTCTGGCCATTATCGCCGCGGGTCTTGCGGGCCTTCGGGCTCCCCCTGGGGCTTTCGCAGCGAGGGGACCGATCTTCTCAAGCACACAATCACTAACCCGTCCCCCGCCGCCGTCACCAGCACCGCCGGCAGGCTAGTGGGTCATGTCGTTGGTTGTGTACGCAGCGGTTTATGGTCATCTTGTGACAGACGGGCGTTCCAAGAAGAGGAGTGGATGGGTCAGCTTTGGTTTGCCCGATGACCGGAAGTCATATTGGGCTTATCTGGTAGTTGTTGGGCTGGTTGCCGTAGCTCTCATGAATTTGGTTGATGATCCGGCCAGCGACACAAAGGTTCAAGTTCTCACCGTTTTGGGACTTGCGCTGGCTTCGATGGGTATCTGCTTCTACTGGGCCTTCAGCCTTCAGCGCGCTTCGGTCTCAGTTGTGGACTACATCAAGGGAACGACAGCGTCACGCACGATGCTGTGGTTTTGGGCAGTGTTCGGATCCATATCTGCAGTTTCACCCCTCATCGGCATCGGAGGGCAATCATTTGTCCCTCTATGGGAGTCTGCCCTCGGAGCGTTCGCCGGATTAGGTTCTGTTGTTCTCACGGCTGGTCCCGCCTACAAGGAATACCGGGAGGCGTTGGCCACGGTTAAGGCTGACTCGGAACTACGAGCCGGACGGGAGCCATCGAAAGAGTCTCGTACAGTTGCTGAACCTACAAGCGGGGGCCGTTACAGTTCGTTGATGCGTCTGCTGTTGGTAAGCCTCGTCGCGGTCTTCGTGATTGGCCGGAGAAGCGGACGCAGCAGGTGACCCGTCCCTGCAACCGTAAGGTGTCCCGATTCCTCAAAGGTCAGGCAGACTAAAAGGGGGCTGAACCCTTGACAGAGGCGGTTCGGTAGCGAGGGAGATTATCCTTCGTTTACAACCTCGGCTATCTCGCTCGAAATTTCAGCGATCGTATTGATCGCGGTGTTCCTAGCTATCTTGTCCACCAGTGACGGTGAGACCTTTGCAATGTCGTCCCGGGAAATTTCGTGCCAAATCGGAAGCATGCGCTGAGTACCGTTGACACTCATGCCAATGATCCCGTCCAGTTCGTACTGCGGCCATCCTTTAGCAAAGAACGACTTGGAAAGAACCACCACACCAAAGGCACTGTGAGCCAAGCCGTAGTCGATTTTTCGGCGAAGGCTGTCCCCTATCCGGAGTTCTGTCTTGTCCAGCCAAACCCGAAGCTCATGCTCACGTAGTGCATTCGCAAGAGGTTCCGCCACGGCCTCTTTATCTTCAGAGGCATGGGAAATAAAGACATCCCAAGTTTCTCCTGCATCGTCGGGTACAACAGGTGGACGCTCGTGACGGATGTTGGACAATGACTGTGGCGCAGAGGATTTCGCTACGGGCAGCGCTGGAGGCTCCACGGTGACCGATGAACGCAAGGCCCCACCCTTTAAGCCCATTTGGTCCACCGTGAGATACCAACTCCCTGATCGGGGAACTGCGATCCGAAACGGGGATGTTTTTACGAGTCCGCCAACGTACCGATGGCTTCGCCCCGCCTTGTAGGCGTTGAAATTCGAGCTATCCATCAACCGGACGTTCGCTCCCCTGCTGAGGGTGACAACGACCGTAGACCCCTTGTCCAGCCGCGCAAAATGGTACTTGGTGAAAGGTAGGCCGGCCATATCAACTCCTAGAGTCCAGGCCGTACCCCAGCTGGCAGGCCCTGTGATGAGCAAACCACACACCTCTGACAATTCTCGGCCAGGCACTCACCCTTATGCTTATGGCTGTCATGAGAAACGTCCCAGTTCCTTGGGACTGAGACGGTGCCAGCTGCCGCGCATTGCCCAGACATAATTGCCTCATGGGCTACTCCGAGATTGTTTCCACGGCTGCGTTTCTACTGGCGCTTTTCGTGGCCTGGCGGACTTGGCGCTGGGATCGCCCCGTCGTCACGGTCTCGGGAAGACAATGGCTGGGCGGCTTAGGAACGGCTGAGCAGGCCAAAACCTCCTTCAGCGTCGAAGTCGCCAACACAGGCAACCACGCCACACAGATTCTCTCTGCCTTCTGGCAGGTCGAGCGCAGAAACTCTCCCGTTCAGACAATCCTGGCCTCTCATGGAGGAGGCGGCATCCAGTCTCTGTTCCAAGCCCCCAGCGCGTCAAAGGAGCCAGCGTTTCCTTTCATCCTTGACCGGAACCAACGGGAAGCCTGGGACTTTGAGATGAGTATCGACGGGCTTCGGGACCGCGAAGCCATTACTCGTATGAGGCCAGCGGTGGAGCTCCTATCACGCAAGGACCACCATGTTGTCTACGGAACCTGGCAACAGCCCAAACTTCCATAGAAACGCTCCCGCCCCGAAGGACCTTTCCTGTGCAATGGAGACTCGATCCAAATCCGAGGGATTAAGTAGTCGTCAGACTAGCCTTTGACCACACTCATATCTAAGGAGCTCGACGATGCCAGCAATCAGCAATCACGCGACGGAAGATCTGAGACAGGCTGTTGCTTACCTCAGCGGGCTTGCTGTGATTTTGGAGCAGCTTCACACCGAGGGTCGCGGCAGAGGCGGCGGGGATGTCCTCCTGGAGAAGCTGGAGGCCATGCAACAGGGTGTGAGTGAATGGGCGCCCCTCCGCTATCAAAGTGTGGGAATGGGCTGGGAGTACGTATCCAAGAACATCCGGGAGCTTGCCGGACGTCTCGAAAAGGAACTTGGGCGGTTGGGCAGCTAGGGCCTCCAGTGGCAATGAAAAAGGTCCCCCTCGCTAGGGAAATCATGGAGCCGTGGGTAGCAGTCGCCCAATCCTCAAGGCTAGTAAACGACGTTCTCTCGCAAATCGGCGAGCCCCTCCCCGGATCGAACTTTGAATGGGTTAATGCACACTACCCCTTTGAAAGATCTTCCGATTGGTGTCGGGAGTTTCTGGCAGCCGCCATTGAGCACATGCAACTTTGGGCCGATCACGTTGCCCCTCTCCGCTTCCATGAGGAAGCGGAGGTTATTCACACATTTCGACCCGTCCAAACCCTTTCTCGTGCCGCCATTGAAGCCGCCTCGCAAGCAGTTTGGGTCATGGACGGCGGAACTGCGAGTGAGTGTGCACGACGCCACGTGTGCCTCGTTCTTGATGACTTGGACCAACAGCGCAAAGCTGCACAGAGTGAAGAGCGTAAGAACCACCTGAAGGCTGCCCGTCAGCTTCTTCTCGAGAGGCTTCAGTCAGACATCAGCGAGAAAGACATAGGACAATTCCCTGGCTACATGAACATTGTCAAAGAAGCTGCGGCTACGGTGGCCGCTAAGGGAACAGTGGATGCGGATCTGGCACACCCAGAGGTGGTGGAGCGGCTATGGCGAGCGTCGGCCGGGTCGGCGCACGGTAAGAGGTGGCCCTCCTTAGAATTGCAGTTCGTGAACCCGGAGGAAGAGATCTCGCCAGGCCAGTTTGCGACTGACCGCATTCCGGATCCAGCTGCCATTACCCATATCCTTAATCTTGCAGGCTCGATACTTTCGTACGGCGTTTTACGATTCGCGGACTATTCGGGGTACACGCCTCAGCTCGGCAACATCCTGGCTACCGCCGGCGAGAACCTCGGAGCCATAATTCCCCGCCGCGCGGATGCCTAGCGCGGCGTGTCCCACTTCCTTGGAACCCGGACAGTCCGGTGAGACGCTGCCCCAATGGAGTGAAAGCAGGCCGGCCAAGGCACCCCAGTTATGGCGCAGGGATTGTCAGCAGTAGCGTGCCTCTTCGAGCGACCGAGAGCGATGGCCGGCCAAAGACAACCCGCCAGCAATTTTCGCTGCTCACGCGAGGAACAACGGCCTTTCCAGGAGGACAGCTACACGTCAAGGGTCAAGATTCAGACCCCGAACTAGCTAACTTGGAGCCGATCTTAGGGCCGATGAGCATGTAGAGGAGCCGGATAAGAATTATCGCAGCCACCGCCAAGAGAACGAAGGCTATAACAGGCCAGACGCCGACAGCTTCCTCACAGGCAGCCGAGAGCGCTGGAAAGTTGGCATCCCTAAGTTCGCTGTCGTATTGGTTGAAGGCGGACCCGCAGTTGGTATTGACCACATTGCCGTGTCCACTCGCGGCACTGGCCCTGATTTCATGGGTCCCGCTGTAGATCCCTGCGACTAGGGCTACTAAACCTACAAGCAGCATTGTCAATCGCATCTGTGGGCTGCTCGGTCCGGAGAAATACTGGGGCATGAGGTCATTGAAGCAGATGGGTACCCTACTTTGACTAGAGTCTCAAATAGTTTGCCGCGGGGATGGAAGAAGAAGGCATCCATTTCCTTGTTGTGGAGACGCTGCAACGGGGCGAGTAACGCGGGGTTTCGACGACGCTGATCGACCCGGGCTCGTCAGCCCGCGCGGATGCCATTGTCTGCCAGGAACTCGCGGGCACGGCCCGTTTGGCGGTCCTCGGAGAAGGTGTACCACTGTTCGCTGAGGTTCTCGCCCTGGACGAGGTCGCGGAACCGCGAAAAGGCACCTTTTCCTTCGATGACGCGCTCCAGTCGTTCTCGGATGGCCTCATCATGCTGCCGCTCGGCGAAGGCCTCCATATCCTGCCAGGCATTCCGCGAACCGGTGCGATTGACTCGAAGCCAACGGTCCGGCTCCTCCTCCACATCGATGGCGGCGCCCTCCCCGACCATCATCGGGTCAGTGGCGCTGTCGTCATACACCTGCCCGGTACGCAAGTCGACGTAGCCACCCGGCGACAGATCGAGGTCCCCTTCCAGCACGGTGCTGAGCATGTCGAGGGCTACCGGCACCACTCGGCCTGACAGCGGCACGCGGCGCAGAACGGCCAACAGGTCCTCCGCGAGTGCCCGGTCACCAGGGCCACCGCGCCAAGTCAGGCGGTTTATGACCGACATGGCCACCGGCTCGGCTTCCTGGCGCCTCTGCTCCAGCGCCATCGGGATGCCCGCCCCCACCTGTTGAAGAACATCATCGATGGCGTGTCCTGTCACCGCCGCAAGAAAGCGGGCCGCATCTCCTGTGCCGATAGCTATACGCAGCTCGGACAGGTCGATCGGCGGCACCTGCGCTAGTGCGGGCCATGCCTGCAGCTGCATAGGGTGCGGCCCGTCCGGTTTCCCTGGCACCTTGCTCTCCCCATCGTCGGTAGCCCACCGACGCCCATACTGATCCGGGATGCTGCCCCAGCCCCAGTACGGCAGGGGAACGTCAGGACGGATACCCAATACCTCCATTGGATCCACCTTCGCCTCGCCGACCACGCATCGGTGGGTCCAGGCGTCACCGAGGTCGAACGTGAACTGAAATTCAGCCCCCGGCTCCACCGTCCGCACGACCTTGGCCACATCGATGTCAATTGGTGCGATGACCGGGCCACCGACCGACGCGGCCATCTCGGCCCCGGTCTCTTCATCAGTGATTACTCGGCCGTCGGCCAGGCTGAACATTGACAGGTGAGAGCGGTCCCACCGGGCGAAGGCCTCGTTTATGGCATTGGCGAGATCCATGAAGGTGTGCGACGGTCCGACCGCGAAGATACGCCCTGGCCACGGCCACAGCTCCTCACCGCGTCCGCCGAGCAGTTCCACCGTCAGCGATAACCAGGTTCGTGCCATATCCCAAGGATGGCATGTGTCGTGGCGGTGCCGTAGTCGCGACACTTGGCCAACCTCCGAGCTGCGAATGACGTTCGAGTGTCCCGCTTCCTTGGAAGTGGAACCTTTCCATCACTGGTCCAGCGAGGTCCACGCGAACCAGGAAAATAGGGGGTAACCCAACCCCGCCATGCCCTAAGCGGGACTGACTCCAGACGTGCTGAGACCGGGAGCCAGCCCCACCCCCATGGCAAGTGCTCCCGGGCGAAGACACAAGGACCTCCCCCAAACAAGGACAGAGAACACCCACCGATGCACATCATCCGGTAAATACATGCTTCCAACAATCAAAACGGCCTGCTCAAGGTCTTCAGAAGGTTGAATCGTCCATTCGATGGCAGGACGGCCGTATTGTATGGTCATTGCAGAAAGCCCGTCGCTCCCCCAATCGACGGGCTTTCACCAATCATGCGAGAGAATGCTATCGGTGGATCGAGGCGGCAGGCATCTTTCCGCCAATCAAGAAGCCGTCAGTGTTTCTTGTCCTTTATTTTGGACTCATTGCCCGGTTTCACTGTGTCGGAGTCACGAATCTTCCCATCCCGACTGTGAATCCTCACTTCCCCGCCGCCGGCGCTTTTCACCTGCTGCTTTGCCAGAACCTCGGCTTTCTTCTGTGTTGGAGCCGCTGCTGTGGGAGCCGCCTTCTTCGGCTCGCTTACCTTCCAATCGCCGGCCTTCTTGTCCGGAACGACATGACGCACGTTGTTTGCAGGCTTGGCGCTTGGCTTGGTCGCAGGCTTAGCCGCCCCGGCCTTTGAACCGGATTGCTTGGAACCTGACGTGCCTGAGGATTTGCTTGGCATCTGAGACCTCCTAGTAGGTGCAGCAAACACTACTGTCGCTGGTCGCGACGGGACACCATGACTAGATGCGGGAACGAATCCCTGCAAGCGTTCTGGATACCACTGCAGCGAGAGTCGATGACACTGGAGCAGCGGCAGGCGACTCCGCCGCCTACGGTGGGAGGGCAGAGCGTATTCGCGGATGTTCCATATCGCGCCGATATGGACGTCCTCACGAATTGGGGGCTACGTTTTGGGCATGACGTACATGTTCCGTGTCCGGTTCAAAGTCGGCCCCAACACACGGATCGAAGCCAAGGTCGATGAGCTGGTGCTCGATGAGACCGGCGGTGTGCGGGTCTTCCTAAAATCTCTTACAGCTGGGCAGCTGGTGAATGATGCTGACGAACTGGCCATGCGGGGAGAGGGCTACGCGACGGAGGCTCAAGCAGCGGCCGAGGGAAAGCGCTGGGTTGGTGCGCTCGTTCTGGGAATGATCTCCGAGTTCGTGGGCCGAGTTCGGCGAACGCGGTCCGATGGGATGGCTATCCCCGGCAGGCCTGGAGCTCGTCAGCGCTGCCAACCCCGCCGTACGCGCCTACAACGACATCGCAGGACTCCAAGTCCTCTCCCAGAGTCCACAGCCGGTCTTCTGCCGCGTCCAAGCAACTGCCATCGCAGGCAAGAATGGCGACGCTATCGCCGCGCACGTGCGGGAGGCCTTCAGCCATCATGCTGACCCTGATGAGCGCAGTCTCTTAGCCTGCGAAATGTACGCCGCTTCGCATTTCATGCCGTCCGAAGACTCACGCTTTCTAATGCTGATGATTGCAGTCGAGGCATTGATCGAGGCTGGAACCCGGTCGGCGGCGCAGGTGGAAGCGATCGATGGGTTGGTCGAGCATCTCGCTTCCCTGTCGCTGCCGGAAGAGGAGCGGCGATCACTGACGCAAACAATTGCTGGGCTGAAGACGGAATCTATCAATTCCGCAGGTAAGCGGCTAGCGGCCACTTTAGGCGATCGGACGTATGCGGGTAAGTCGCCAAAGCGGTTCTTCCGAGACTGCTACGACGCTCGAAGTGACCTTGTCCACGGAAACTTGGGTCGTCCGGGTACCGAGACGATCCGAGGGCTCGTTGGGCCCTTGGAGCACTTCGTGAGGGATCTGGTCCTTGAGCGTAACGGGTTCCAACCTCGCGGTGATTAACGCCAACGGCGTTGGCACCTACGAGCAGCCGTAGCCCGATACCCATCAGGGGTGTTCCACTTCCTTGGAACCGGGACACCCGTTTCGGGGCACCTTGCGGGAATGCCGTGCCATTGGAATAACAGCACTGATGGTAACTTCTACCCTGAAGGTAAGAAGTTTTCCCTACGTGCCTTGAGCAAGCCCCGCATGTATCTCTTCTTTGCTGCACGGGAAGAGCGCACGCTCGGGAAAGAGAAAGGGCGTAGACCTGTTGGGAGCTATTGAAGAATACCTCGGTCCGCACCTTAAGGGTCTGGCCGGCCCATACCTCTTCGTAGGGTCCGGCATCTCTCGCCGGTATGCCAGCATCCCCGACTGGGAGGGGTTGCTACGGCATTTCGCCGACCTGACGCCGAACCCCTACGCATACTACAAAGGCTTGGCTGGCAGCGACCTGCCGAAGATAGCCAGTTTGATTGCTGAAGCGTTCTACGCAGTGTGGTGGAAGTCCCCTGATTTCCAAGCATCCAGAGCCAAATGGCAGGATCAAGTTACCGACCCGTCTTCAGCTCTGAAAATTGAAGTGGCCAACTTGGTTGACGCCAAAGTTGCGACTACTCCAATCCCACCGGACCATGTAACCGAGTTTGACCTTCTCAAATCCGTAGACGCGGACGGGATCATAACAACTAATTACGACCCTCTTCTAACGAAAGCGTTTGACAGCTACACAGTGTTTGTCGGCCAGGATGAGCTCCTGTTCTCCGATACTCAAGGAATAGCCGAAATCTACATGATCCACGGTGCGTCCTCCGACCCAGGGTCCCTTGTCCTGACCGCTGAAGACTACGAGGACTTCCGAGGCCGGAACGCCTATCTGGCAGCCAAGTTGATGACCGTGTTCGTTGAACACCCTGTCATTTTCCTTGGGTACAGCATGAGCGACCTGAACATCCAGGAAATCCTTGAATCGCTCGTAACTGCCATGCGTGGGAAAAACGTCGACAAGCTACGTGACCGCTTGATATTCGTTGACTGGCAACCCACTGCTGCGCCTCAGGTGCGAACCAGATCTGTGTTGGCCAACGGTGTCAGCATTCAAGCAGTAGAGATCGTCGTGCCTGATTTCGTGGAGCTCTTCACTGTTTTGGGCCAACGTGAGCGCGCCATGCCCGCACGCGTGTTGCGACACCTGAAATCTCAGGTCTACGAGTTGGTGAAAAGCAACGATCCTCATGGGCGCCTGGTCCGGGTATCCGACATTGACGACGACGGCGCAGAAAACTTCGACGTTGTCTTCGGTGTCGGGGCAAAAATGACCGTCAAAGGGATCATTGGCCTTACAAGGCACGACATCATGGACGATGTCCTGGAGGCCCCCGATAGAGGACTGGCGCCCGAGCAGGTGGTGGGCAATGCGCTGCCGCACTTCCAGTTGGCCTGGTACGTCCCTTGTTTCAAGTACCTACGCCAGATGGGTGCCTTGACCTCGGAAGGGGAAATTGGCGCCACGGCGAAGGTTCCTGCCCAAGTAAAAAAACGTGTGGATAGGGTAAACGCCTCGCTGAAGTCAAAGGTAGAAACCCCATCTCTGACGATGCAAGAACTGGTAGCGAAACGCGGAACCGAATGGATCTTTAAGAATCCATGGGAAGTCGTGCGCTACACGAGCGATTGGGAAGGCTTGCAGGAGTACCTGCTTGCCAACATCGCACAACGCCAATATCCGTGGTGGACCACACAGTACGGGAAGCTCTGTGTCGTCTACGACTGGCTAAGGTACTCGTCCGATGTAGGCAATCCGACAAAGTAAACCTTGGGGACTGGGAATTAGGTCCGAAAACTTGCCCGGTTACGTAACCTCGGTGTCCCATAGCTGTCCCAAAACTAGGGGCGCGTTACGCGGCTGCGGACGCGACTTCTGGGACGTCGTTCCTGCTAAGAGCCCGAGTCAGTGATGAAACGCTGACGCTAAGCCGCTCAGCCGTTTCCTTCAAAGTCTTCCCTTCATTGCGCAGCTGCTTGGCCGTTTCCAATTTCCCTGGCGTCATCGACCGCGGACGGCCGCCGAGCCGGCCTCGCGCTTTAGCTGCGGCCAGCCCAGCCTTCGTTCTTTCCGACAGCCGTGATCGTTCGTATTCCGCGAGGGAAGCGAACATGTCAAAGATGAGCTTGCCGTGGGCACTAGTCGTATCCAACCAAGGTTCAGCCAGGGAACGGAAGCCTATCCCTCGCTGACCCAGTATTGTGACGATGTCCGCAAGGTCGGAGGTACTACGGCCTAGCCTGGTCAGGTCCGCGACCAACAGCACGTTGCCCGGCTGCAGATAATCCAAGCAGTCCTTCCACCGCGCCCTTGCCTGGGTAGCACCGGACGCGTACTCCTGAAAGACGCGGACTGCTCCGGCCGCTACCAATGCTGTCAGTTTTCGAAGTCGACTGCACAGAATGTCCAAAGCCGTCTGCACAGCCCCCGTTGGGAAATCGGCTTACGGGCAGCTCCTGCAGGTCACGCAGGCCGATGACTAACTCTTGAAGATTGCAGGGAAGTCGCTGTAGCTTGGGCCCATCACTTCGACGCGGACCGAAGGCAGTTCCACCTGCGGGATGCCGAAGCCGACCTTCACGGACTGTGTCTCACCCGGCAGGATGGTGCTGAGCGTGCCGCCCCCCACATTCTCGTTGTTGGCCCGCTGCGCTTCGGTGCCCGTTGCCCCGTAGGTCACCCTCGGGTAGGCCATCGTGAATCCGTTCACGGGCTCGGTGCCCTCGTTGACCACGGTGACGGTGAACAGAGTGATGTTTCCCTCCACCGCTCCGTATGCGTACTGCCCCCCCGGCACCACTTCAGGCGGTGACACCGACACCTTTACTCCGCTGGGGAACGTGATCGTGCCGCCCAGCGGGGCGGACATTGCTCGTGTAGGTGTAGGTGTCGGAGTTGCTGTCGGGGCCTGACCTTGGTCGATCGTGGGCTGCGGTGTCTGCATAGTGTTGCTGTTAGGCGGCACGCTGCCAGGGCCACCGCTGCAGCCCGCCAAGAAGGTGAGGGCAGCGATAGCTGTCAGGGCACCAGTTTTCTTTCCCATTGGGCTCCCTCTTACATTGCGGCAAATCTTCACGGCGTCGTGATGCTGCCATTGTTGCTCCTGCATCCCGATAGCACCACAAATCTTCGGAAAAGTGATGCAAAACGAGGGCACTAGGGGGTTCAACATATGTGAAAGAAATTGGAAAGGCCGCCTGCCGCGTCGGGTACTCGGCACCCGCTGGCGGTGTCCACGATCCCTGGCCGTCTAGCTTGCGAAGTTCGTACCTGTAAATTTTTGGACCGTCGTAGCAGTCCTCCACTCAGCCGCTGTTGTTCCTGTAATTAAACTTCACGCGTCCGTTTGAGGCCGGAGATACGTGACGGCTTAGATATGGCAACTATGTCGTCGGGCGAACTGGTTGGCTCTTTGAACTAATCACGAATCCACTCACCATGGACGCTGATCCCGCCTTGGGAGCACCATGCCTCATTCGCCCTGTGGTCTCCGCGGGTTTGAAGTCGTAGACTACATGCCACAAGCGGCAAATGCCTGATGTTAGTTATCGATCATAATCTGTTCACAACCACTATTCAGTGAGCAACACGTGATCGACAATTCGAACAGGCGCGGTGCTTGGATAGCACATCCGATGTACCTAGGGGAACCTTGAGAAAATACGCCGTTGTCCCTGCCCTTGCTGTGGTTCTCGTCTCTGGCTGCGGTGCACCCCAAGCCACCCCGGAAGCTTCGGAGAGCCCCTCATCCAGCGGTACCTCTCAGAAACCAGAACCCTCGGCCGCCACGCAACCTGCCAAGGCTGCGTTCCAAGTTTCAGAGAAGACGGCGTGTACGCAGCTTCTTGGCACTGATTCTGACGGTCCACTCTTTGGAGTCGTCTCCCTAGTAACGGAACTTAACGGAGAGAGCGATGGGGCTGCCGTGATCGAGAAAGCCCGCCTCCTTGACGAGGAAGTATCAGGCATAGCTGAGCATGCTCCGGACAACTTGGTCCCCCTGCTGACGGCACTTTCTGGCCCTATGGACGACATCATCGGCCTAGCAGACGGGACGCAGACGTCCCCAGATTTGAACTTGCCTGCGTGGAAAGCGGCAGCAACAGAACTCCTGACCCTTTGCGGACCCTATGACCCTGAGTCAGGAAGTCAGGCTGCTCCAGCACCTACAAAATCCAAAGCGGACCAAATCAGTGCCGCCTACCCCGGCTACCCGCTGATAGTGAATGTTGCCTCACTCGACTGGCGAGTGAGGAGCTCTCTGGAAGGGAAGCTCGTCAACGGCCAAGTCGTTGCTCTCGCGCCGGGGCTTTACACACCATTCAACCCCAATGTCCCTGACCTTAAGTCCTATTACGAGTCCGGCAGTGTCACTGGAGATTCCGCGATGAAAAATGCGGTGCTTCCCAACATGGGTGGCTCGACTTGGTCCGGTGTCCTACCTGGATCGGAAGAACCTCAATAGAAATGAGGGCATCAAAAGCTTGCCCCGCTTTCTCGTCGCGCTAGGACTTGCCTCGGCAGCTGCGGCGAGGGCTGCGAAGCGGATATGAAGGGTACCGGCAGCAGAGTCTATGGGCTGTTCCCACCTGCAGTTGGCGACCCTACTGCCCAGTGCGGTTGTCATCGTGTTCTCAGAAACGAAGGATTGCAAGAACAGCTCTGAATCGAGAATCCCGAGCTCGATCGCTCGTCGAACTTGGCGCAGCGTCCTGCCCGGGAAAATTGGGACGACGAAGAAAAAGGAGCAGCCCGGGCCCCCGCTCTCACAAATAGTTCTCGAAACGGTACAGTCGGACTAAGACCCCGAACCGAGTTTTGAGAAGAGAACACCCCCATGGCCACACACCGCATCGGCTACGCCCGGGTCTCCACCCGGGATCAGAACCTGGACCTGCAGGTCGAAGCCCTGAATAAGGCCGGATGCGACAAGATCTACAAAGACGCCATCAGCGGCACCAAGTCCCAACGCCCCGGCCTCGACCAGGCTCTGGACAACCTGCGCCATGGTGACACCCTGGTGGTGTGGAAGCTGGACCGCCTGGGCCGGAGCGTGAAAGACCTCTTGGACTTCGCCGGCGGACTGAACGACCGCGGCGTAGGATTCGTCAGCCTCACTGATGCCATCGACACCACAACGGCCTCCGGACGCTTCTTTTTCAACGTCATGGCGTCCCTGGCCCAGATGGAACGGGAACTCATGATCGAACGGACGCAGGCCGGCCTACAGGCCGCACGCCAACAAGGACGGGTCGGCGGCCGCAAGCGCATCATGACAGATGCCAAGATCCGCTCAGCCCGCAAACTCCTCAAACAAGGAACACCGCCGCGGGAGGTCGCCGACACCCTAGGAGTCTCCGTACCCACCCTCTACCGATGGGTCCCGGCAACAGGAGCGACCCAGGCACCAAAGAAGTAGTTCCTGCAGGTTGGTGCAAACGGCTTCGGAAAAGATGACTGTTGGTGCAGAGGACTATTGAGCAGAATGCAGTTTGGTGCAGGGCACTTCTGACATTTAAATATCCATACTCGTCTGCACAACAGCGGAATTCCGGGGGCGCTTGTGCAGACGACTTGTGAAAACGACAAATGCGTCCACCTGCGAATCGAGCGATTGACCACGAGTACTGACCCTCGCATATCCGACTAGATTCCTCGACACGTCAAAAACCCTCCCATCACCCTTTTGACCGGCTTTCTTTTCGGCAACCAGTTTTGACTAAGAATAGGAGCGCTTTTTCGACTTTTTTCGGAGGCTTGCTGAACATGGTCAGAATCGGTCGTTTTTGAACGGTCACTGAATATAAGTCAACAGACTGCTGATACTGCTGCCGTTCGCTTGTGAATCGGGCTCATCCTGACTAGAGACCCGTCATAGTCCAAACGGGCCCCCGCGCAACCTTGCGCAGATTGCTCACTGCCAATCGATCATTGACGAGGGCCGCGTTCGCAGCCCCCACGTGATACCGAGTTGATATCAAACCGATAGCAACTCCTATCAATAGCTCATTCGTAAGTATCGCGGACCTGCTCGAGACCGATCCTAAGGGCGCGCAATGCCATAGGATGCTTCTTGCGGCCTTCAAGCTTCGCCACGACCGCAAGCAACTCCATGAGCTCACGGTCCTCGTCGAAACGAAGCAACATCGTCCTAGCGCTTCCCTTGTCCCTCGAATCGCTCAGTATGGGCGTGACGCTGGGCCTGACTGGAGCTCCACGCTCAGCACTGACAGCCGGCGGAGTCAGTAACGGTTCAGCCGCATTGCCGAAGGCCTCGATAGCCTCGTCCCTAGCCTTCTCGGACGCGGAACGCTTCTTGATTGCCACTACCCCATCAACTCCTCTGCCAACCCGCGGATTTCCCTCGCCGCTTTAGGGTTTTTCCACTCAACGACTCCGAGCCCCTCCCCCACCACGTCTCGATAAGCCTTGCGCTCGTACAGGACAGTTCGCAGTGGCTCGATACTCGGATAGTCGGAAAGGTAATCCCTGGCGTCACCACTTTCGGACTCGAACGCATTGGTAGACACCCGCGTAAGGGCCCCCCTGACACGTAACGAGGGGTTGAAGTCCCGGGCTGTTTCAATCAACCTATCGACAGTCGCGAGTGTGTCGAGATCGAACTGGCTCGATTGCGTCAGGACCAACAATTGATGTGCGGCAGTCATGGCTGTCCGCATCTCCTTGCTGTCCTTCCCTGCCACATCAACGAGGACAACGTCATAGCTCGTATCGAGTTCACGCAAGGTCTCGTGCAGGCTGCCAAGTTTCTCCACCACAAAGATGCGAGGTTCATGCCCAGCCTCTTCTCGGTCTCCCGCCCAACGTGCAGTAGACCGCTGCCGGTCACCGTCCACTACTGCTATGCGCATCCCCTTCTTCGCCAACTCAACGGCAAGGTTGGTTACAACCGTGGACTTGCCGACGCCGCCCTTTTCGCTACCCACAACAATGATCATGCCTCCAACCTAATGCCGGCATTGATAGCAGAAGACTAGCGACACGCTACTTGTTTGATAGCACTATGAAATCAGTATCAAGCTGCGAAGTTTCAAACTGCTATCAAAATGCTACTTATGGCCTCACCGCTGATGAGCAGCCCCCAAGGGTAGGGCTCCCCCGAGGTGACCCTCCCGGGCCCGGCCAAGCTATGCCCCGCTCGAACGCCGTCGGCTATTAATTTGCTATGAATTCGCTAGCACTTCGCTAGCGAATTCATAGGTGCGAGATGGACGGTAACCCGCAGCGCAGGGGTAGCGATGACTAGCAAAACGCTACTTGTTTGATAGCACTATTAAAGTAGTATCGAGTGCAGCACTAGATCGATGGGCGTGTGTGCCCAAAATGTTCTAACAGTTTCAAGTTAGTATCAAAATGCTACTTTTTGCTCAACCGCCTGAAGGGGGCGCATGGAGCCAAATAGCAAGTGCTAACCCCACACCACAACCCACGTGCTAGCGAACAACTATCAAACCGCTAGCAGTCGGATAGCAGCTAGTAGATACGGCAGAATCAACTAAATTAGAGGCATCACACCCAGGCAGCACCATCTACGCTTGTCAACTGGCATTAGAGAGACTATGCCGGTTGACGCAACCGCCACACTGCCGCATCATCCGGGGGCAGCCAAAATTCATCCCTTTCGGGTTCAAACATGTCGGCCTCAAGGATCACAAGCTGCGTTGTCTTGAACCTGTCGAGGTAGGCATGCCAGATTGCGCGTTCGTGGCGATTCCGGCGGATGTGGTCGAGGTAGTCGTCGAGCACTCCAAGCCTGGCGGCGAGCATGCGAAGGTTCACTGACGTAGTTCTCCATGTTCCACCGTGGCGCTGGATCATGCCGAGTGACTCCATCTCAGCCAACGCAGCCGAACAGGCGTTGCGGCTGACACCACTGTTACGGACGACCTCGGCGGTGGTGGGGGAGTAGCGGCCGCGTTCGATTGCCTCGTAGGCAAGAGCAGCGACGTCACCCAGGGCCCGGAACACGGGGCGGATGGCGTGGATCTTTCCTTTCCGCCAGGTCAGTTCCCTTGCGAGTTGGTGGTAGTGCTCGGGAAGTCGGATGAGATAGACGTCGGCAGCTTTTTGGCGGGCGTCCGCGATCTTGGTGAGAATCCCATCAGAAGCCTGCACCAGGATGGGCAGCAGCCTGGCGATGGTGACGTGGTGTTTGCCCATCGCCACGGCAAGAGTGCGGCAACCGACGTCGACAATGTCTGTTTCTCTGGCCCGCATATATCCCAGCAGTCCGCGGATCAGTAGGCGGAGGCTAAGGCCTTCGCGGCCGCGTTTTTGGAGTCTGTGGTCAAGGACTGCGTAGAGGATGTTTTCCAGATCATTCACAAGTTGGTGCACAGCAGCACTGCTGGGTTTCCCCGCCCCCCCTGTGGTTAAAGTTGGGCTTGTGTTGTTAATAAGGGCACTTTTCTCCCCGGGTTTACGGGGGAGTGGTTTTCGCTTGTTCGAAGCTGTGCCGGTGAAGGCTTGAGCTTTGGCCCACTCGTGAGGGAGGAGCCTTGCCTGGCGTTCTGCAGATCCATAGAGGGCAGCGAGGCCGGGGAACTGGCCGGCAAGTTCGTTCTCTATGTGCTGCAGGGACCAGCCACAGGCACTGAAGTGGTTCAGCACGGCCATCCGTGCCTCGGAGGGGCTCTTGTACCTAGCCGTGTCGTACAAACCGGTCCTGGCGACCCGGCGCAGCGGGGTCTCACTACCGGATTTCAGTAGCAGCGCCGGTAACCCGCCGGTCCGTTGAGAGGTCGCGGTCTTCGCTTCCCGGGCCTTGAGCGCGCGCTTGCGGGCCAGTTCCGGAGCCAACGTCGCACGCAGCTGCGCCAAGCTCTGCGCGGGGTTCCGGCGGCGCAGGATACCGTGCGCCTGGGACAGGGGAGTAATGAGGGTTTGGTGGCCACCGGACTTGTGGATGCTTCCTGGGACACGGATACACCCATCGGTGATGTTCTGGTGCGGGCTTGGGTCGAGACTGGTGGCCATCAGGGCCAATGCTTCGACCAGTTCCCGGGCCTCGGTCGCGTCCATCCGGTCTTGCAGCGGGACGTACAGGTGTCGTCCACCGCTGGGGGAGAAATCCTCCACAAACTTCATGCCGCACGCCGACAATAACCGGCCGACCCGGACCGCGTCTGAGTCCACCACGCCCTTCAGCGCCCTCGAGGTGTCAAAGTCCAGGCACAGCGTGGAGACGCGGCCATCCGCGCCGTGCACCATTACAGCGGCAGGACGTTCCGGCAAAGAACGAGTGATCCTCGGCGCATTCTCCGGCCGAGGATATTGAAACCGCTGCCCAATCCAACGCCCTAAACGGTACGAAGGAGCGCCAGCTATCAACGGAGCAAGACTCCATGCGTCTTCTGGTCTCAGATGTGGAGCGACACCCTCACGGGCATGCGTTGACGCCAATACCGGTTCCGGTACCATAAGGACAGTAGTTCCTTTCGAGGTAACACAAATGGCACCCACAGCGTGGGTGTTGTAACAGCTCGGATCCGGATCTTGGCGGATGAGGGATCTGAGCGAAGGATTAGGAAGGTCCCTCCTTTTAGGAGGGGCCTTCTTCCGTTAGGAAGCCTTATCGATAGGCAGAGCTCCTTGTTCCTGGTAGTCGTCTATGTCGGGCCAAATTGGCAACCCGCGACCATCCACCCGGATGCTCAGCAGGAGGCGTTCGGCTGCCTGTCCTTTGGAGAGCCCCATGTGGGTGGCAAGACGTTCCACCAGAGCCTTAGCATCGGCAGCAACGTCAACTTTGAGGACGACGTTGCCGGCCCCTGTACCCCGTACGCGTCTGTGGATGGCTGTACTCATAAGCCCGAGCCTATAAGTACCGGTACCGTTAAGTGCGCGGCTCGTTCGGCGTGTCGTTCCCATTAGACGAGGTCAGAAGCCTTTAGCCACAGCGGCCGCGGCGGCGAGCCACGCGCGCTGGGTAGCTGGTTGGAGGGCGTCGTAGCGGATGGGCCCATTGACCAGGGCGGGGTCGTAGGGGATCCGGACCACGGCTCGTACATGCGGGGCGAAGCCGTCAGCGATCCGCCTGGCCTCATCCTTGGCGCGCTTGAGCGCATCGCCGCTCATGCTGCGCTTGGCGTCGGTGGACTCGGACACGATGACGACGGCGTTGCGGGCCAGCTCGGCATCGTGGCCGCCACGGGATTCCAGCGTTTGGAGAGTCAGGCGCGCGGCCTCTGCGCGGTCTTCGATGGCTGTCACGGGGACCACGAGCTGGTTGGTGTGGTGGATCATTTGCCGCCAGTTCGCGGCTCGGGCCGTGTTTCCGGAGTCCATGACGATCAGACGGTAGTAGCGGGTGAGTACCTGGTGGGCGATGTCCACCTCCTCTGCGGTCACTTCGTGGTCGCCCTCCTCGTTCTCGTCTGAGCGCAGGACGTCGAACTTGTCCGAGGTCTGGTGGTGGACGAACTGGGCGATCTCGGCTGCTTGGGCGCTGGGGGAGAGCAGCGCCTTTGATGAGTCGATGAGATCCAGGACGCTGTTGTTGTGGCCGCCTTTTTCGGTGCGCCAGCCAAGTGTGCCCTGTGATTCGTTGTTGTCCCAGGCTACGGTCGCTGCGCCGCTGTAGCGGGCCAGGATCGCGCTGAGCATGACGACGGTGGGGGTCTTGTTCGCTCCGCCCTTGCGGTTGACGACAGCTACGGTGCGGGGGCCGGGCCAGTGCTGGCTCACTGTGCGGATATCTTCCCGTTCGGCCAGTTCCTCGGCTGATGGGTCCATGCGGAAGCCCAGGCGGCTGAGAACGCCGCGCCAGCCGTGGGTGGCCGGCTGGAGCACAGGCGCGCTGATGAGGAACGAGGTGTCTTTGAGGCTGCGCCGAGTGGCAGGCTCCACAGCGGCTGCTGTGGCAGCCGATGCGGGCCCCGCGGCGGGCGCGGCTGTAACGGCTGCACTAAAGGTCACCGGCGCAGTGTCGGCAGGATGTGCGAACACTTCATCGGCTGGAGAGTCGTCGGGAACCGAAACAGGCGTAGGTGCAGGCGCGGCCGTGGTCGTAGCCTTGGCCGTTTCCAGCGAAGGGGATGCCGTAACGGGCAGAGGGTCCTGCTCCCGACGGGAGGTGGGCTTGATCGGAGCGGCCTCGCTGACGACACCTTCGGGGGAGACGATGATGAGGCCCTGCCCGTCCGGATCGGTGGTGCTGACGCGGACGGGTCGGCCGAGTTGAGCAGCGGTTTCAGTGATGATTCGTAATGCATCGCTAAGGACGGCGGCTTCGTCGGCGGCCTCGATCGCGTGGGAGGTCCCGTTGATGGTGACTTCGCCGGTTCCGTTGGTCCGCAGAACGGCGTTGATCTTGGGGAAGTCGAGCGCTTGCGTTTCCATCATCTGTCCTTACTTTGTGCCGTTCGGGGGCGTGAAACGGTTGACCTGCCAGGGTTTGTCGGCTGCGCTGCGGAGCAGCTGCACGTCGTAGTCGCCGGCATCGGTGGGAAACACGACATGGCAGCCGAACCCGTTGTTCTCATCGATCCTGAGTTGGCCCGTTCCGGTGATCCTCGTGACCGGGATGTTGGCCGGGTCCACGTATTGGTAATCCGCGGTGGCCTGGGCGGTCAGGAGCTGCCCGAGCTCCTGGATCCACTGCTTGTCCGGGACCGTGGGACGGGCGTAAAGCGTCATGGCCTGGGTCGCGGTTTCCAGCGCGGCTGTTTTACTTGCCTCGTCCCAGGCAACGCCCAGGGTGGCCGGTGCTGTGCCGCCGGGAGCCTGGGGCTTACCACCCGCGCTGAGAGTGGCTGGGGTGGCGGCGGAAGCACTGGGCGATGGTTCCGCGGATGTTGTGCTGGATACCGGCGCGCAGGCCGTGCACACGAGCAGGGCTGTGAGGGCTGTCAGGGCGCGTTTCATGGTTCCTCCGGTGAGTTGCTGCCGGGCAGGTAAAGAAAGGCGCTGGGAGTGCCGTTCTCTACTGTGCGGGTGTAGTAGGTGTGATCGTTCGGGGCGGGGTTGCCGTTGTAGCCCTCTTCGAGGAAGCTGCCGTCACCGTTGACGGCTTTGACGATGGCGACGTGGCCGTAGGTGCCGTCTGCGCCTCCGGTGCCGGGGGAGTACCAGACGACCGCGCCGACACGTGGCGTTCCACCGGTGGGCCAGCCCTTGGCATCCCAGCCGTCTTTCCAGGTAAGGGCCGAGCCGAGCACGGCACCGTCAGGCCGGAAGGTGCCGTTCAGGACCTTGTAGGGGGCGGTGGTGCTGCCCAGTTGCTGGTTGATGCGCCAGAGGGCGAAGTCGACGCATTCGCGGTTGTACATGCCCAGCGGGGATGGCTCGTAGATCTTGGCCGTGCTCCACGGAAGGTCATCGTCTTTGCCGGATTGGCCAGGGATCCCGCAGGAGCTTTCCCCGCCGGCATCGGTGATCTGCACGTCGCCCAGGGCGGCGACGACCTCAACGGCGGCCGCCCAGTAGGACTGGTAGTGGAACGGGTCGGCGTTGCGCTGGACCCTGTGCGCGGCCGTGGTGGGTTCGAGCTGTTCCCACCCGCTGACCTTCTGCAGGGCGGTAAAGAAGTTCGTCGCTGAGGCCACTGGGTTCATGCGGTCCGCGTAGGACCCCCACGCGCCGTTGTCGCGCTGCTGGAACAGTCCCCGGGAGTCAGGCCCCGGGCCGTCGCCGTAGTCCAGGACACGCAGCCCGGATTCACCCATGGCCGTCATGACACCGATCGTCTGCCCCCGGCCCGACAGGCCAAGGGCTTTGCCTGCGTTGATGACCAGGGCCGCGTTCTTCAGCTGCTCGCCCTCGTAGCCGGCGACAGCGACCTTGGGCAGCTGGCTTGCGTCAACGCTGACGCTGGACCCGGTCGGTGAGCAGACATCGGCAGCGGCCTCAGAGCCCCCGCCGAACAGGATGATGGACAGTACCAAGCCGACGGGCGCAAGGACGGCGCCAGCAACCAGCACAGGCGCGCTCGTTCGTGATTGCATGTGTCCCCCTCACATCTGCTCGTCAGCTGCTTCGCCCTAGGGCTGGTCCTCGTCGTTCACTTCCGGTGTCTGGCCCTTCCTGAGCGTGTTCCGGTTCTCCCAGACCCAGTCCTTGACTTGATCTCTGGCGATCAACCATGTCTTCTCGACTTGGTAAGCAGGAATCACTCCGGTTTGGAGCCAGCGGTAGACGGTGTTTCGGGACAACCCGAAGATCTCTTCGAGGTCCTGAGGCGTAAGACGCTCCGGGTACTTCGCGAAAAGTGCTTCCAGGTACTTGGGGTCCACGCTCAGTCCGTCCCACCGCATAGAGCCATCGTA
The DNA here is from genome assembly GCF_040224115.2 of Pseudarthrobacter sp. WHRI 8279. Classification (NCBI taxonomy): domain Bacteria; kingdom Bacillati; phylum Actinomycetota; class Actinomycetes; order Micrococcales; family Micrococcaceae; genus Pseudarthrobacter; species Pseudarthrobacter sp. WHRI 8279. Next base: position 19,282 of record NZ_CP168165.1, on the reverse strand, counting down.
GACCACAAATTGGTACTGTGGTGTACTAGACGTGACTGAAAGGTACTAAAGCTGTTGTTGCCGGTCACTTTTGGCCTTTCGTGTCGGATGGTACCGATACGATCTTTGCGGACATTAGTAGGGGATGTGAAATGCCGGTCTCAAAGAATCGCTGGGTGACGCTCGGCGCCGAAACTATCGACGAACCTGTTCCAGCCATCCCGGATGATCCGCCCTTCGTCCCTACGGGGGCGACGAGGCCGCAGCTGAGTGTTCCCCAGCCGGACCAAGCGGACCGGCTTCCCCGAAGGAACGCTGCGGGGAGGGAACCAAGCTTCTGGTGGCTTGGCGTCCACGGCGGCGCCGGCGAAACGTCGCTTGCACGCCTGGACAAGAGAACCAAAGCCGCGGAGCATCACTGGCCTTTGACGGCTGCCGGATCCGTGATCGTCTTAGTTGCCCGATCCAATATCCCAGGCCTTCGTGCAGCACGGTTGGCGGCAACTGAATGGGCTTCGGGCTCTCTTCCCGGGATACACGTCGCTGGTCTTATGGTCATGGCCGACGCTCCCGGACGGCTCCCCAAAGAGATCCGCGACTTCGCTCGCGTCGTCGGCGGGGGAGTGCCCCACACGTGGCATTTCCCGTGGGTAGACGGCTGGCGTTACGGCCATGACGTCGCCGCCGAGGAACTTCCCAAAGAAGCCCTAACCACCCTTGAGCAGGTGCACATCGCAGTAACTGCCACCGCCGGACTCCCGGCCAAGTAGAAAGTAGAAACTCATGTTGTTTTCCAAGGCCATGGAATGGTCCAGCTTTGCCATCACCGAGATACCGAACCCGGGCACAGGTGAAGCGCCTCCGGGCTCTGAAGGCTTACTGACGATCCTCAAGTGGCTCGCATGGATCGTCTTCGGCTTGGCCATCGCGGGCATTCTGATCACCGCCGGAGTAATGATGATCAACAACCGACGCGGCGAGGGCGGCGAGCATGCAGGCCGTCTGGCATGGGTCCTCGGCGGGTGCATCCTGGCAGCCTCCGCTGGCGGCGTCGTAGGCGCCCTGGTCTAAGGAGCCGAGCCATGACTGAACCGACAGTGAACGAAGACCAGAATCCGCTGACCAAACCTAAGTTCATCATCTCGGCCGTTGTCGTGGCGATCATTGTCGCGCTCGGGGTAATCCTGGCTCTGGTTCCCAGAGGCGGCGGAACGGCGTCCCCTGAACCGAGCTCCACCAGCACGGGCACCAGCAGCGGCCAAGCTACGGCGACGTCGGCGGCCAGCGTGTGCGGCCTGCCATCCGGTGACCAGGCCAAGCCGGCCACTACACCCGCCGACACCAAATGGGAGTTGGTCGGCAAGATCGCCGCACCAACATCGCCTACGCAGTTCGGCCCCGGCAAGACCGAAGCCAACGGCCTCCGCTCCTGCTTCGCACACTCACCCCTGGGAGCCTTGTATGCGGCGTCGAACGTCGCCGTACTGTCCGCTACGGGGAAGGCTCGACTGGTTTATGAGGAGCTAGCAGTCCCTGGACCCGAACGAGATGCACTGCTGAATCAGCCTGAGCCGCAAGCGACATCAGCTGTGACAGCTCAGATCGCAGGCTTCCAGATCCGCTCCTATGACCCCGATCGAGCCGTGATCGTCATTGCTGCAAAGGGCAGCAACGGTGCGCTGGTTTCCGTTCCTGTTCCGCTCCAGTGGCACAGCGGCGACTGGAAGGTTGTTGTTCCCGCAACCGGCAGCACGGGCGGGGGACAGATAAGTGACTTGTCCGGGTACATTCCCTGGTCTGGTGTCTGATGGCCTGCGAAGGATGGGACGCCTTCAGCATCGGCTGCCATGCAGGCGCGGCCATCGAAGATGTCGCTAATGATGCCGTTAAGAACATGGCGAAAGCTATTGCCGATGCCGTTGGACAAACAGTCCAAACACTCGGGACATTTTGGGTGAATGTGGGAACTCCGGCTCTAACCGCGGCCCCGGGAGGTTCTACCGGGAGTGACCCGGTGTTGTTCCTGCAGAACAGTCTCTACTTCTGGACGGCTTCCCTGGCTGTGATGTCTGTCCTCGTGGGTGCAGCCAAGATGACGATTGAGCGCAGGGGTGCACCCTTGCGGGATCTGGTGCGTTCGCTGGCGACCCTGATCGTCGTCTCCGGCGCCGGTGTGGCAGCAGTGGGACTGCTGACGGTCGCGGCTGATCAGTTCTCTGCCTGGATCATCACTAACTCCACGAACGGGACCTCCTTCAACGAGAACATCACGGCACTGTTGGCGCTTTCGGCCACCAGCCCGATCGGGTCGATCATGATCATTCTCTTGGGGCTGATCGCGATTCTGGCCTCGGTGGTGCAGATCGTGCTCATGATTGTTCGCGGTGGCCTGCTCGTCATCCTGACGGGGATTTTCCCTACGGCTGCAGCTTTCAGCAACACCGAGGCCGGCAGGGGTTGGTTCCAGAAGTGCACAGCTTGGCTGATCGCTTTCATTCTTTACAAGCCCGCGGCCGCCATCGTCTACGCGACGGCCTTCCAGCTCAGCGGCAGCAAAATCTTCGGAAACGTTGGTGACGGCAAGGACTTCGGTTCCGCGCTCCTGAGCACGGTCACCGGACTGGCTCTGATGATCATTGCTTTGTTCGCGATGCCGGCCCTCATGCGGTTCGTCACCCCGATGGTTGGTGCTGTCGCTGGCGGCGGTGGCGGTCTGGCAGCAGGGACGGTCGGCGCACTGGCTTCCGGCGCCGTCAGCATGGGCAGCGCAGGACGCGGCGGCGGATCCTCCACCAGCTCGACGACAACAAGCAGCACATCGAGCCAAAGCCCTGGATCGCAGGGCCCCTCGGGCACTGGCAGCCAGGGAACGGCAGGAACGTCCGGCACAGCGGGGAAGACAGGTACCCGGAGCGCCGGAGCCACTGGCGCTGCATCTACCGGCACCGGCAGTGCTGCTTCAGGCGGCGGAGCAGCCGCCAGCGGTGGCGCTGTTGCCGCGGGTGCCGGCGGTGTCGCCGTACTGGCCGCACAGAAGGGCGCAGAAGCAGGCCAGGCCGCTTCCGGGGCCATCAAAGACATGAGCGAAGAATCCACAGGGGGTGCCTGACATGGCAGCGATCGAGAACACATACAGGGAACCGACCTACGGCAACTGGCGGCGTCCGCGCAAAGCGGGCATCGGCACCCTTGGTGGACTGGCAACAGCCGGTTTGTTTGTTGGCCTCATCATCACGGTGATCTGTCTCTTTGTCGGCGGCTGGTTCGCCGGGCTCATTGCCCTGCTCATCCTTGGGGTGGCGCTGGCCGTCGTCTCGGTGACCGATAAGCACAACAAGTCCGTAGGGGAGCAGATCTTCGCCCGGCTCGCGTTCCGCTCAGCACGGCGCAGACGCGCCAACATCTACCGCTCCGGTCCGTTGGGACTGACGCCCTGGGGCGAGTTCCAGCTGCCGGGGATCTCTGCCGGCTCCAAGCTGTACGAGTTCACCGACTCCTACGGCCGCCCGTTCGCACTGATCCACCTTCCCTCAACCGCGCATTACACCGTTGTCTTCGGCACCCAGCCCGACGGTGCGTCCCTGGTTGATCCTGAGCAGATTGATGCCTGGGTGGCTAACTGGGGCGGCTGGCTGGCCTCGTTGTCGAATGAACCTGCCGTCGTGGCTGCCTCCGTCACGGTCGAAACCGCACCCGATTCCGGGGCGCGGCTGCGCCGGGAAGTTGAATCGAACATCCACGACGATGCCCCTGACATTGCCAAGGCCATGCTCCGGGAGGCCTTGAACACCTACCCGCAGGGTTCGGCCACGATCCGCGCCTGGGTCGCGCTGACGTTCAGCGCCGCTGCCCGGGCAGGCGGCAAGCGACGCACGGCAGAAGAGATCGCAAGGGATCTCGCTTCACGGCTTCCCAGCCTGACCGAGCGTCTGGAATCCACCGGCGCCGGCGCGTGCGCGCCGTTGAATGCCCAGGAACTGTGTGAGGTCGTTCGCGTCGCTTACGACCCTGCAGCGGCCCGACTCATCGACGAAGCCCACTACCAGGGCACACCCATTGACCTGGACTGGGGCGACGTCGGCCCGTCCGCCCACCAATCCAACTGGGACGGCTACCGCCACGATTCCGGGCACTCGGTGTCCTGGTCAATGACGGGCGCACCCCGCGGCCACATTCTGGCATCAGCGATGGCCCGCCTCGTCGCACCGCACGGGGAGATCGACCGCAAGCGCGTCACTTTGCTGTACCGGCCGATCGAAGCGGGCCGCGCGGCCGCCATCGTGGAGTCGGACCAAACCAGCGCCCTGACCCGGGCCTCCTCGACCAACCGGCCCACTGCCCGCGCCCTGGTCGATGCGCGTGCGGCGCAGGCCACCGCAGCGGAGGAAGCCAAGGGCGCCGGGCTGGTCAACTTCGGCATGGTGGTCACCGCCACGGTGCTGTCCGCCCGTGACCTTGAGGACGCCGTCGCCGTTGTGGAAGGCAACCTCGGCCCGTCGGCACGTCTGCTGTTGCGCCGCGCTTACGGCTCGCAGGATTCTGCCTTTGCTGCGTCCCTGCCACTGGGGCTGGTCCTGCCCAGGCACTTGAAGGTTCCCGAAGAGATCCGCGAGGCCATGTGATGTTCGGCAGCAAGACCAAGCACCAGCGCACACCGGCCCCTGCCACGAAGCTCGCCGCCGCGGTCACCCGCCGCCCGGGCCTGCGGGGCTGGCGCGGCCGCGGCCAGGGCGAAGCCGTCTACGTCACGGCAGCGGACGAATGGCGGGGAACCTCGGTCCAGGTCTGCGGTCTCTGGCCGTTCGTGGGCGGGTCCGGCACCCCGATCCTGGGGGTCCCGATCGGAGTTCACACCGACACCGGAGCGCCCTTCGGGGCCGATCCGATCAGCTGGTTCATGCACGGCATGATCAACAACCCCTCCATGTTCGTCCTCGGCCTGCCGCACTACGGCAAGTCCACCCTGGTCCGGCACATCGTCCTGGGCCTGGCAGGCCGGAGCATCAACCCGTTGATCCTCGGTGACCTGAAGCCTGACTACGTTGACCTGATCGAAGCCCTCGGCGGGCAGGTCATCAGTCTGGGTCCTGGACGCGGCCACTTGAACGTCCTGGACCCCGGTGAAGCCACGGGAGCTGCCGTCAGGCTGCTCGCCTCGGCCGAGGAACACCGGGCCAAGGCGAACCGGATCCTGAATGATCCAGATGGCGACCAGGCCGCGGCCGCACTACTCGCTGCAGCGGTGAAGGCGGAGAAGCTGGCCGAACAGCTGATGGCCGACTCGCACAACCGGCGCCTGAACATGATCACGGCGCTGATCACCATCGTGCGGAATGCCAAGCCCAGCGCGCACGAGGAATCCCTGATTGACCGGGCCCTGCACATCCTGGACGAGCGCCTGGACCGCGTTCCCCTGATCGGGGACCTGATCGAGGTCATCAAAGACGCCCCCGACGAGCTGCGGGCGATCGCCCTGGACCGCGGCGATATGAGCCGCTACCTCGACGCGACCGACCAGCTGCGCCAGTCGCTGTACTCCCTCGACGGCTCGGGCCGGTTCTCGGACATGTTCTCCCAGCCCACCGATCAGCCGATGGACCTGACCAAACCCGTGGTCTTCGACCTGTCAGGGATCTCCGACACACAGAGAGACATCCAAGCGGCCTGCCTGCTGGCCTGCTGGTCAACAGGGTTCGCCACCGTCCAGGTCGCCCACACCCTGGCCGACGCCGGCCTGGAGCCGCGCCGGAACTACTTCGTCGTCATGGACGAACTGTGGCGGGCCCTGCGCTCCGGGGAAGGCATGGTGGACCGGGTTGACTCCCTCACCCGCCTGAACCGAACCGAGGGCGTCGGGCAGGCGATGATCACGCACACCATGAGCGACCTCGAAGCCCTGCCAACCGAATCCGAACGGATGAAAGCGCGCGGATTCGTCGAACGCTCCGGCATGGTCGTCTGCGGCGCGCTCCCCGGAGCCGAAATGGAAAAACTCAACAAAGCCGTCACCCTCTCCCGGGCCGAACAAGCCCGCCTCATCTCATGGGCTGACCCCGGCTCATGGACCGACGTCGGCGGCTCCCGCAAACGGGTACGCCCGGGTCTGGGCAAATTCCTCTTCAAAGTCGGCGGCCGCCCGGGCATCCCGGTCGCGCTCAAGCTGACCAGCGTCGAAGAAAAACTGCACGACACAAACAAGCGCTGGACGATCAGCCAAAACGGCGAAGAGGACAACTGATGGGTGCACCAAACAGCGGCAAACGCTCCCGGATGGATACCGAAACCATCCTGCTCTGGATCTGCATCACCGTCGTGGTGCTCGCTGCCGGCTCGGTGGCCGGAGCCGTGCACCTCGGCTCGGTCCTGTCCAATGACGGCCAGACGCTGCCCGCGAACCCTTTTGAACTGGTCTTCAGCCTGCTCTCGCAGAAGGTCACGTGGCCCGCGGCCGCCACCGGGGTACTGATCGGCTTCGGCATCCTCATCATCCTTGTGGCCGTTCTGGTGGTCCGTACGGTGCTGCGGAAACGGTCCAAGCGTTCCCGTGTGGACGCCGCAGCCCAGCACATGGCCAAAGCCCGGGACCTGCGCGCCCTGAGCCTGCGCGGGGCCACAGCCACCGCCGAACGTCTCGGGGTAAAGGGCTCGCCCGGCGTGCCGGTCGGCAAGACGGTCCTCGGCGGGCAGATGGTCTACGGATCCTGGGAAGACATGCACATCGACATCTGGGGACCCCGGACAGGCAAGACGACATCCCGGGCCATCCCGGCGATCCTCGCCGCCCCGGGAGCAGCTTTGGTGACCTCGAACAAGCGGGACATCGTTGACGGAACCCGCGACGTGCGCGCCGCCGAGGGCCCGGTCTGGGTCTTCGACCCGCAGTCAGTCGCCCTCGAGGAACCTTCTTGGTGGTGGAACCCCCTGTCCTACGTCACGGACGAAGTGAAAGCGGCACGCCTGGCCGACCACTTCGCAGCCGGCTCCCGCGGCCCGGATGCCAAAACGGACGCCTACTTCGATCCCGCCGGCCAGGATCTCCTTGCCGGCCTCCTGCTCGCCGCAGCCCTCGACGGCCAGCCGATCACGCAGGTCCACACCTGGCTGACCCGTCCCGCTGACGACGAAGCAGTGGACATCCTCAAGGCCCACGGCTTCACCCAGACCTCCAACGCCGTCGGCGGCGTCATCAATGCCCCCGAGAAACAGCGCGGTGGCGTGTACGGCACAGCGCTGCAGATGGCCTCCTGCCTCACCAACCGCCAAGTAGCCCGATGGGTTACACCCCAGGGTGAGAAGGACGAGCGGCCCCAGTTCGATCCGGCAGAATTCGTCCGCTCCAAGGGAACGCTGTACAGCCTGTCCAAGGAAGGCAAAGGCACCGCAGGCCCGCTGGTCACGGCGCTGACCGTGGCCACGGTCGAGGCCGCCGAAGAACTCGCCGTCCATTCACCCGGCGGTCGACTGGCCGCACCCATGGTCGGTGTTCTGGACGAAGCAGCCAACGTCTGCCGGTGGCGAGAGCTACCGAACCTCTACAGCCACTACGGCTCCCGCGGCATCGTCCTGATGACCATCCTGCAGTCCTGGTCCCAAGGCGTAGAAGTGTGGGGCCGCGACGGTATGCGCAAGCTCTGGAGCGCCTCCAACATCAAGGTCTACGGCGGCGGCGTCGCCGAAGCCGAATTCCTCAACGAACTCGCACAGCTCGTGGGCGAATACCGCTACTCCAACATGACCAGAAGCCGCTCCAAACAGGGCACCTCCTACAGCCACGACGACGACCGCAAGGAACGCACCCTGGACGTCTCGGACCTGGCCGCGTTCCCACGCGGCCGGGCCATCATGTTCGCCTCCGGCGCCCCAGCGGCACTGCTGGAAACGGTGCCCTGGATGAGCGGTCAGCACGCTGAAGCGGTGCGGGCCTCCATCGCCGCCCACGACCCGGCCAACAAGCCGGCGGCCGTCGCCGGGAGCCGGTGGATCGCCGCGGGTGCCTCTAATGAGTGAGGGCCTGGGGGAGTGGGACGACGAACTGGAGGACACCGCACCCGCCTGTGAGCCGGCTGAGGAGGACTCGGACGCCCCCAAGCTGTTCTACCCCAACGTGGCCGAATTCGTCAGCGAAAAGCTGGCCCCCAGCTACCGCCGACAGCTCAACGTACAAGGCGGTGTGACCTGGTGCCCGCAATGGTGGAAGCACGCGGAAGCGATCAGCCGCCTCGAAGCGCTCTGGCGCGCCTGGGAATTCCTGCGCCTGGACGGAACCACAGGGATGAGCGTGTGGTGGCGCGACCACGCAGACCACCACATGTCCGTTCTGCTCTCAACAGATGGACCGTTCAAAGGCTGCACCCCCGACGACGGCCACCGCTCCAAACTCGTCCCTCTACCCTGTGAGGAACCGCCCCCAGGGCTGTTCTAAACCTGGTGGTGGCCAACCCTCAAGGTGACCACGCGGGCTGTCCATAGTTGGGGTCAATCCGGGTTATCCACGGCTGGAAACCGGGAGCCATCGAGAAAGCTCCCTCAGCAGCAGTAGCGGTGGATAACCCATCGGGATTGTCCCCGGTTGTGGGCAGCGGAAATGCTTTTAACCGCCGGGTACTAAGAGTGATCCTTGACTACGATGTCCTCATGGACTTCGTGGACCGAATTGCGGCTGAGATTAAGCGGGGACAGATCCGCAATCCTGACGATGAAGAAATCAGTCGCTTGGAGCGACAGTTCCCCCAAGACGATCCGGATACTCCCGGCATTTAGAAGTTTTGAATCAGCCCACAGGCTACGAGTAGCGCGCCGCCTACGCCACCTAGTGTCATCGACAGCTGCACCCACCTGTGCTTCTGCCACGCGATATCAGCCATCACGACGATCTGCCGTGTGATCACGGGGAGGATGTCCCGTTCCTTCAGTGCCGCAGCCAGGTCATCACTTTCCCAATACTGTGCGTGGCCGAAGTAGATGAAGTTGTCACCTGCCATTTTCTTGACGATATCGGCCTTTAGGCGCGGTGTGACGACGACAAGAGCAAAGAAAGCTCCTGCCATCAACGACAGTATGCCGATCCAGTAGAACGCGCCGTCAAGCCAGCCATTTAGATCTGAGAAGAGTCGTCCGTCAGCGGAGAGCGCCACAGTGGTTGCAATGATGGCCGACTCCACGGCGAAGGCGAAGGACGCCTTAGCGTCTACCTTGCCTGTCCACTCAGCTTGGGCAGCATGGATCTTCCACGCATTGTCGATGGCATCTTTATCGCTCACGAAATCTTCCAGCGGTAGGAAGACGAGTAATAGGAGTAGTTTCCCCCACCCATGGGAAGACTGTGCGGGCCTGTCCACATATTCAACTTGTCAGAGCCGATGAGCGCTCGTTCTTCCAGTTCGCTGTACGTTCCAGCGCCTATGTATGTCTTGTGCTTGCTCGTTCGGATGTCACTGAGCTTGGCAGCCAGGTTTGGGCCAACTCCAATGGACACGAGGTCGCTGTTGTTCCTGATACCGGACCTCACCATCAAGGTCGGGCTAGTCGCGATTCCACAAGCATGCGAAAGGTGCCATCCAGCTGCCTTGATATCTGCAAAACTGCTCTGGATCTTTGGGTCAAGAAGAAACGTAACGGCGTGGTGGATCTGGAGAGCAGCTACAGCAGCGCGCGTTTCCTTACTCGGGCCGCTGAAAACACCCATTACACGGTCACCGTCGAAGCTTCGTATGTGGCCATCGTGCGACCTGATAATCCGCACGCACGTCTTCAGGAATGCGGAGACCACGCTAGCTACCACTTCTTTGTCTTTCGTGGCGGCCACAAGCCCAGATGAGTTAACCATGTCTGCGTAGAGGAACGTCGCATTTACTAGTTTTCCGTCCGAATACCCCATACCGTCCGGATCAGGAACGTCTTTTCGTGTCCCTCCCCATTGCGTTGTCGACCACGTCTTCGTTAGTTCGTCTACTGCCTGATCGACGTCTGCCTTGAGCGTCATGACCAATGCCCCAATTCTTGATCCAGTGAAGGTTCAACCTTACTCACCCCCACTGACAGTCCTAAGTGTTGGCCGTCCGTAAATGAACGCTAGGTCAAGGAATCAACAAAGCCCGAGGGCAGTCCCCAACAGTGGCAGATAGCTTTTGTTGGAACTGCTGGTCTGGGTAGTTGGTGCTGGGGTTCCGGGAAATTGGTACCGGCCCTTCGCTTGTCCGCTCGGGGCCGGCACCATGTCCTGGTTGGGGTCTATTCCCAGTGGCCCGGTTGCGCTCGGGCCGTATCGTCGCGGAGTCGTCGCATGTCCACGTCGCCGAGGTTGAGTTGGCGTGCATTGTTTGCCAGCCGGTTCACGATCGAGTCCGCGGCCACCCGGTCCGGCAGGGCCTCGACCCAGTAGGCCGGGCCGGATTGGGAAGCGATGAGCGTGGGCAGGCGGTGTTCCCGGTTGGCCAGGACCGCGAAGAGGTCGTTGGCCGCTTCGGGGTCGATGCCCACGGTAAGGAAGTCATCGATGACCAGCAGGTCCACGTCCGAGAGCTCGTTGAGCAGCTTTTGGTGGCCGATGCCGTCACCGCGGGCGATGACCAGCCGGCGGGCGAGGTCGTCCATCCGGGTGTAGGCGACGGTGTGTCCGCTTTGGCAGGCGGCGATCCCGATCGCGCAGGCCAGGTAGGTCTTGCCTCCACCGGTTGGTGAGATGACCAGGAGGTTCGTGGGGTCCTGGCGCCATTGGTGGGCGGCGTAGCGCTTCATCCGCACCGGGGTGATCCCGCGTCCTTCCTGGTAGTTGATCTCGGCGACCGATGCTTGCGGGATCGGGAACCTGGCGGCCCGGATGAGCTTGTCGATCCTGTGGGCCCGGCGCTGGTGGAGGGCGTCGTCCACTGCGGTGAGGAAGATCTGCTCGGGAGTGAGCTCGTCATTGGCCTCGTCGGTGATTAGTTCCTCGAACCGCACGGCCAGGTGCGCGATGCGCAGGGTCCGGAATTTCTCGTGGTCCTCGCTGGTGAACATCAGCCCTGGCCTCCCTGTCCGCCGCGCCGGTAGTGCTCGGCCGAGCGCACGTGCACCGCCGCCTGGATGCCTGCGCCGGGGTCGGCACCGCCGGCGGGTTTGCGGGTGGCCGCCGCCGGTGTGATTGTTCTGGGTTTCTTAGTGTCCGAGTCGATGGTGGCCATGATCCGTTTGATCGTGCTGTAACTTCCTGGGCCCTGACCGGTGTCGAGCAGGACCTGGCAGGCTGCCTCCAGGCGGGCCTTGTTCCGCTTGCCCAGGGACTCCAGGATGTTCTGGCAGTCCAGGTACCCTTGGGCCTCCACGGTGTGCCGGTCGATGATCCCGGCGATGACCGCCTCGGTGGCTGGCCCGAAGCCCCGGGCGCGGTCCGTGAACCACCGCTTGGACCACAGCCCGTCGATACCCCGGTGCCGGGTAGGGGCATGCGCGACATCGGTCGAATACTGGCCCTTCCGGCCCAGCCGCCGGACATGCTCGCAGATGACCTGGTCCCCGTCGAAGACGGTCACTGTCGTGGAGGTGACCCGGACCCGCAGCAGCTGCCCGGCGTAGGTGTAGGGCACCGAGTAATGCTGGGAATCGCAGCTGACGTGGTAATTCCGTCCGACCTTGAGCTGCTTCCATTCCACCGAGTCGAACCCGTCGGCCGGCAGCGCCTGGAGCAGGCCGGACTCATCGGCGGTGAACCGTTCCCACCGGGTGCTGCCATCGGCCCGGGGAATCCGCTCGTTGATCTCGACCAGCCGGGCCCCGATCGCCTCGTTCAGGGCCTGCACCGTGGTGAAGACCTCCTCGGCCAGATAGCCGATCACCCGCTTGTTCACCACGTTCACCGCCGACTCGGCCGCAGCCTTATCGCGGGGCCGTTTCGCCCTGGCCGGCACGATCCCCGTCGAATAATGCTCGGCCAGCTGCTGATACCGGGCGTTGAGCACCCGGGCCGACTCGCCCCGCTTCGGCCGGTGAGTCGAGGTCGCCGGATTGTCCGGGACCACCAGCTGCGGGACCCCGCCATAGAACGAGAAAGCCGCCACATGGGCGGCAATCCAGGACGCCGATGTCATGTCCGTATACCCATGGCAGAACACCGCCCCGGAATACGGCAGCACAGCCACGAACAGATAGACCCCGGTCACCTCCCCGGTGACCGCATCCACAACCCCCAGGGTGTCCCCGGCCCAGTCCACCAGCATCGCCCGGCCCGGCTCGTGGTGCAGCGTCGCCACGACATCGGTCACGCGGGCATGCTCGGCGAACAGGGCGCAAAACTGCGAATACCCGTACTTCTTCCCGCCGTTCGCGGCACTCGAGACCAAGTACCTGCTCCAGGCCTGCTGGAGAGTGAAGTGCCGGTTCTCCCGCATCGAAGCCAGCACCCGATCAAAATCCGGGCGTTCGTATAACTCCGTGACCCTCTTCCGGCCATCCGGAAACAACCGGGCGATCTCCTGCGGGGACATCGCCCCGATCTGCCCTGCGGTAAAACCGTAAGCCGCAATCGTCTTCTTCGCCGCGGCCACGTCACGGCGGGAACACCCCACCACCGCGACGATCTCGTCATAGCTCCGACCAGCAACAGCCAAGGTCATAATGGCCTTGAAATCGGCCATGCTGCCTCCTCACATAGGAAAAGGCGGCGCCCAGTGCACCGCCTCACCCACAGCGCAGCACCCACAAACCACGACAGTACCAACTCACCGGAACAGCAATACCAACAACCCGGAACACGAGTACCAACTCACGCTATCTGCCACCCAACAGTCCGTTGCGCCGCTGAAAGATGCTTCCCGCGGCTCCTCTGCAGGCCCGACTCTCAGGTTTGAATCTAAGGCTGTGCGCTGGCCGTGTGCAGGAACTGCCTTTCGGACCCTATTCTGACGCTCCATTCCTTGCTGCCTGACGTCCGGCTGGGGTGTGTGCGCTAGCTGGACGAACTGGACAAACACCCTTGCGCCAAGATTTCCGGACTAAAGGAGTCGGGCTACCCACGAGTTGATCAAAGGCACAAACTCGTCGAGACCCTCATTCAAAAGGGAGCAATCATGGAGCATGATCATTCTTTGTCACCTCTACTCACCCTAAAAGGGGTTCAACGTCACGGGTACTCGCGCGGACTACACCGTATCCGGTCTTGGATAGAAGACTGGAGATCACAAAGATGAGTGCAATTGTGCTACCCGCCAGCACTGCCCACAGTTCACCGGTGGGCCATCCTATGGATAAATCAAGAATTGCAGGAAGGGTGGCTGTTAGAGGGCTCATGAGTATCGCCGTCCAGGCGGTAAATACGACAAGTTCCTTCTTCTCTAGTGCCAGCACAACGAAAAACAAGGCCCATAGCACGGTCCAGCCTGACCAGAGAATGGACAATACCATGTCGGTCAGAAAGCTATGAAACGCGTAAAATGCGCCCATGCTGGCGACGAAACCGCAGTACCAACCAACGCCATGTGGACCTAATTCCAGAAGCGAGCTTAAACCCACATAAAAGTATGTAATGCCGAACAGGAAGATCGAACTAACGTCCAGCAGCGACGACGAATCACCACCCGCGGCAACCGAAATTAGCACTGCAAGAACTAGCTGCAAACCGCCGATCAGCAGGTTGAAGACGGCACTGTCACGAACTTTTATTCGTCCCAGTAAGCCCAGCCCATTGATCAGCAAAGCAACTCCGGAGAGCAATAAGCATATGGATGACATGGTAAATTCCCTTATCAGAAAAGACACTTTCGCAGCATTGCGGAAGGGGTCCGAGGAAGCAGAAGGGCGAGACAGGATAAGTAATGGTTCGCATGCTACCGTGACCTCACGGGACCAAGTTTAGGTTTGCTGTTCCAATATCCTCACTACGATAAGCAGCGATCTCCTAGATATAGGATTCGGTAAGCGCGCCACGGACGTCAATTCCAGGCGAGACATATTTGATCGACTCCCTTGCTGCTGCGTGGTCCTCACAGGAACTAACAATTACAGGGCGCACGTGGTTATCTTCGGTAGAAGCTAACGCAAGCCTGATGGATCCCGTTCGGAAATGGAATGGTGCATCGATACGAAAATCTCCGGACTGCTCATACTACGATATGGATATAGTGTCACTAAGCATTACCCCCCAAGCGTCCGAAGTCCCGGGCGATGACCCCCGCCCTTGAACACCAAAAATTGGCCAACCATGGCCGAGCCCATCTCGGATCTCAGCATCAGCGCTACGCCCTTTATGCCCTGTGGCGCCCCCGCTCACCCGAGAAGGAACACCGTCGTAGCAGTCATGCAGCGTACGGGAGACTACTTCGGCTTCATAACTCGGTACTACTGACTTAGCGGTGCTGTTGAGCCAAGCTGTGTCAAGTCGCTCGATAGGAAAATGCGGCGGAGGCTCGATGATGCGCAATCCGCCCGAAATTCCTTTCTCGTCCGTCTGTTCGAAATGACCTAAGCGGCAACAGGTTCTCTTCGTGCCCGTCCAGCGTCCAGGTATGGGCGCAGTAGTACGCGCTCGAGGAAACCGCGTCGGCCGCACTTTCGATATGAATAATTCCACACCGCGAAAGGTTACACATTGGCGTACGCAAACTACGTTATGAAGCTCTCGGATCGTACCGGGAGGTTATCGCTATCAATGGCCTGGTGGGCCCTTTTCTCCGGCATGTTCTGGCTATATATTGCCGTCGCCTCAGCCAGCGCTGTTGGCGTGCAAGACACCCTGATCGGCATGGGCCTCAGCGTGATCACGTACGGGGGAATAAATCGTGTGCTCTCCCGGTATGCGGCAAGAACAGGCCTAACGGTGCACCTTTTCTCACGCACCCTCTTCGGACTGCTCGGCTCTGGGCTCGCCTCATTAATTTTTGCTGCGACAGCGATTTATTATGCCGTATTCGAGGGGTCAATCATTGCCGTGGCCTTCCAGAGCTACTTTGGCGGCGATATGATCATGTGGTACGCCCTCGTCGTGCTTTACGCAATTCCCTTGGCCGCCGGCGGCGTGCAGAACTGGCTCGATAAAGTCAATGGTTATCTTTTGCCTGTCTATATTGGTGGCCTTGTGGCAGTCGTAGTTGCATCCACCGCCATCAAAGGTGCTCCAACCAATTGGATCGGCGAAGCCGCGACAGCCTCCGCTCTCCCTGGTTGGATAACCGCCTTCTTGATCTACATGGGGGTGTGGATCATGATGATGTACACCTTCGATTACGCTCGCATGGGTAAAGAGAAGGACGAAAAGTTTCACGGACGATTCACCTTTGGATCTTTCTTCTACTTCTTTACTTTTGTCGTGAATGGCCTCGTTGGGATTTACATCATGAGCGCATGGCAGCTTGGTGCCACGGAAACCGGCGTGGTCGAGGCCTTCGTAAATTCGCTCGGACTGTTCGGCGTCATCGTCATTCTCGTGTCGCAAACACGAATTAATTCCGCTAGTTACTTTCTTGCCTCAAATAACCTAGAATCCCTCGCCGGTGAATTCAATGTTAGAGTACCACGCATAGTCTGGGTACTCTTCGTGGCTGCTCTGGCCTTCCTGTTCATGCTCACCAATGTGCTTTCCTATCTACTGAAGGCACTAGCTTGGCAAGGTGTTTTTGTGACTGCGTGGGTAGCGATCGCTTTGGTTTACATCGCACTTCATCGCAACTCGCCGTCGTTGCCGGAAGTACGCCGCGTCGGAGTACGGAGATTTTCGGGAGGAGCGCTGGCTTGGACGACCGCTTCCGTTGTCGGCATCGCACTAACCGAGCAGACTCTGATTCCCCTCGCGGCCGCGCTAGCACCGGCAATTACTGTTGTGCTGGCTGGCGGACTCTACTACCTCTCCACCAAGCGTGAAACGCCTCCTTCCATCAACTTTGAAGACGGCCATGAACATTTTGCTGACGCTCTCCGCTGATATATAGATCGGATTGTCAAGAGCGCTTGGATGAGCGGCTTCCAGGATTTGATTTCGGAGCCGCTCATCTTCGTGCCCGCCGGTCATGATGCTTGGGGCCGTGGCGAGTCGTCTTCTACTGGCAGTGTCAGGTTATTAACCGCATGACCATTCGTTCGGCTGGAGCGTATAGGTGTCCAGAATCGAGCGTCGAGGTTGAGGGACGTCTGCTCATAGCGGAAACTCGGGTTAGCTCCGGATGCTGCCATCGGCCAACTCTGATCACGTTCGGCGGCAGGCAGGTGTGTCTGAGGCCTCGGTCATGCGTTCTCCTTGCTAGAGCGGTGCCGCCAGTGACCAGCACCAGCATGCGAGCTCGCGATCGATTGCGGTGTTGGCCTTGACCGACATCTTGTGGCGTTCGTCGAAGTGTTCCCATTTGCGGTGGAACGGGTGGTTTCCTTCCAGGGGGCGGATGCGGGTTGCCGGGGCGACGAGTTCGAGCTGGCGCAACAGTCGTTCCCCGGGCCGGGCGTAGGGGCGCCGGTGCTGCCAGGCCGCCTCGATCAGCAGTTTACGTGCGTAGGTGTTCCCGGCTTTTGCACTCGGTCCCTTGGTGCCGGGACTGGCCAAAGGACTGGCTCGCTGGGAACCCAGGCCGAGATAGGACGCGATGGTCGAGCCGGTGAAGCGGGTCCAGTCGCCGATCTCCCGTGACGGCAACCTGATGGTCGATCCGGGCAAGGTGCGCGGCGAGCGGCTCGGCCTGTTCGGCATCGGATTGATAGATAAACTGTAGGGCCGGTTCGTCAAAGTGCTGGCGGTGCAGCCACAGGCGGTGTTCCTTCGTCCACCGGCTGTCTTAATATTGGCCGGCCCGGACGAGCAGGACCTGACCACACTTCATATCGCCTAGATCCTGAGGTAAATCCCACCACAATCCGGACCCAAGCGTCTGGGTTGTGCGGGCACCAATATGGGCTTCGTTGGTATCGCACGCATTGCACAGATCCTGGACCAGGATCCCGCGAGGGGCATCTGAGCGAACCTGACAGAATGGGACGACCGGAAGCTGCGAGAGCTTGGGCACGTCATTTGGACGGGGCCTAGGCCCTCCAGCTGCATAGAAAATTCTAGCTGCGCGTGTCGAATGCTTCTGTGAGATGTACCTGTCGGGCCGTTCCCAGACCAGCGCAAGCTCTGGACATTGATTGGACGATACTGGCCGCGACAACGTGTGGGAACTGCTCCAGGCTGGAGCATTCCGGGCCATCGACGGCGTTAATCTGGGAGGTCCTGCCGCCTGACTTAGCTCATCGGCTTAGTACGTGAGTTCGGAGCTTCGGATCCCGTCGAGAATGGCCTGCTGTTCAGTGGTGATGTCTGGCGTGAAGGTCTGAGTGGTGCCGCTAGGGAATAATTGCCGCGTGCAGGGTTCAGAGTTGCCTTATGGTCTTACGCACTGCGGGTCCGGTCCTGTTCTTCACTTTACGGGATATGCCCAGTCGCGATGAACTCGATGGTTATGTGTGATGGTATGAACCGATGATCTCGGATGCGGTCAGAGACTGCGGGCGCTGTTCAGGCATAGCCTTTTCAGCCCTGCCGAGTTGCCGCCCGCGCCAAAGAGGCTTCGTCCACGCGGTGTTTCCCGCCCATAGTCTTGGCGAATCGTAGGTGTCCGCGCTGCTTTTCGGGCCTCGCGATGACTTCCCGGGCGCGGTTCTGCGGAGCCGTGAGTGTTTTCTTGTTCACGGACGGCCCGCTTGCGGGAGTAGGCACGTACTGCCCACCATAATCCCGGCTGTTGTTCCTCTGTCCTAGGGCGGCGTCCCCGTCGGTGCTGGCATGCTCAAACACCAGATCGCATCCGATTGCGCTACCTTG
This sequence comes from Pseudarthrobacter sp. WHRI 8279, assembly GCF_040224115.2. Lineage (NCBI taxonomy): Bacteria > Bacillati > Actinomycetota > Actinomycetes > Micrococcales > Micrococcaceae > Pseudarthrobacter > Pseudarthrobacter sp. WHRI 8279. Next base: position 1,548 of record NZ_CP168165.1, on the reverse strand, counting down.
CCATGGGGCGCTTGTCCTGGCGCTGTTCGGAACCACGGTTCAGCTGCGACAGGGCGATGACCGGAACCTGGAATTCCTTGGCCAGCAGTTTCAGTGCACGCGAGAACTCGGAAACTTCCTGCTGGTTTGGCCGCCGGGCCATGGTTCGCTTCCGTCGCGTAGCTGGCCGCGGACCGAGCCCAAGGTCCCGCAGGACGCTGCCGGCGTCCAGCAGGAAGGTCGGTTCCACGACCTGGGCGATCACCAGGTCTCAGAACATCCTTAGGTCCCGGGTTCATCAGAATGATCACCATATCCTTGCGCCCGCGCTGGGCGGCAGGAAGGGCACCGAGGAAGAAGCGGCCGTTGCTGACGCTTTTCAGCAGTCCTCGTTAGTGAGCGGATCACTTTTTCTCCCTATTACCAGTACTTGCCAACGGTCTGCCGAGGGTCAGGGCGCTGCCGGCTCCAGCGCTTCGTTTGTCGCGCGTGCTCCTGCAGGCTCCTCTGTAGCCCGGAGGCAGTAACCTTTCGGTAGCCACACCCGGGTACCCTCATCGACGTACACAGCTATGCGTCCTCGGCCTCCGTCCAGCCAAACCCAGAAGACGGAGCCATCATGAGTTACGGTATCAACTTCTCCCGCGAAAGGCTCCAAGCCATCTCGCTGGACTAGGACCTGGTGACCTTCTTCCAGCTGGTCCCACTCCCTGCTGGGAAGCTCTGCACCCTTGTCGTACTTCAGGCGATTAGGGAGCCATGACATGGTAGGTGGCGTCATCAAGAGGCTCACTGGGTTCTTCCTATCTGGCAGCTTTTGTTGTGTTAGTCGCTTTCAGCAGCTCAACGCTTATGCCACATACGCTCGGCGGCCTCAACGACATTTACTAGGAGCATGGCCCGTGTCATTGGTCCGACACCTCCCGGGTTGGGTGAAATCCAACCGGCGACGGCTCCTGCATCCCTGGCAACATCCCCCTGGAGAGTAGCCTTGCCTGTTACTTCATCTACTTTCCGGGAGACACCGACGTCCAACACGATCGCTCCCGGCTTCAGCTGGTTTGCCTGCACGATGCCTGGTACACCGACGGCAGCCACTACGACGTCCGCCCGACCTATCAACTTGGGAAGATCGGTTGACCCGGTGTGGGCCAACGTAACCGTCGCATTAATAGCTCTTCTTGTTAGAAGGAGTCCCATCGGGCGCCCGACCGTCACACCGCGTCCGATGACTAGCACCTCGAGCCCGTTCAGCTCAATTCCATGCCGCGTTAAAAGCTCCACGATGCCGTTCGGCGTGCAGGGCAGGGCAGAGGTGAGATCACCGCCGACGTTCAACACAAGGCGTCCCAGGTTGGTCGGATGCAGCCCATCGGCATCCTTGTCCGGGGAAATTTTGTCTAGAATGGCGTTCTGGTCGATGTGGGCGGGTAGTGGAAGCTGGACTATGTAGCCTGTTGTTCTCGGGTCCTCGTTCAACTCCTCCAAAACAGCCTCTAGTTCTGCTTGGGTGATTGTTGAAGGAAGATCCCGCCGGATTGACTCGATTCCTACCTCAGCGCAGTCCCG
>NZ_CP168163.1:0-212795 GCF_040224115.2 Pseudarthrobacter sp. WHRI 8279 | reverse complement strand
AAGGTGGATTCAAAAACTTTGCAAACCAGACACGTGAAATTAAGGAAGCCCCTCCTATTGACCTCGGTGGAGAGGCACCTACCCTGCATATTGTCCATGAGGCCGCTGCTTTGCATAATGCCTCACAAGCCCCTTCGACAGAACAAGCTGCCACACCCGTTCCGGCTGCTGACCCTGCACCAGAGCCAAGTGGGGGAGTGAAGTCGGAAATTACGGCCGAGCACGAAAAGGCCATTGTGCATCCCTCTTCGACTCAAGCGGCAGAAGAGCTTGAGGAACCTATTGTTTCCAGCCATACCCATTACACGCAGCTGGTCCGCAAGGAATTGCGGCTGCACGCAGACCAGGCCGACGAGCTGACAGTACTAGCTACTAAGGTTCAACGTGCCCGTAAGGAAAAGGGTGAGCGGATTACGGACAACACATTGATCCGAGTTGCCGTGGACCTGCTGCTAAAGCGCCAGAAGGAGTTGGTCGGTTCCACTGAGGATGAGCTCCGCGTTGCGTTAGGCCTAACCCCAAGGGCTTGAATACATCTGGAGTGTCACGTCCCCTAACCAAGGCGAGCCTGACACCTCCGGAGGATTGGCATTAGCACTCTGTTAGTCCGGAACTACCGAACAAACAGAGTGCGTTAGTACCAGACTGCGGAGCCGGCTGGAGTCATATGGGATGGATCATCCTGCCCGTGTGAATGCCATGTCCGTCATGACCCACTCGTCCGGCGGACCTTCGAATTCCTCCCACGGATAGTTCTCATCAGGGGAGAGGAGCTCGGCGACGGTATTAACGTTCCTGGACAGCCACTCCCTCCAAAGAATTCGTTCTATCCGGTAGCGCTGCAGCTGCGCAGCGACAGCCTCCACGACGCCAAAGTACTCGGCAAGGTCCTTCAACGACGTCGCAGTTACCACTGACCAGGCTCTTGTGTTATCCCGGGCGACCATGTTCCACGCGGCCATTACCTCGAGCGCTTCGCTGACCGCCGTCCTGGAGAGCCTAGTCAGCTTAATGATTCCCGCCGTCGACAGACCGGGGGAGTGCTCCAACGCCTCATAAACGAAAGCCGCCGGCAGACCAAGCTCCCGGAACACCAGCCTCATGGCATGGATCTTTCCCTTCTGCCACGTAAGGTCCTCGGCTGCCGCCTTCACCTCCTCCGGCACGGTAAGCATGTAGAGATCGCCTTTGGTGCCACGGCCTTCTTCCACCAGGGTTACCAGGCCGTCCTTCTCGTCGCGCAACGCTCTCAGATGGGACCCAACAGTCGTGTGGTCGAGTCCGGTAGCAATGGCGATGGACCTGACACCGAATTCCACAAACCTCGACGCTGTCATATGTGCAGCCTCCCCGAGTGACCTCAGCACCATTCTGCGGGCAAGTCCAGTCCTTGAACCGAGGTAGGCATGCTCTTTCAGTCTGAGCGCGTTACGCCATGTTCTGATGTGCCGGTGCTCTGCATCTGCATTCGTGAAGGCCAAGTTCGCTTGGTTCCTCGGGGCGTGTGTAGTTGGCTCGCTTGTGGGGGATATATGGGCATTGCTCTTTCCTGCTCTGGACCCCGGGTTTTTCAATACATATGTGATCGCTTCCAGCCAGTCGCGGCGTAAGGCTTGGCCTCGGTGCCGGGAGGCGTAGCGGGCATAGAAAGAAGCCAAGCCTGGCCAGGTCCCCTGCATCATCCGGCGTTCGACATCTGTCAGTTCCATCCCGGCCGCCGCTGCCGCGACGAGGATCGCTTGCCGAGCATCTGAGTCGGTCGAGTAGCGGTTCGCGTCATAGAGTCCTGTTTGTGCCATTTGGTGCATAACCCGGGACATCCGGCCGGTGGGGTGTTGAATTTTTGGTGCCTCGACATCCGTCTGCGAGAGCGTCTGTTGCAGACGGAGTGCACGCACGGCGTTGATCTCCGCGGCTAGGTCGGCATTCATGGCAGCCCATACGGAGGCTGAGTTGGGCCGTCGGGCGACGTCGTAAGCCATGCTGAGGCTCATAGCCAGTTCTTGGTGGCCGCCGCGCTTGTGGGGAGAACCTGGAGTCCGCATGCAGCCGTGCAAAAGGTTCTGATGAGGGGACTTATCCAGGCTAGGGTGACGGTTACCTAAGGCCTCGACAAGATCGCGTGCTTCAGAAAAGGTGACCCGCTTCTTGAGCGGGATGTAAACGTGCCGGCCGCCGTTGGGGGAGTAGTCCTCAATCCACCGCGCACCGCACGAATGCAGCCAGGTTTGAACGGCGCGAACATCGGCTTTTACCCGGTCAATACCTACGACTGAGGAATCAAAGTCAAGGAAGATCGCCGCGCACGTGCCGTCCTTGCCGAAGATCCGGACCGCCGCAGGGAAGGCCGGAAGCGCTGGCGTTAGCGTTCGTTCATGTTTCTGCGGGTAAGTCTTTCCGCCGTCGCGGGAAAGACGCATGCGAGGTTGCCCAGCCAGCAAGGGAGCGAGTGCGGTCCAAGCTTCGGCGGGACTGCATAGTGCACGCGGCGCGCCCGGACTCTGTGAGTCTGCGCATGCGCGCATCTCGTGGGGTACGATGATGCTATTCCTCTCAAGGGATAGGAAGAGGCCCGGACCGCAAGGCCCGAGTTGATTCTCAAGGACTCTCTACCTCGTCGCCGGCAAGCAAAAAAGGTAGTGAGTCAAATGCTTAGAAGGCCCGCCTCGTGCGGGCCTTCGTCATTTAAGAGGCGATGCGGCCGATGGGCAGCTCCTCTTGATCTTTGGGATAGTCATGACGCCTTCGCCATGGGCAACGTCTCTTGGGCGTCGAGCGCTTCTAAATCGATGGTCTGTAAGTGCTCATGGAGGAGCCTGGCCACGATGTCAGACCGAGTTTCAGCAGTAAGTTCTACGACTCTGCGTAACTTATCTGCATCGGCCCTTGGAATCTTTGCCGTGACAACGTGACGGTCGCCTTTGTGCATGCGTGCCATGAGTCCTCCTAAATAGGGTGCTGGAACTACCCAATCGCAATTAGATTGCATTAAGTGGGATGCTGGGCGTCGGCGTGTCGAGGCCTCAGCCCTGGATGGACTTAAGCCCCAGGGCTTCTCCCAGTTCGGCATATCGTTGCTCCACCTCAACTGTCACCAGACCGTAGCGAACACGCATGCCGCTTCGCTCCTCTGATGCGGGCGGATCTTGCATCACTACACCTTCATCAGCCAGCAACTGAAGGTTATGCTTCGCCGTCGCCACTCCAATCTCGAGACCGCTTGCCACTTCACCGCGGGTGGCGGGGCCATTGCTGGCCAGGTAGCCGATGATCGCCACTCTTGTCAGATTCCCGAAGGCGTTAACTATCCGTTCCAGGTGGGCATCGGACCTTGGGCGAACGTAGCGGGGCATAGGCCAATCTTGCCGCACGTCTCGAACAAACTGCATAGTTCGACTCTAGCGGATAATTAAATTATCCGCTAGCCTTTCTTTTAGCACCGGAAGTGACATGGGTGTCATCCATATGTGACAAGAACCACATAGACATGACACGACATGCATATTTCGGCGATTTGTTGGAGAATCGGCCCCGGCTATGGAAGTCGAGCCAGCTATTGGGGATTTGAGGAATGTTTTGGAACAAGTCGCAGGAACAACGTGATGGTCGGGATCGCTAGGCGGCGACGACCAATAACGACACGGTGCTGAGGGTCGGCGCTCGGCCCCTCGGCTCCGCTCTGCGTGCAATAGGGGAGTCGTGAAACCGAAGGGGCTTGTGATTGGTGCAGCTGTCCTATTGCCAGCCATGTTTTTTGGGCTGATCTTCACTATGCTCCTGCTGCTGGCCCCCGCGAAGCCTGCTGTGGCCACTTGCGGTCCGGCCGTGTCTGGTGTCATCGACGCCGAAACCAAGGTTGAGGGCTACACCGGGGAGCAGTTGAAGAACGCCGCGGCGATCATGGGTGCGGGTAAGGCCCTGGATCTGTCCGCGAAGGGGCAGATGATCAGCGTCATGGTGTCTTTGGGGGAGTCGGGCCTGCGGGTCCTGGACTACGGTGACGGGCCGGGCCCTGACTCGCGTGGGTTGTTCCAGCAGCGCGACAACGGCGCGTGGGGTTCCTACGCGGACCGGATGGACCCGACCATCAGCGCGACGAACTTCATCAAGGCCCTGCAGAAGGTCGAGGGTTGGGAGCTGCTGGAACCGACTCTGGCCGGCAACAAGGTCCAGGGCAACGCAGACCCGTACCACTACCAGAAGTACTGGCCGGAGGCCGTCAAGCTCGTCCAGGCACTTTCGGACGGAAAGTTTTCCCCTGAAGGCAGCGACTGCGCGATCCCGGGGAAGTCCGGTGCTGGGGATGACTACCCGTGGAAAGACTCTCCTACCTGGATGCAGGTCGGAGCCAGCACAGCCGCCGCGTCGCCGCTGGGCATGTTCTACCGCGAGTGCGTGGACTTTGCCCTGTGGCGGGTGAACCAGCAGATGGGATCCACCGGGGAGCCGTTCAAGTTCCTCAACGGCAGCTTCCGCCCCGACGGGCAGGCTCTGGGCTCGGCCCTGACGTGGAAGGCCGGCTGGGACGCCAAAGGCTGGCCCACCGGGTCCGTTCCCCGTGTCGGTGCCGTCGTCTGGTACGCACCAGGTGCCGGGGGAGCGGACCCGACCTTCGGTCACGTCGCCGTGGTCAAGGAAGTCAAGAACGACGGGACCTACGTCGAAGAGGGCTACAACGGCAACCCGCCCCCGGATGACCATAACTATTACACCCGGACCGTCAGCAACAGAGTCCCGTCAGCGTTCCTGTACCTGCCCACCCAAGAGGAGAAAAAGTGAAGAAGCCCCTGGCCCTCATCGCAGTAGCCCTGCTCTGCGCCGCGTGCGCAACGGCAGCAAACACCACGCCGGCCCCGGCTGAACACACGACAGTCACGCCCTCCGCACCCGTCTCTCTGAGTGCCAGCAGCGGCCCACAGGCCCCCGGGGGCACGGTCCCGGCCACGATCGGCATTACCTGGGACGAGGCCAGCGAGGACGCTGCCGTAGACGCTGCTGAGAAGGCCATGACTGATTTCGCCCGCCCTGGGGTGGAGGAAAAGCAGTGGGCCAATGATCTTTCACGCTGGCTGACGCCACAGGCTACTGCCGATTACTCGGCCGTGGACCCGGCCAACATTCCCGCCAGCCGCGTCACCGGGGCGGCCACGCTGAGCGTTGATGAGGCCAATGGCTACGGGGTCATGGCAGCGGTGCCCACCGATGCCGGAACCTACACGCTGCAGCTGCTCCGTACGGGCAAGGAAGCCCCGTGGAAGGTCAACCGCTTCACACCACCCTCGTCCTAAGCGCCGGAACTGCCCAACTCATACGTAAGGAAGAAGCCCATGAGCACCACATCAACCGAAGTCCTGGCCTTTCCAAACATCAGAGCCGTCGTCCGGGACAACGGAACCGCTGAGGTCGTCGTCGCCGGCAACTCCCGCATCGTCCCAGCCGGGGAGTCCCTGCAGGATCTTCGCAACAACGCCCTGGTCCTGGTTGTGGGCGAGGCACAGTCGTTGAACCGTCCCGTCAGGGTCCAGATCGAGGATCCTGAGGGGCACGGTGAACTAATTGTGCACCCGGACAACACGATTGAATCCGTCTCCTACGAGGCACGCCCCGCCCGCCGCCGGGCAGAAGCACCGGAACCCAAGACGCCAGCTCCCACCGTCATTGAAACTCCGGCTCCTGCGCCTGAGTCTGCTGCGGCGCCGGCAGAGCCCACGACTGCCGCCGTCGCAGCGGTGGACCGCCAGCCGTGGCCGCCCAATCCCGTCACACCAGAGACGACGCCAGCGCCGGCAGTTGCCACGGAGGAAGCACCGCCGACCCGGCGCAGCCTGAAGGAAACCTCATTCCTGGTCAGCGCCCCGGTCCTGGAACCGGCCACACAGGGCTGGCGGGGTGCGCTCACCCGCCTTGGCTTCCGCATGGACCCGTCCGCCCAAGAACTCTCAGAACGGGAGGACATCCGCACGGTCAGCCAGCACTGGCCGGGCCCCCGGACCATTGCCGTCGTCAACCGCAAAGGCGGGGCGAACAAGACCCCCACAGTGGTCATGCTCTCGGCCATCCTTGCCCGCTACAGCGGGGCCGCGACTGTCGCTTGGGACAACAACGAGTCCCAAGGCACCTTGGGCTGGCGGACCGAAAAGGGCGCCCATGACCGCAGCGTCCTGGACCTGATCGATTCCTCGACCGAGCTGCTATCCCCGTCAACAAACGCCGCTGAGATTGCCAAGTTCGTCCACCACCAGACCGGCGACAAGTTCGATGTCCTGCGCTCGGACGAAAACGAGGAAGGCGACCACGAAGTCACCGCCGAGGAAGTGGACATTGCCCACCAGGTCCTCACCCGTTACTACCGGCTGGTGGTCATGGACTCGGGCAACACCGCCCGGGCAGCGAACTGGCGCAGGATGATCCACCACACCAATCAGCTCGTCGTGCCTGTGACGGCCATCGAGGACCGCGCAGAAGCCGCCCGGCTGACGCTGCAGACCCTCGAATCCCGTGGCGGCCACGACGCCGAGCTGGCCCGCAACGCCGTCGTGATCGTCTCCGAATCCACCGACGCCAAGCGTGCCATGACAGGCGAGGCCCTGAAGCGGGCCAAGGACGAGGCCCAGCGCATCGCTGACGGCTTTGAACCGTTCGTCCGGGCCGTCGTGACGATTCCCTACGACCCTGCCCTGGTCAACGGCCCCATCCGCTATGAAGCCCTCCAGCCCGCCACCCAGCGGGCATGGCTGGCGGCCGCAGCCGCCGTCGCCAAAGGCTTCTAAACCATCCACTAGCCGACTTCCGAAAGGAGGAATCATGCAACGGTCCCTGAACCCCTGGATTACCAGCCCCGGCACCGAAACGCCGGAGGAGGAAACACTTGATGCGTATATGCCCCCGGCGGCGGTTATCAGTGCCCCACTGAAGGGCATGGTCGAACCCGACGCAGCGGACCGGCTGGCCCGCCGCACCATGACCGGTTCCGCCGCGTTATGGATTATCGGCGCTCACGGGGGAGCGGGCGAAAGCAGAGTCGCGGACCTCCTTGGGGCCCGGGCCACCGATCACTGCTGGCCTGTCCTCCAGGACGGAAGCGAGCCACGGGTGCTGCTGGTCTGCCGCGCAGACATGCGCGGCCTCACAGCCGCCAGGAGCGCCCTGACCCAATGGGTATCAGGAGCCACCCCGAAAGCTGACCTGCTCGGCCTCGCCGTCCTTGCTGACGCACCGGGGAAAACTCCCAAAGCACTGCGGGACTTCACCTCGATCGTCGGCGGGGGAGCGCCCCGGCTCTGGACCCTGCCCTGGGTCGAGGCATGGCGGCTCGGAGACGACACGGCACCGACCCGCGAATTTCATCGCTTCATTACTGACATAGCCACCTTGACTACCAACAACACATAAAGCACCGCTCACTGAAAGGTCTCACCATGAACTACTTCTCTGCACTTGCAACCGGCGTCATCCCCAACCCCACTCCGACCATCCCTGCAGAGGCAGACGGGCTGCTCCTGGTCCTGAACTGGGCCTCCGGCATCGGCCTGGTCCTCGGCGTCCTTGGCGTCATCATCGTCGGCATCGGCATGGTCATCCAGCTCCAGCGCGGCGAAGGCGCACAAGCCATCGGCAAGCTCGGCTGGGTCCTCCTGGGCTGCATCATCATCACCGGTGCCGCCGGCATCGTCCGCGCCTTCGTCTAAGCCAGCACCAAGAACGGGAGGTTCACCATGAGCCAGTCAACAGAGAGCACCACCGAAAGCAATCCGTTCACCAAGCCCTGTTTCATCATCGCTGCCGCACTGGTGGTCGCGCTGATCGCAGCAACCATCGTGATCTTCCTTCTCCCCAAAGGACAGGGCAACGCTCAGCCGGCCCCTGCCCCGGCAGAATCCAGCAGCACAGCCGAGGCCAGTCCCAGTGCTTCAGCTGCTGGCGAGAGTATCTGCGGGCTTCCTGCAACTTCGGAAACCGCGCTGGGCTCCGCGCCAGAGACGAAATGGGAACTCATAGGAACCATGGCTGCCCCAACTGATGTCAACGTTGGACCAGGTAAGACCGACGATCAAGGCATCAGGTCCTGCTTCGCCCATACGCCTACAGGTGCACTATATGCTGCGGTCAACCTGTGGGCGCTGGGCAGTGATCCCTCCAAAGAGCGAGCCATCGCCGAACAGCTCGCAGCTAAGGGACCTGGCCGTGACGCGGGCATGAAGGCGCCACAAACCGCCGCCCCATCTTCGTCCGTGAAGATCCAGATAGCGGGCTTCAACGTTTCGTACACGGCGAACCAGGCTGTTGTTGAACTGGCATTCAAGGCAGACAATGGTGCGCTGGCTTCTGTAAGGACAACACTGCTTTGGCAGGACGGCGACTGGAAAGGGGTCGTGGCCGATAACGGTGCTCCCTTGGAAGAACCACGCCAAATCCGTGATCTTTCAGGCTTCATCCCATGGAGTGGAGCATGAAGCCTGCATGGAACCCGGCAGGCGATTGGATAGCCGGGATCGCGGACGACGCTATGGGAAACATGGCGAAGGCCATCATGGAGGGCATGAGTCAGATGGTGACGACTCTGTCTACCTTTTGGGTGTCGATGCCCACGGTGAACCTGATCAGCGAGGACAGGACTGGGCCAAGTTCTGTGGTCTCGATAGTCAACAGCGGGCTGATGACTTGGACGCTGACGCTGGCGGTCCTCGCCGTGATCATCGGCGGCATCCGGATGATCTGGGAACAGCGCGGTGCACCGCTCAAGGACCTGCTCCGTTCGCTGCTCACACTCACTGTGGTTTCCGGCCTTGGCTTGGGAGTCATCTCTATTTTGGTGATTGCCGCAGATACTTTTTCGGCCGCAATCATTGAGCGTTCCACGGACGGGAAGGGCTTTGCTCAGTCAATGAGCGTCCTTGTCATGACCGGACAGACCGGTGTAGGGGTATTCATCCTCATCGTCCTGGGCCTGATCGGATTGATTGCTTCACTGGTCCAGATTGTCCTCATGGTAGTCCGGAGCGGCATGTTGGTGATCCTGGCGGGCATTCTGCCTACCACGGCAGCGTTCACGAACACCGAGATGGGCCGGCAGTGGTTCCAGAAAGCAGTCGGCTGGACCATCGCCTTCATTCTCTACAAGCCCGCGGCAGCCATCGTGTACTCGGTCGCGTTCCTCTTGATGGGTAACACCAGCGGGCAGGATGCCTTGGTCGGCTCAATCACGGGCTTCACGTTGATGATCGTTGCCCTATTCGCGCTTCCGGCATTGATGCGTTTCGTCACGCCGATGGTCGGTGCCGTTGCCTCGGGCAGCGGCGCTGCAGCCGGGGCTGCCGTTGGTGCGATAGCCACGGGCGCCGTCTCCCTGGGCCGTGGCGGCAGCGGACGAGGCAATGCCGCGCCAATTCCTGCGACAACAAGCAGTACTGCCAGTTCTCAGAGCACTAAGGCCGGTGCTTCGCCGAAGGGCAGTGACGGAGCGTCTGGTCCTCGGGGCGGGGGAGGTCAGCCCACCCCCGGTGTTACGGGTCCGGGCGGAGCCGCTGGCGCTGCGGCCGGGGGCAAAGCAGGCTCTGCCGGTGCAGCGGCAGGGGCAAGCGGCGGGGCAGCAGCAGCTGGCCCGGCTGGCATGGCTCTAGCCGCCGGGGCACAGGTGGCGACCAAGACGTCGCAGGCAATCGAAAAGACCGCGCAGGATTCAACCGGGGAGGGCCCCAGTGGCAGCAATTAACACCGAGTACAAGGAACCGTCCTACGGCAACTGGCGAGTGCCGCGCGCGGCGGGTCTGGGCAACCTCGGTGCCATTGGCACCGGGATTGTCATGGCCGGCCTGTTGCTGGGCATCACAACGTTCGCCATCTCGAGTCTTTTCCCGGGACTTGCTGTCCTGGCCCTTGCCGGGGCCAGCGCCCTGTTGCTCACGGTCAAGGACAAGCACGGCCAGTCCGTTGTAGACCGCTTCGGCACCCGCATGGCCTTCCGGCTCTCCAAGTCCACTGGAACGAACCTTTACCGCTCCGGCCCTCTGGGTGTAACGGAGTGGGGCATGTACCAGCTGCCAGGCCTGGCCGCGAAGTCGACCCTGTACGAGTTCACCGACTCCTACAAACGCCCGTTCGCCATGCTGCACGTCCCGGCAACCAGCCACTTCACCGTGATCTTCTCCACCGAACCCGACGGGGCCTCCCTGGTGGACCCTGAACAGGTCGACGCATGGGTAGCCAACTGGGGCGGCTGGCTCGCCGGTCTTGCCGACGAAGCCGGACTGGACGCCGCGGCCGTTACGGTCGAGACCGCCCCCGATTCCGGATACCGGCTCCGGAACGAAGTCGAGATGAACATCGACCCGAACGCACCCGAATTTGCACAGGCCATCCTGCGCGAGGTCGTGAACACTTACCCGGAAGGATCAGCCACGGTCCGCGCCTGGGTGTCACTGACCTTCAACGCTTCCCTGCGGTCCGGGTCAAAGAAGCGAACGCCCGAAGATGTGGCCCGCGACCTCGCCTCCCGGATCCCGGGCCTGTCAGCCCGGCTGCAGTCCACCGGTGCCGGTATCGCCCGCCCGATGTCCGCGCAGGAACTCTGCGAGGTCGTACGGATCGCCTATGACCCGCCTGCCGCGCTGATCATTGATGAAGCCCACGCCGCCGGTTCCCCCGTGGCCCTGACCTGGGGTGAAGTCGGCCCCACCGCCACCCAGGCGAACTGGGACGGCTACCGCCACGATTCGGCGTTCTCGGTCTCCTGGACAATGACGGGTGCGCCCCGGGGTTCGGTGAACTCCTCGGTCCTGTCCCGGTTGCTGGCCCCGCACGGGGACATTGACCGCAAACGGGTATCCCTGCTCTACCGCCCGATGGATTCAGCAAGAGCCGCCACCGTCGTCGAGCGGGACCAGAACAACGCCAACGTCCGCATCACCTCCGGAACCCGCCCAAGCGCACGCGCCCTGGTGGATGCCCGTTCGGCCGTGCAGACCGCCCAGGAAGAAGCCCGCGGCGCCGGCCTGGTGAACTTCGGCATGGTCGTCACCGCCACAGTGACGGACAGGGAACGTCTGGCCGACGCCGTGGCCGCCATCGAACAGACCTCCGGCACCGCCCGGGTGCTCCTGCGCCGCGCCTACGGCGCACAGGACACCGCCTTCGCCGCCTCACTGCCGCTGGGACTCGTCCTGCCCAAACACAGCATGGTCCCCTCCGAAATCAAGGACGCCCTGTAATGGCCCTCCGAGACCTTTTGACGTCAATGACACTAAAGACAGTAAAGCCAGCAAAGGGTGCGCCAAGGGACAAGACCGGGAAGCAGCAGCCGCGCGAGGCCGGGCCCGGTGCCCGTGGCTGGTCCGGCCGCGGCGGGGGCATGGCCCAGCTAGTCCCGTCCGTGAAGGAGTACCGGGGAACCACTGTCCAGGTCTGCGGCCTGTGGCCCTTTTCCTCCGGCGCGTCCTCACCCATGATCGGCGTCCCGCTGGGGCGCCACGAGGAAACTCAGGCGACGGTCTGCTGTGACCCGATCAGCTGGTTCCAGCGCGCACGCCTCATCTCCAACCCTTCTGCCTTCATCCTCGGCAAACCCGGGCTGGGCAAGTCCACCCTGGTCCGGCGCATGTTCCTGGGCCTCGCCGCGCAAGGCGTCAACCCATTGGTCCTCGGGGACCTGAAAGGCGAGCACGTCAAAGCCGTCGAAGCCCTCGGCGGACAGGTCATCAAGCTCGGCCGCGGCGTCGGCTACCTGAACATTCTCGATCCCGGCCAGGCCGTCGAGGTCGCCCAGCTCCTCGAGGACCACGACCACCACGAAGCAGCCACCCGGGTCCGTGCCGATGCCCATGGCCGCCGCCTGAACATGGTCGTCTCCCTCATCACCATCAGCCGGAACAACCCGCCCACAGACCAGGAACAAACCATCCTGGACCGGGCCCTGCGGGTCCTCGATGACCATTTCGACGGCATCCCGGTCCTGAAAGACCTCCTGGATGTCGTCGTCTCCGCCCCGGATGAGCTGCGGCAGGTCGCGCTGGACCGTGGCGACATGAACGTCTACCTGCAGGAGACCCGGGCGCTGGAAGCGACCCTGCTGGGCCTGACCGGGGGAGGGAAGCTGGGAGAAATCTTCTCCCAGCAAACCACTAACCCCATGAAGCGAGACCGCGCCGTCGTCTTTGACGTCTCCAGCATCGACGAGACCGAAACCGACCTGCAGGCCGCCGTACTGCTGGCCTGCTGGTCCTACGGCTTCGGAACCGTGAACGTCGCCAACGCCCTGGCGGACGCCGGTCTGGAACCACGGCGGAACTACTTCGTGGTCCTGGACGAGCTGTGGCGGGCGCTGCGCTCCGGCAAGGGCATGGTCGACCGGGTGGACGCCCTCACCCGTCTGAACCGCTCTGTGGGTGTCGGGCAGATCATGATTTCCCACACCATGTCCGACCTGCTGGCACTGGCGGCAGAAGAGGACCGGATGAAGGCCCGCGGCTTCGTCGAACGCTCCGGGATGGTGATCTGTGGCGGCCTGCCCGCCTCGGAGATGCCGCTGCTGACCTCCGCGATTCCCCTCTCCCGGCAGGAGCAGCAAAAGCTCATCTCCTGGCAGGACCCGCCCGCCTGGGACTCACGCGGCCTCGACGTCGAACCCCCAGGCCGTGGCAAGTTCCTCATCAAAGTCGGCGGCCGGCCGGGTATCCCCGTCCAGATCGGGCTGACCTCGATCGAGAAGAACGACGGCCTGAACGACACCGACACCCGGTGGCACGCACCCGCCGAAACACTCATGGACCCGGCAGCACCTGCCCTGCCCACCGAAGGAGGAACGCTGTGAGTGCACCGAACCGCAAAGGAATGGGCCTCGAAGATGCCCTGCTGGTCTGGCTGGCCATCGGTGCCATCGTCATCTTCGGCGGCGGCACCTACGCCGCCGCCCACCTCGGTTCCTGGATGGCAGGCATCGACGCACCGCCTGCCCACCCCATCGACCTCGTCGCGGGGCTCATCAAAGGCCGGGTGCCCTGGCCAACCCAGTCCACAGTCGCAGCATGCCTCATGGCCGGCCTGATACTGGTACTGGCAATAGTCGTGCTCCTGGCATGGCGGAAAGGCGCATTCAAGCGTGCCCGTGTCGATAAGGCCGCCCGATATCTTGGCCGCGGGAAGTCATTGGCCGCGTTCTCCGAAAAGGGAGCGCAGGCCAAAGCCGAACGCCTCGGTATCAAGGACAACCCCGGCATCGTCGTCGGCAAGGTGGTCTCCACCGGCCAAAAGTTCATCCAGTCATGGGAAGACCTCAGCCTCGACATCTGGGGACCACGAACGGGTAAATCCACCTCCCGGGTTATGCCCGCCATCCTGGGCGCACCCGGTGCCGTGGTCTCAACCTCGAACAAGCGCGACGTCGTGGACGGCACCCGAGGCGTCCGGGAAACCACGGCCCCTATGTGGGTCTTCGATCCGCAGAAGATCGCCCAGGAAGAACCGGACTGGTGGTGGAACCCGCTGTCCTACGTCACCGACGAAGAAAAGGCCTACAAACTCACCCAGCACTTCTCCGTCGGTTCCCGGGTCCCGGGGTCCAAGCCGGACGCCTACTTCGATCCCAAAGCCGAGGACATTCTCTCTTCGTACTTCCTCGCGGCCGCCCTGGGCGATTTGCCGATCACGCAGGTCTACCTGTGGGTGACGGAGCAGGTCAGCCAGGAACCCATTGAAATCCTCCGGGAGCATGACTACGAGCTGCAGTACAAGGGCTTGGAGTCCACACTGAAGCTGGCTGACAAGCAGCGCGACGGTATCTTCGGCACGGCCGAGAAGATGATCCAGTGCCTCAAGAGCAGGAACACTCTCCGCTGGGTCGCCCCGACCGGCGGCGCAAGCGTGGCCAGTGATGCCCGCAGGCAGTTCGACCCGCACGCCTTCGCTGCCTCTCAGGAGACGATTTACATCCTCTCCAAGGAAGGGGCCGGCTCAGCCGCCCCGCTCACCACGGCACTGACCGTGGCCATCGCCGAGGCGATGGAGGAACGGGCCGAGCGCAGCGGCGGCCGCCTGCCCAAACCGGCCTTGTTCGCCCTAGACGAGCTGGCGAACGTGGTCCGCTGGGCCGGCCTGCCGGACCAGTTCAGCCACTACGGCTCCAAAGGCCTGATCGTCATGGGCATCCTGCAGTCCTGGTCCCAGGGCGTCGAACTCTGGGGCGAAGCGAACATGCGGAAAATCTGGTCAGCCGCGAACGTCAAGGTCTACGGCGGCGGCGTCGCCGAAGAAGGGTTCCTCCGCGCACTCTCCGATCTGATCGGGGACTACAGCTACATCAACGTTTCCGTCTCCTCCGGGAAGTCCGGGTCCAGCCGCTCCCGGCAGGAAGCCAAGGAACGCATCTTCGATGTCTCCAATCTGGCCGAACTGGACCGCGGCCGCGCCGTTATCCTCGCCTCCGGGGCGCCCGCCACACTGGTCCGCACCATGCCCTGGTACACAGGCCCACACAAGGAAGCCGTCGAAGCGTCAATCAAAAGGTACAGCCCTCAACCGGAGGAAGAACCAGTACCGGTAGCAGCGGCTCCGGCCGCAAATCCATGGGTGACCGGGTAGGGGAGTAGGGCATGACTATCAAGATTGGCCGGTTCAGTGAAGCTCCCAGCTCCGACGTCGAAGACACTGACGCTACGGCCGGGGAACCGCAGAAGCCCCCGCAGCTGGTCTACGGCTCAGCCGAAGAATTCCTGCACGAGCAGCTGCTCCCCACCTACGTCCGCGATGTCGACGGGCGCGCTGCAAAATGGTGCATCGAATGGTATTTCCACCCGGAAGCTGTCTCCCGTGTGGAAGCGCTGTGGCGCGCCTGGGAACACCTCAGACTCGACGGAGCCACCGGCATCAGCGTCTGGTTCAAAGACCACGCAGACCACCACATGAGCGTGCTGCTCGACCCACGCGGCCCGTTCTACAAATGCGACATGCAAAAGCACCGCGACCCCGACCATCTGGAGCCAAAAAAGGCCCCGGCTGGGTGGTTCCCCGATGTTCGGACTATTCCTGTCTGACAGGGATGGCTGCAGGATGACCTAAAATTCAAATAGAAATCAGGGCTGGAACCAGTTTTAGGTTCCAGCCCTGATTTTTTGTTCTGGTTCTAGTGAGCGGCTTCGTATTTCTCTACGACTTCCGCCTGGATACGACCGCGTGTGTTTACCGGGATGCCATTTTCAGCAGCCCACATCCGTACCGCTTTGGCGTCCGGGCCACCGTGCGAGGAGGACTTAGTACGGGATGCAGGGCGTCCACGTCCGCCGGATACCTTGCATCCGGCGTTGGTAAAGCGGGTCAGGGCGTCCCGCAGTTCCTTGGCGTGCTCCTGGTTGAGGTCAGTTTCGTAGTCACTGCCGTCGAGTGCGAAAGATAAGGTTTCGGTCGCTTCCGAGCCGTCGATATCATCTTCCAGCAGCACGACTGTCTTTTTTGCCATGAATTAAGGCTAGCAGTCCAGAGCCCAACCGGATTTCCTAAGACCCATTGCCCAATCACAAACTCAACCATCAGGAAGAAGCTTGGCTTTGGGAGAAAATCTCAGGGGAAACACCGAACGTATCGGAACCCAGGGAGGGCAAGCAGTCCATAGTTTGGGGTCAATCCGGGTTATCCACGGCTGGAAATCGGGAGCCATTGGGGTAGCTCCCTCAGCAGCCGTAGCGGTGGATAAGCCATCAGGATTGTCCCCGGCTGTGGGCAGCGAACCACTCGTCCGAACCCCCTCCTGACTGATTGCCCAACAGGCTGTTGCACGATTGCACGTCGCAGCAGTGTGGGCACGACTGGTGGCAACTCAAGCCCTCCACGAGGGCGTTCCAATTGTCTGTATGTCGTCTGGACATTGTGGCTATATCGTTCCCCCTGGTCGTGATGCGGGCTACTTCATGTGGAGTGCAGTGCGGCGGCCGAGCGACACCAAGCCCACTTGCTTGAGCGGTCGTCGGGCCGCATAAAGCAAGGCCTGGCGGAAGGACCAGCTAAGGGGATTCCTCCGCCCCTGCGCGGGTTCACGAATTTGGCTCTTCGTGGTTGATGGTGAAACGGGTTCCGTGTCTTGAAAGCTGAAGGGCTCGTAGCCCTGCTGTGATGGATGTTCTCTACGCATTCATCAAGAGTCAGGAGCTACGAGCCTTGATCGAGCCTACTTCCACGCGCCCCGATGCTGCCACCGCCATTTTCAACCTGCCCGACTACCGCGTCACTGATACTGAGGTCCTTGCCTTCGGGCCGCGGCGGATCCGCGTCGTGGCCACCGCTGAGGCCGGCTGCCCATCGTGCGGCGTGATCAGCACCCGCGTTCATTCACGTCGACCACAACGTCTGCGCGACATCCCTGTGGCCGGTCCGGTCGAAGTGGTTTGGGCCAAGCGGAGGTTCTTCTGTGATGAGTACCTGTGCCCGCGCAGGACATTCACCGAGGAAACCGCCCAGGTCCCGCGCCGGGCAGGGTCCACCCGCCGGCTCCGGGACGCCCTTGTGGCCGCTGTGATCGGATCCGGGAGAGCCGCAGCGGAGGCCGCCGCTTCGTTCGGTGTCTCGTGGTGGCTGGTCCAGCGGGCTCTGGATTCCGCAGCGCTGACGCTGCCCGATGTCGATGCCCTGGCACCGCGGATGCTCGGCATCGATGAACACCGATACCGGTCCGTGCGGTTCTTCCGCGACCCGGCCACCAAGGCATGGAAACGCTACGAACCCTGGATGACCACCATCGTTGATCTCGACACCGGACAAGTCCTGGGGATCGTTGACGGCCGCGACAGTGAGGGGGTCGGGGACTGGCTGTTCGCCCGTCCGCTTCAGTGGCGCCTGGGCGTGCAGGTCGTTGCCATCGACCCGTCAGCGGCCTTTCGCAAGGCATTGCGGATGTGGCTGCCGCGCACCGCAGTCTCGGTCGACGCGTTCCACCTGGTCAAGCTCGGCAACGACATGCTCACCGAGGTCCGGCAGCGGCTCACCCGGCAGGTCCACGGCCGGCGGGGACGCTCCATCGACCCGGTCTGGGCCAACCGGCGGCTGCTTCTCCGGGCCGGCGACACACTCTCGGACCGGGCACGGGACAGGCTCAGCACCGTGTTCGCAACCGATGACGCCACGGGGAAGCTGCAGGCTGCCTGGCTGGTCAAAGAGCAGCTCCGGACGCTGCTCGCTACCGGGTCCCTCGCTGACGCGGCCGCTGCAAAAGACCGCTTGAAGGAACTCGTCGAACGTGCCGCGCAGCCGGAAACGACCCGGCTCTGGCGCACGGTCTGCCGGTGGTGGAAAGAGATCGAGGTCCTCATTGTCACCGGCGCGACAACGGCGAAAGTGGAAGCGAATAACACCGCGATCAAGCACATAAAAAGGACAGGCCGGGGATTCACCAACGCACGCAATTACAAAACGCGTATCCTATTGCGCAGTGCCGCCAGAACAGCGGCATGAACACCTATCACGGCAGAACGTTCACCACGAACCGGAAGAGCCAACAATATCGATGGCGGCCCGGGGGGTACCGCGAACTACTCGTGCCATGATTCTCCTTTGAATACTGCGCGTAGCGCCTCTACCCAGAGAACTTCATGCGGACATGATTCTCCAAGGAGCATTCCGGATACCGGAAGGTTAAGTACGCAGCGAACTAATTAGTTCTAAGACGCGATTCGACACCTAGACCGGTCTCGACGAGCTTTTTTGAGAGGGCCGCCGCTGTCACTTGCATCATCGGAATCATGGGCGAGACGTCGGTGGTGCGGCTGGGTAAAACAACACCCAGAGCTGCGATTACCCGACCGCCTTTGCCCCGCAAGGGAACAGCGAGAGAGGTCGCACCCTCAGCAAGCTCTTCATTGGTTCGCGCAAATCCCTGCGCTTCAATCGCCTGCAATTGGGAGCTCAGTTTTTCAGGATCTACCACTGTCTGCTCGGTAAACCGGTCCAAGGAGTTAAGAACAGCTTCCTGCAGATCCTTCGTCCCGAAAGCCAACAACACCTTTCCCACCCCCGTAGCATGCAGAGGAAGGCGGGAACCCGGCTTACTCAGCACGGCCAGCGTGCGCGACCCGGCTATACGGTCAACCACCAGGCACCGAAGGCCATCCAGTACCGCAATCTGGACAGCGCCGTTGCATTGCTCGTAAATGTCTTCCATGTAGGGAAGCGCCACTTCCCGAAGGTCAGTATGCACGGAGGCCAAGATCCCCAGCCGCCAAATTTTGCTGCCTATTTCGTAGTCACCGTCCCAGCCCCGGACCAGGGCTGAGTGCTCCTCCAGCTCGTGGACGAGGCGGTGAACTGTGGTTAGAGGCAAGTTGGATCTGCGCGATATGGAAGCAAGGGACTGCCTGCGGTGCTTGGTATCGAATGTGCTCAGTACAAGGATGACCCGGCCGCTTACCGATCTCGTCGGAGGTTCCTTCTCGGTCACGTCGGCGAGTTTATCCTACGGCCTGAAGAGTGGGGTCTGCCCCGATTTATTGACTCCTTGACCTGGTCACCGAGCGCACTCGAGCGCCGTCGCCGCGCCGGCGGCTTATGGGCGGAGTTCCCACACGCCCTGGATGTATTGATGTGGCAACAAGGGCGAGGGCGACGGGGCCACTGGCAAGAGGTGCCTGCAATATAGCTCTGCCCAGCAGAATATAGATCTGGACAGCGGGAAGGTGATGTGTTTCACTGGGACCACGGATCTGACACAAGGACGAGGGAGAACCGAATGAGTTTTGAACAAATAGGGCGTCGCGGATTCATTAAGATTACGGCCGCTGCTGGTGGGACTTTATTTCTCGGAGGGTTGACGGCCTGCGGTCAGGAAAGCGGCGGCGGCGGTGGGGGGAAGAAGGGATATTCCGGCGATGTAGCAATCACCGGTCTTGCCAGTCTTATCCACTCCGCCCCTTTCTTCATTGCCCAGTCCGAGGGCTATTACGAGGAAGAGGGGTTGACCCTCGAGCATATTCAGTTCCCCGGGGGGCTCGACACCGTCCGAGGAATCGAGTCGGGAATTGGTTTCGGTACGTCGTCCACTATTCCGGTCTTCATTGCGGCCGAGAAGGGCATGGACGTAAAAATCTTCGGCAACGTGTATACAGCTGCCTCAGTCGACTTCATTGCACTGCCGGACTCTCCAGTCACCTCCATTGAGGATATCAGGGGCAAGAAAGTCGCCGTCAGCACGCCGGGGTCAAACTCCTCGTATTTCGCAGACCGCACACTCCGGGAGGCCGGCATTATTCCAGGCAAGGACGTTGAACTTATCAGCGTCGGCTCTGCGAGCGACTCCTGGACCGCCGTCTCCCAGAAGGTTGTTGACGTCGCGTGGACGGCCTCGCCCCTTTCTGAGAAAATCGCTGCCGAAAGCGGAGCGAAGGTTATCTGGCGTTCCCGCGACTACGTAACGGACTGGTCGGACACCTGCCTCGTCGCAACAGGATCGTTCATCGATGAAAATACCGAGGCCTTAAAGGGCTGGGGCCGGGCCCTCAAAAAGGCGATGGACCTGATCACCAACGACCTGGAAAAGGCCGCCGACGCCTACGGGAAGGCAATTAAATACGAGCCCGAGGTGGCTCTTGAGGCGCTTAAGAACTCCCAGAACTTCTACAGCCTGGACTTTACCGACGCCCAACTGGCCGCCGTCGTCGCCGCCGGTAAAGAACAAGGCCAGATCACCAAGGAACCCGACATGGATGCCATCGTCATGAGGAACTTCCTCTCATGAGCCAAGTATCCCCAATCGATTCGATAGGACACGACAGCGACGTCGTTTTCGACAATATCGGAATGACTTTCGGCACCGCGACAGGAGTCACCCACGCAGTCGCTAACGTTTCGGGAGCGATACCGGAAGGCAAATTCGTTTCCGTTATCGGTCCCAGCGGCTGCGGGAAAAGCACTTTGCTTGACATGGTCGGCGGCCTGCTGAAGCCCACTCAAGGTTCGGTCAGCATAAACGGTGAAAGCGTGACGGGCCCGCGGCGGGACACTGCCATGGTCTTCCAAGAAGACTCCACCCTGCACTGGCGCACTGTCCTGGACAATGTCGCTTTCGGCCTCGAGGTCAAAGGCCTCCCGAAAGCGGAGCGCCACGAACGCGCCCGCCGCATGATCGAACTAGTCGGGCTCACCGGTTTCGAGGACCACCGCCCCGGTCAGCTTTCCGGTGGAATGAAGCAGCGCGTCGCGATCGCCAGGGCCTTGGCCATGGAGCCGCGCGTCCTGCTCATGGACGAGCCGTTCGGCGCCCTGGATCAGCAGACCCGGCAATTCATCGGCCGGGAACTGCTCCGTATCTGGGAAAAAACACGCAATCGCGTGCTGTTCATCACCCATGACATCCAAGAAGCCGTTTACCTCTCAGATGAGGTCTGGGTCATGTCAGCCAGGCCCTCCGTCGTCAAAGAGGTGGTAACCATCGACCTGCCACGGCCCCGGCCGGAGGGAACCCACGCGCTGCCAAGGTTCCGTGAGTTGGAAGACCACCTCTGGGCGCTGGTAAAGGTTGAGGCGGAGAAAACGTTGGGACCAGGAGCGCGGCTGGCGTGAGTGTTCTGGAGAAAACCCCACCTGTCCAGAGCCAGCAAAAGGCCCCGCTCGTTCCGCGTGCGTCTCTTGTCCGTTGGGTTATCATTCTAGCGCTTGTTGCCGTTCTTGAGCTCACCACGCGAACAGGGATGATCAGCCAGTCCCTCATGGTGCCACCATCGGAGATCCTGGCCCGGCTGGCCTCGATCGTCCCAACGGAACAGTTTGGTCAAGACGCAGCCCGAACTCTCACTACCATTCTTGTGTCGTTCACCATCGGACTTGTGCTGGGGGTCCCGCTCGGGGTTTTCTTATGGCGGGTACCGGCCGCAGGGCGCATCCTTGAGCCCTTCATCGTCACCGGCTACGCAATGCCCACTTTGTTGTTCTATCCGGTCCTCTTGGCCGTGATGGGACTCAACGCAGGACCGATCATCGTCATAGCTGCATCAATGTCCCTGATCCCAATTGCGCTGACCACAATGGTTGCCCTGAACGCCATCAAGCCTATCCTTCACAAGCTCGCAAATTCTGTCAGCGCCTCCCCACGTCAGTACTACTTGAAAGTTCTCTTTCCGGCGGCGACGCCACTTATTTTCCCGGGCGTGAAGCTCGGATTTATCTACGCAGTCATCGGCACCGTTGCCATGGAGTTCATCCTCGCGTCCCAAGGAGTCGGCTTCCGGGCCGGCTTCTACTACCGGGAACTGAACACGGCAGACATGTGGGCCTACATCGCTGTTGTCATCGTTCTCAGCGTGTTGGTCAACAGCGTGCTTACCTGGCTGGAGAAACGCATTAGAAGGGACATGCTGTGAGTACCGATGTAACAA
Organism: Pseudarthrobacter sp. WHRI 8279; assembly: GCF_040224115.2. Lineage (NCBI taxonomy): Bacteria > Bacillati > Actinomycetota > Actinomycetes > Micrococcales > Micrococcaceae > Pseudarthrobacter > Pseudarthrobacter sp. WHRI 8279. Next base: position 191,454 of record NZ_CP168163.1, on the reverse strand, counting down.
TTCCTTCGGTCCCGAGAATCACCACTCAGCAGAGTGCGAACAGATCCAGGGTCATCCGGGACAACGTGTGGCGTGCCGCCGTGCTGGTAGCCCTGGTGCTCCTTTGGGCGTTGCTGTCTTCCATGAGTGACCTCGTCGCTTCGCCCACGGACTCGCTTGACGCGCTGGCGAAACGGTTTGCTGACGGCTCCATCTACCGGCACCTCAACGCGACCCTGCAGGCGGTGGCCATTGGGTTCCTCATCGCCGCTGCCATAGGCTTTCCGCTGGGCTATGCCATTGGGCGGAGTAAGTTTCTCGGTGCTGTCTTCGACCCCATCGTCGCAGGCGCCTTCGCCATCCCGCGCGTAATCTTCTTTCCCATTCTTCTCCAGATTTTCGGAGTGGGTGTGGGAGCGCAGTCGGCCATGGCCGCGTTGGCAGCGGTATTCCCCATCATGGTCTCAACGACCGCTGGCGTCCGCGCCATTAACCCGCTTCTGCCGAAGCTGGCACGCTCGCTGAGCCTATCTCCGCTGCAGACCGTGACCAAGATATACGTTCCGGCCATGGCACCGTCGCTCATGGTGGGTATCCGTATCGGCTTCAGCATCGCGTTCATCAATGTGATCATCGCCGAATTCTTCGCTGCGCGTGCCGGACTTGGGCTCTTGGCGCTGCGGGCCTACGGAATGCTTGACCTGCCAACCATGTACGGCATCATCGTGCTCCTCGCGGCAATCGCATTGGCCGGGAACCTCGCCCTGTGGGCAGTCGAACGGCGGCTGGGCAACAAACTCTAGCCCTCGGCCTAGGAAGTCTGCACGCTCACGTTGTCTGACCACTGAACCGTCTAAGAAAGGGGAAAGTATGTCTGCGACTGCTGCCCGAGAGGAATACCAGAGGTTAAGGTCCCAGTTCAAGGAAAAAGGACTGGGCGGAAGGATCGGGTTTGGGAGCCGGCCAGCGCTTCTCGTGGTTGACATGATCCGCGGATTCACGGATGCGAGATCGCCCCTGGCCGGAGACCTTGACGAACAACTAAAGGCAGCCCAGGAACTTCTTGGAAGGGCGCGGGGTGCTGGCGTTCCGATCATCTTTTCAACTGTCGCGTACGACACCGACCTGCAGGAGGCCGGTAAATGGATACAGAAAATCCCGTCCAACAGCTGGTTGGTTGAGGGAAGCGAATGGGTGGAACTCGACGACAGGCTCGAGCGCCAAAACAATGAAATGTTGCTGGTGAAAAAGTATGCATCCTGCTTTTTTGGCACCGATCTCGCCGCCCGACTGGTGTCCAAAGGTATCGATACGCTGATCCTTATCGGCTGCACCACCAGCGGATGCATCCGAGCTACCGCCGTGGACTCATGTTCTTACGGATTCCACACCATCGTTGTTGAGGAGGGCGTCGGAGACCGGGCTGAGCTGCCGCATCTCGCGAGCCTTTTCGACATTGACAACAAATACGGCGATGTTGTTGGGCTCGCTGAAGCAAACACCTATCTCGAACATGTCCGCGGGTAAGCCCAGCACGGCGAAAAAATCGCCGCGCTGGCTCTCTCACCGGACTCCGGCCCAAGGGCGGCGTGCCATCATCCTGCAAAGGCCAGACCGTGGGCCTGTCAGGCGCTGACAGAACCCTGAGCATTTCCGCGACGGTATTGTTCTCGTTCGCCCTCGGAACCCTGGCAGTGGTGGTGCCAATATTGGCCATTACTGTGGGGTACAGCACGGTCGAAGTCGGAATGATGGTTGCAGTTGCAGCGGTCTCGCAGTTGGTGACGCGGATCTTCCTGGGCGCACTGATGCGCAGGGTTTCCGATAAAGCCTTCCTCGTGGGAGCAGCGCTCATGATTGCCGTCTCGTGCGCTCTGATCGCAGTCTCAGACGCGCTGGCAGTGTTCATAGTGTCCCAGCTGATCCAGGGCTCGGCTCGAGCTTTGTTCTGGACCAGCAGCCAGACGCACGCCGTCCGCATGTCGACCTCGTCTGTCAAGGGATTGACCGACGTGAATCTCGCCGCAGGGGTGGGGGCACTGCTGGGGCCTGCACTTGCAGGTTATCTGTGGGAACTTTCGGCACCGTTGCCGCTGATCGTGGGTGCAGTGGCGGGATCGGCGGCCGTCATCCCTGCAGCCCTTCTGACCAGGCTTCCTGTGTTTGCTCCGGAGCATGCCACAGGCGGAATAATGGCGCGAGGCCTCTGGCGGCGGCGTGGCGTAGGTGCCGCCTGCTGGATGAACGCCGGAGCGGGCGCCTGGAAGAGCCTCTTGGATTCCTACGTTCCCATCGTGCTCTCCCTTGCCGGACAACCCGTCGCCGTCATCGGCATCCTGGTAGCCATACCCAACGCTGCCGTTCTGGCCGGAAGTGCATCTGCGAGCTGGCTGCGCAGGCGGGGAAACAGGATGTCCCTTGCCACAGGCCTCCTGGCCACGGGGGCGGGCTTGGCCGCGGCCGGACCCCTGGCCGGCGCCGCAGTTGCCGCCGCCGCCGCCCTTGCTGTTTCCGGCGTTGGTGCCGGGATCCTCCAGACTGTGGGGCCTGCGATAGCTGCAGATGAAGTGCACCCGGAAGAACGCGGGGATGCTCTCGCCCTGACTGGCACGGTGCGGGCCTCGGCACTCTTCCTTACACCGTTTGTGATGGCCCTGCTGGTCAGCGTGGTCCCTGTTGCCGCAGCGCTGGTCACGGCCGGCGTCCTGATGACCCTTCCGGCGGCGGGAGGTATCCGCAGAAAAGGCCCTCCCAACCAAGTGAAGCCAACAGAATCAGGTCCGTGCAGGCCGCTCCAACAAAATCAGCTTGAAGCTCCCGAGAAAAAGGTGCCCGATGACAACTGAAACGATTGATACGACGGCTTCGGAGATTTCCCGGCTGAAATTGCTGCACGGACACGCTATTCCACGGCTTGGCCTGGGAACCTGGCCGATGCTGGAGGACGAGTGCGAAACTGCGGTGCGGTCCGCACTGCAGAGCGGTTACCGGCTGGTTGACACAGCGTTCCAGTACAGAAACGAAGAAGCAGTCGGCCGGGGCATCCGTACCGCAGACGTCCCCCGATCCGAATTGTTCATTTCCAGCAAGTTCAACAAGGAGTCCCACAGCATCGATGGGGTGCAGCGGGCCTACGACGAGAGCCTGCGAAAGCTTGGCCTTGACCATTTGGACATGTTCATGTGCCACTGGCCAGTTCCGGCCTTGGGCAAGTACGTGGACGCCTGGAAGGGCCTCGTGAAGTTATTGGAAGAAGGCCGTGTAAAAGCCATCGGCGTTTCCAACTTCAAACCTGCCCACCTGAAGGACATTATCGACGCAACGGGAGTAGTACCGGACGTAAACCAAATCCAGCTCAGTCCAGACCTGGCGCGGACTGAGCCGCGCGCTGTCCACAGGTTATTGGGAATAGTCACCCAAGCCTGGAGTCCCATCGGCCGGTCCTCCGGTCTCCGGGCGAATCCGCTGATCATCGAGATCGCTCAGCGCCTGGACAAGTCTCCAGCCCAAGTCCTCCTGCGGTGGCATGTCCAACAGGACATTGTGCCCATCCCGCAGGCTGCCGACCCGCTGTGGCTCAAAGAAAACCTCTCCGTATTTGACTTCTCGCTCAGCGCGGGAGAGATGGCGGCCATCCGGCGGTTGGACAAGGGCGAGGCGGCCGCGCGTGACTCTGACTCACCCGAAAATGGCCATTGATCCCGGGTGAACTCCTCTCCTGAACGGAGAGGGGTTGACGAACATCACATTCTGCGTCATCCTCTTCTTAACAGAAATATGCTCTGCAGCGCAGAGAATCTAGAACTTAGCATGCGGGCCCAACGAAGGAGACCTTCCATGACAGACCAGACAAGCGTTATCCAGGACGTGCAGCGCGGCATGATTCCTGCGCACATTTACAACGATAAGGAGATCTTCGAGCTCGAAAAGGAGCGCCTTTTTGGCCGGAGTTGGCTCTTCGTTGCCCACGAGTCCGAGGTGCCCGAAGCCGGCGACTACGTTGTGCGCCGTGTACTCGAGGATTCATTCATCATTTCCCGAGACGAAAAGGGCGAGATCCGTGCTCTTTTCAATATGTGCCTCCACCGGGGCATGCAGGTGTGCCGGGCCGAGATGGGAAACGCCTCGCATTTCCGCTGCCCCTACCACGGCTGGTCCTACCGCAACGATGGACGCATCGTGGGTCTGCCCTTCCATAAAGAGGCCTACGGTGGGGAAGAAGGCTTCAAGAAAAAAGGGCAGACCCTGCTCCCGGCTCCTTCACTGGGCATATACAACGGGCTGATTTTCATCAGCCTTGACCCTGACGCGGAACCTCTCGAGGACTTCCTGGGCGACTTCAAGTTCTACATGGATTACTACACCAAGCAAAGCGCTGACGGCATCGAACTCCGGGGCCCCCAGCGGTGGCGGGTCAAAGCGAACTGGAAGATCGGCGCCGAAAACTTCGCCGGCGACATGTACCACACTCCCCAAACGCACACGTCCGTTGTTGAAATCGGTCTCTTCCGCGAACCCAAGGCTGAGAAGCGCAAGGATGGAACAACCTACTGGGCCGGCAACGGCGGCGGTACCACCTACAAGCTCCCCGAGGGGACCTTGGAGGAACGGCTTCGCTATGTCGGCTACCCCGACGACATGATCGCTCGGATGAAGGAGCAATGGAGCCAGGAGCAGCTCGATGTAGTCGGCAAGGACGGATTCATGGTCTCGGCCGCATCGGTCTTCCCAAACATGAGCTTCGTCCACAACTGGCCCCGCGTAGAGGAAGACTCCGACGAAGTCCTGCCGTTTATCTCCATCCGCCAGTGGCAGCCCATCAGCGAGGACGAGACCGAGATCGTCTCGTGGTTTGCCGTGGACAAGAACGCCTCTGAAGAGTTCAAGGCCCTGTCGTACAAGGCATATCTCATGTGCTTTGGCAGCGGCGGCATGTTTGAACAAGACGACGTTGAAAACTGGGTCTCGCTGACCAGCACGGCGGGCGGCCCTATGGCCCGCCGTCTGCTGCTCAACAGCCGGATGGGCATGCTGGAAAACGGGCAGAACGTCGTAGAACCCCTGACCTCCGATGAGTATTCTGGACCAGGTTCCACGCGGGTCGGCTACAGCGAATACAACCAGCGTGAACTCCTGCTGCGGTGGGCTGATCACCTCGAACGACCGATGGAGAAAGCGGCCCAGCTGCACGTCGGAACCGATCCTATTCAGGCACCCGCGGCTGCCGAGTCGGATCCTTCACGGGCCGCCGTCGGGAGCACAGCCATGCCGGCCGACCAGATCCTCACAAAGGAGGCCTAGGCCATGAGCGTTGAAACCGATCGCAACGGCAAGACCCTTTCGGAGCAGTCTGTTCTCGGTGGCCATGCCCCACGCACCCAGAGGATAGGGGAATCCCTCCCGTTCGATGATGCGCTCCACCTTCAGGCGCACCGTTGGCTGGTTGACGAAGCCTACCTCCTGGACGCCCAGGACTATGACGCATGGATGGCACGGATTGCTGAAGACGTGCATTATCTGATGCCCGTCCGGGTGACTACCGCCCTGGGTGCCGGTTACAGCACGTCCCCCGGTATGGCCCATCTTGATGAAAACAGGTACTCGCTCAGCCGGCGGGTGGCCCGGTTTGCCACAGAGCATGCCTGGACTGAAGACCCTCCCTCACGGTTGCGCCACTACATCACGAACGTTCGGACGTTCCGCACAGACAATCCGAACGAAATCATCGTTGATTCGGCGGTGCTGCTCTTCCGCAGCCGGGGCGATGTGCGGGAGGCCGCTACGGTGTCCGCTGGACGTGAGGACCTTCTGCGCCGCACCGGTACCGGATGGGAGCTGGCGCGTCGGACCATCATGGTGGATGAGTCGGTTATCCGCATGCAGAATCTGGCCATATTCCTATGAAAATTGGTTGGGAAGGCGAGGAAGAAGACCGCCTTGCCGCCATTCGCGCGGCAGAGGAACGCGTCCGGCTGGAAGCGCATGCCACTGGCGCTCCGATCGTGATTGCCAATGAGTTTGCCGAGGTGCATATCACAAGGGTGGAGACCCGCAATGGCTCCCGGCTGATGATCAAATCCCCGCGCTCCGCGCAGTGGGTTTCTTTGTGCCCGCTGGAACTCGAGGCGCTGACATGGCAGGCGCCGGCAACGTTTTCGGCCATGATCGGAAATCCATTCGGTCCGCTCATCGCCGAGGATGAACGACCGCCCCAATTCAAGAAGAACAGCAACACTTAGGCCAAGGAGTTTGAGCATGCCAGTCGTAAAAGCAGACCTAGCAGCCTGCCAGGGGTACGCCAACTGCGTTGTCGGGGCGACCGATTATTTTGATCTGGATGACGACGGGATCGTAGTTCTCCTCAAGACTGAAGTACCCGAGGCTGACCGAGCCCGGGTCGTGGAGGCAGCCCGCAGCTGCCCCGTTTCCGCCCTGATAGTGGAGGACTAATTGAATACAGTAACTGTCATCGTGGGCTCCTCCATCGGGGGTGTGCGGACGGCACAGTCCCTACGCCTGGAGGGATACGAAGGACGTATCGTTCTCGTCGGTGAAGAAACGGAACTGCCCTACGACAAGCCGCCGTTGTCTAAGACTGTCCTGGCAGGTACAGCAACTGAAGCCTCCATCTGCCTACTGGACCGCGGCCAAGCCCAGGAATTAGGAATAGAGCTGCAACTTGGACGTGCAGCAACCGGGATCGACATCGCAGGAAACCTGCTGAATCTGCAAGGTCAGGAAGCTCTGCACTTCGACAACCTGGTCATAGCCACAGGCGCCTCCGCCCGCCCATCGCCGTGGGGGCAGCGGCCTGGCATCCATGTTCTTCGCACTCTCGACGACGGCCGGAGCCTCCGTGCGGACCTCGCAAAGGGCGGACATCTGGCCGTTGTCGGCGCAGGTTTCATCGGCGCCGAAGCCGCGGCGACAGCGCGGGCGCTTGGTCTGGAAGTGACAGTTATTGACCCACTCCCGATCCCTATGAGCCGCATCTTCAACGCGGAAGTCGGACAGTGGTTCGGAGACCTTCACAGTAGCAATGGCGTGAAGACAATCTTTGGTACCGGAGTCGAGGCCATCGACGGCGAACAGGGCTCTTTCACCCTGCGGCTTACCAACGGTCAGAACCTGGAGGCCGCCACAATTCTGGTCGGCATTGGCGCCGTTCCCAACGACGCCTGGCTCGGTTCTTCGGGTCTGCTCGTGGACAACGGTCTGGTGCTCGACGAATACTGCCGCACCGTGGACGCCCCGCATGTCTATGGCGTCGGCGACGTTGCACGATGGCGGCACCAAAAACATGGCGAAGATATCCGAATCGAGCACTGGACAAACGCCGTCGAGCAGGCCGCGTGCGTAGCTTACAACATCACCCATCCAGAGACTCCCCGCGCCTACACTCCCGTCGAATACGTCTGGAGCGACCAACACGATTGGAAGATCCAGGTGGTCGGCCGGGTAGGCGGAAACGCTGAACACGTTATCATCGGGCATCCGGAAGTTCACGGACGCTTCGCCGCTCTCTATACGGTCGACGGTATCAACTTGAGCGGTGCCGCCATCGTCAACTGGCCTAAGGCGCTTCTGGCCTGCCGCCGTGGGATGGGTACGGGAGTCACAGTCCAGGAACTGCGGGAAAAACTCGAACCAATGCTGAACCCCCAGCCCCTGACGGCATCATGATGGATCAGAGTCAGCCACCCCTGACACATGCAGGGGAGAGGGAAGCGATTGCTTTGGCATGCCGTGTGCTGGCACACCGTGGCCTGGCAGACGGCATCCTCGGCCATATCAGCCTTCGAATCGGCGAGAATAAATTGCTCGTCCGCTGCAGGGGTCCCCAGGAGCGGGGATTGGCATTCACCGAAGCCGACGACATCCGCTTGGTGGACCTTGACGGCAATCCCGCTGCTGAAGGCGAACTGGAAGAGGGCTACACCGTACCCAACGAGCTTCCCCTACACACCGAGCTGTTACGACAACGCCCAGACATCAACTCGGTCGTCCACGCGCACCCGCCGCGGGTCGTCGCAGCTGACCTCGCCGGGCTTGGCGTCCGCCCGATCGTCGGAGCCTTCGATATTCCCGGCACCCGCCTGGCAGCAGGCGGGGTACCCGTGTATCCCCGAGGGGTGCTGGTCAGGAACCGCCAGTTGGCGACGGAAATGCTCCACGCTATGGGTGACCGCCCTGTGGTGCTGCTCCGCGGACACGGGCTGACCAGCGCCGCGGAGACAGTAGAGCAAGCAGTGCTTCAGGCAATCAGCGTGGATATTCTGGCAGGATTGTCGCTTCAGGTCACGGCAGCGGGGGGTACCCTCAAAGACCTTCCGGACTCGGACATGGCGGAACTGCCAGACCTCGGCGGGTCGTTCAACACGCAAACGGCATGGAGACACGAACTGGCTCGGATGAAGGCATCTGGGTGAAGCTCGCCGACAGGAAAGTGCAGCGACTGACGCCCGTGCTGGGTACGATGGCAGGCATGCAGTCTACAGAAACGGGGACGGCGTCCAAGTACGGTCCGCCGCCACAGTACCCCATCGAATCTGTTGACAATGCATTGCGACTGCTCCTCCTATTCGAAACCCAGCCCAGCATCCGGTTAACAGATGCGAGCAACTATCTCCGTGTCGCGTCGTCGACAGCGCACAGGCTTATGGGGATGTTGCTTTACCGAGGCTTTGTGCGGCAAAACCCGGCTACTCGCGCCTATGAGCCAGGCCAGGCGCTGAGTTCCATCGCCTTCGCCGTCAGACGCCAGGTGGACATAAGAACGCTCGCTCGTCCTGTACTTGAACAGGTGTTCAAAGAAACCGGTGAAACGGTCCACTTCGCCAGGCTCGAGGGGAAAGACGCCCAATTCCTTGATGCCATAGAAAGCTCAAGGGCAGTGCGGGTGGGTTCCCGCCAAGGCATGACTCTGCCAGCCAACTGCACTGCTACAGGAAAGGCGATGCTGGGCCGGCTCACCCAGGAGCAGCTACGAGCCCTGTACCCAAACCAAGACCTCCCCAGTTTGACGGAAAATTCAATCACGTTACGGGCGGACCTTGAGGCCGAACTCGACAAGATTCGCCGGATAGGATATTCCACAAGTCAAGAAGAAAGCGAAGACGGTGTCACCTCGGTTGCCGTATCCATCACGGGACCAAGCGGCACACTTTACGGAATCAATGTTTCCGTACCGGCTCACCGAATGTCTGACAGTTTGCGAGCCGAACTTGGGGGAAAGCTCGGTGTAGCCGCTGAGCATCTGCAGGGGCTGCTGCTTTAGCCCATCCGTACCGGTTCTTTGGCCGCCCACCGTGTCCTGCGCGACCGGCGCACCCCCGGACGTCCATTACGCAGGTCACGGATGTATGAGCGGGGAGGATGCCAGCCATTTTCTTGGGGGAACTTGGACTGGATCAGGTCTGAACACCGGGGCAACCCCGAGAGTTTCGGGGTTGCCCCGGTGTTGGAACCCGGGCAGGATGAAAAATGGGTATCTGATTTGATTGCCAAAGATCACTCCGGAGAGACGAATGCAGGAGCTGCGCCAGGCCTCAGTCGCTATACCTTTCTATAGGGATAAAAAGGGGAAGCTTCGCCTAGTACTGATAAAACGATCAGAACGCGGACAACACAGAAGCCAAATTTCTCTGCCCGGAGGTAACCGGGGGCCAAAGGATGAAGGGCCCTGGGCCACGGCCCTTCGAGAAGCTAGCGAAGAGCTTGGACTGAACGCCGAGCAGATTGTTTTGCTGGCTCAACTCGAACAAATCGAGACTCATACAACCCACTACCGAATTTCACCTTTCGTAGTGCAATTGCAAGGGATAGCACCAAGCTTTACCTGGAAGCCTCAAACGATGGAGGTGGACGAGGTGCTCGATGTCTCGGTAGATGTGCTGGCATCCGATGATGCAGTAGGGGAAGATGAAGTCGACTTCCCAGGCTGGAACTCTCCGAGGAGAGTTGCCGTCCGGAGGGCTCACGGTCATACAATTTGGGGCCTGACTCTCCGGATCCTCGAACCTGTAATGCCTCAGGCACTGGCAGGTAGATGGAACATAACGTGACCCTACCAAGTCCGCGCGCCACTCTTTGTAGGAGAGGTTTCTCGTGGTTGCTGCGGAGTTGACCGTGGCATTGGTCCGGGGATGGAGCCGCCCTTCGTGCGTTGGGCAGGAGCGGGCGCTGCGCTGCCTGCTTGACCGGGTCGAAGTCATATTGGACTCCTACGACCTGGACTTGGCGGACGACTGGCGGGACAGGCTCGAAGAGCAAATGTTCGAGGACATGGACAGCGACATGCGCTACCAGAACGCCATGGACGGTTTCGAAAACGACGTCGAGCGCGGGCAGGATCCGGTTGTGAGCCGGATTGCCCCGGAGGTGCTCAACCCGCCGGCGTCTTGGGAAGCTCGTTGGAAGCCGGGCGGGAGAGTTCGATCTCTCGGTCACCGATTCATTGAGCAGCGGCTCTCGGGCCGGGTGGAGTCGGTCAATATCTTGATCAGGCGTTTTAGCCGCAGGTCGGGCGGGTCATTTGGCCTGAGGAGCTCCGTCAGATCGGTGGTGAGTACGCAGGAGATGCAATGCCCGCCGCGGAAGCGCTCAGCCTCGCGGCCGCAGTTGTCACAGGTGAGGTTCGTCGTGATGCCGGCGCACTCCCGGCAGATGTCCTCGCCTGTATCGGTCCGGCCGGGGAGCATTCTGTCGGCGCCGCAGAGCGGGCATCGGCCGTATCGGTGGGTTGCGTTCGTGAAGCAGATGCCGCAGATGCGTCCGTCTGGCCAACGGACCCGGATTTTTCCGGTGGTCTTTCCGCAGCGGTCGCAGCCCTCGCTCGTCCTGTTGGAGCGGGGACGGCCACGCGGCTTGAACTCACTGCTCATGGGGGCGGGTAATGCGCGCCCGAACCGGCCGGTAGGCGGCCAGAAGGGGGACATCCGTGCCGTCGCCGACCGCGGTTCGACGGCGCTGAGTGCGGGCGTCCGTTGCGGTGTAGGTGAGGATTTCGTTGGCTTCGACCTTGAAAATGTCGCAGAGCGCAGCCAGGACCTGGAACGAGATCCGATCCGGGTTCTGGCCGACGAGCCGGTAGATCTGCGACTCGGAGAGCGTAATGCCGCGCTCCCGAAGCGGAGCAACAAGATCACGGCTGTTTCGCATCCCGGCGCGTGCCATCAGCTCCTTGACGCGAAACTGGTAGTCGATCTGACGGTTCATCGTGGTGTCTTTCCGGAAGGCGTTGTGGGTTTGGTCAGCACCCTGCTGTTGCTGGCCAGCAGGGTGCTGTTGAGAACGCGTTCGAGTTCGCGTGCGGCATAGTCGGGGGAGGGCAGGGTGTAGATCGTGGTCGTCGATGTGTGCTCGTGGCCAACCTGCATTGAGATGAACTTGGTGTCATATCCGTGCTCGGTCTGCATATGCGTGACATAGGACCGGCGCAGGGAGTGAAGATCAAGCCCCGGCGGAAAGCCGAGTTCATCAAGGAACCCGCGCATCCGAGCCCGGAGGTTCTTTTCCGGAACCAGGCCGCCACGGTCAGTCGGGAAGAGGTCGCCGACAGGCTGCCCATACCGGGGAAGACCGCGCCTGACCCAGTCATCAACCGCCTCGGCCGCCCAGTCCAGAAGGGTCAGGACGGACCGCTGTTTCTTGGGGGAGCCCTTCTGCGGCTTCCCGAACCGGACGCGCAGAATGCCGTAGTCACCAAAGTACGGGGCCTTAACATTGCGGGAAAAATCCACGAGGCTGAGGTGACGAAGCTCGTCGCGCCGAAGGCCCCAGCCGTAGGCGGTCTTGAAGGCCACGGCGTCACGCCAGGCGGCAAGAGCGCCCTTGCGCCCCGAATTAATGATCCGTTCGACCTCCAGGTCGGCCAGGTCGAAGAATGCCTGCAGCTCCTCGAGAGTGAAGGCACGCTTCTCTGGACTCATATCGGCATCCTGGACGTGCCGGGCCTTGTTGAACTCGGTGATCACCTGGGAAAAGGTGGTCCCGAAGAGCCGCCCGCAGTTCTCGTTCCACGGGTATTCAGGGTTGGTCGCATACTCGCAAAACAGCTTGATGTCCGTCTGGTACGCCCGGACGGTGGAAAGGGCAAGGTTCTCAACACCGCGCAGATGGGCGAACAGCTCATCCGCGTCGACCGGGCCCCATTCCCACGGATACTTGCCCGAGAAGTCCGACAGGCGCATCACCGAGGCGACCCGGCGCTTGGTCGTCTGCAGGGTGAAGTTCTGCGCCAAGTGGGATCTCTTCCACCCGGTGAGCACCTCGCTCAGGAACGCGTCACGATCCGGCTCCCGATTCGGCAGCGGCAAGAACGCGAGACCGCCGAACTTATCACCCAAGAAGCCTCCAATGCCGACTGCAAGTTTTGCAGTCAGAATGCAAAAAATGCAAACTGCGAGCCCAGGATGCCTGATACGACGCCAATTTGTGGACATGCAGCGCAGCACGTCCGGGCTCACCTGAACGGATCCCTGCCGTGACCAGACAAACAAACCGGCCGCTCACAGCCGTTATCTAGGCCTAAACAAGCCGTTATCGAGAGTGGACGTATTCGCAGAAATTGCGAACAACCTTTTTACAGCTTGACATAAGATCCGTTATCGGCGTTTAAGTCACGGGAGTAGAAGTAGCTGTGAGAAACTCCCATTCCATAACTAAATCGTCTCCACAGGTCAGGCGCTTGGCTTCCACAAGTCCAGGTCCAACCAGTCAGCAGGGAAGCCCATGCTGACGTTGGGAGATAGGAGCTCGGTCCCGTCCGGGGCTGGAAGTTCGATGTCGAGCTTTTTGATCTGCGTCTTGAAGGTCAGATGCCAGTTGGAGCCACTGCTGTGCGACCTGAGCATGAACGCCAGGACGGCGGCGTAGATGTAGAGCCTTTGTCGTGGTTTGGGTGTGTTCGTGAAGTCGGAGCCGACCAGGTGAGTCAGAAGGTCGCCGTGGGTGTCGTGTTGCCCGAACGCGATCGGTCGTTTGAAGGCGCGGTTGAAAAGGCGGGACCCGTGCGCGCACGCATTGCGGAAGTCGACCATCATGCGCAGCATCGCCCCAAACCGGCTGGGGTGGGCGAACCCGAACATGCGCGCTACCTCGCGGGCGTCCGGGGTCTGCATGAGCTCAAAGAGATAGGGCAGGTTTCCGAAGCTGAGGACCTCGGTTACGGCCCAGATAGGCGCGTCCTGGTGGGGATACTTCAGTAGGTGGTGCTTAAGGAAGTCTTCGTCTTCGGCGCCGGACTTAACCGCGTCCCGCCAGGTCGTGGTCCACGCATCGAACTTTGTACGTTTGCCAAGGGATTGATCTCCGCTGAGCTGGTCGCAACTGCGCGCCTCGAGGAATTGCTTGTCCGCGTGGCTGCAACGTTCTTCGCCGCGAGCGTGTGGGCCATGGCTGCCCTCAAGCGAACTTCGAAGTCCAGCAGGCCTTCCTGGCGGACCCGGGCCAGCTTGAAGTCGAAAGCTTCCAGCTTCAGGACGTGCTCAATGCTCGCCCCGGCTATGTAGTCATCGGAACGGTATTGGTGCAGACGCGCATCGATCTTTTCAGGTGGAAGCAGCCGCCGGAAAACGTACCGGTACGCGCCAGAGCGGAAGTAACCAACACGGGTGAGGAAGTTAAGCGCTGCGGTGGGGTCAGGAATGGCGAGGCCACGGGCTTCGAGTTGTCCCAGTAGCTCGTCGCGCTCTTTAAATTCCTTCGTATACTCCACGCATCACCGTATGTCGCTTAATGAAAATTGCCCCCTTGAGCCGGAGCTCAGAGGGGGGCAATGTCTGATGGCAAAAATGTAACACATTTACCCGGGTAGCGGGTAAACGCCCTCGTTTAGGGTTGCCACGTCAAGGTGAAGGGCGTCCGGGGCCAGGTCGGTCGGGTGACGCTTCAAGCGGTCGCAACGTCGGTTACCGCTGGAACTTTCGGCAACTGATGGCCCAACGTAACCTCTGGAAAACCACCGAGTTCCTCCCCCTCCTCAAAGCGCGGGGCATCAACCTCTCCAACGCCCAGGTCCACCGGCTCGTCACCGGAACACCCGAACGCATCCCTGCCCAGACTTTCGCGGCCCAATGCGACATCCTGGAATGCACGCCCAACGACCTGTTCGAACCCTTCGTGCAGATGCGTGCCGCCAAGACCGCCAATGCCCAAAAAAGGCCGGAAGACCTGGGAATCGCACCCGGCGCACCGAGCGCCCGCCGGATCCGCGTGCTGCCACCGGACGAGGATGCCTAGGCCCCGAAAAGCCGGGGTCTCCACTTTCGCCATTATGTTCGCTGCCGCGGCAGGAGCCCGTGTGCGGCGACGTCTTCGAGTGCTGAAAGCTCACCGCCGCCCGTGCCATCAGCGTCGACGAGGGATTTCTCTACACAGATCTTGAATGGGTCCAGCAGGTGCTCGAAGCTACCGGAGGCGGTGTGGACGTCATCATCAACGGTGCCGGTGCCAACCTGGCGGAAGCCATGGGATGTCTGAAACCAGGAGGCTGGATCGTCGTAGTGGGCTCAACTGCCGGGAGCACGGTTAGGACCGAAGTCCCGGACCTCTATTTCGGGCAATATCGATTCTCGGGCGAACCTTGGAAGCCCTGATGATTTTGCGCAGATGCTCGATCTGGTCGACAAGCACCAGATCCGCCCGCTTATCGACTCCGTCTACCCGCTGTCGGAGGTCGCCGAGGCGCACCACCATCTCGAATCCAGAAAACATCTTGGGAAGCTCGTCCTAAGCCTTGGCTAAAGATGTTCGCGCTGTGACGACCGCGAGGCCGGCGTTTTCCTAGAACCTTAGCGGACGAGGTTTAGTGCAACATTGACGATGGATTCTTCGTCGATGCCGTGGATCCGGTAGGCGTCCTGCAGATCAGAGGACTGGCCGAAGTCCTTCACTCCCAGGGAGATGGTTCTGTCGCCGCGGGCTCCGGCCAGGAAGGACAAGGTGTGGGGGTGTCCGTCCTGGACGGTGACGAGGGGCGTGGGGGCGTGCCGGGGAAAGAGGGCGTCAATGATGTCGAATCCGCTCCCGATGGTTCCTTGGTTGAGTGAGTTGCGGCGCTGGAGGGATTCGAAAACCAGGTCGGGGCTGGTTAGGCAGACGACGCCGGCGGTGATTCCGAGCACCTTCAGCCGCTGGGCTGAGGCGATGACTTCCGGCATCATTGCCCCGACGCCGACAAGCGTGACGCTGTCCTCGGCCGGGTTGTGGTCGGTCAGCCGGTATCCGCCGGCTACTGCGTGCCGACGGCGCCGCTCGAGCAGCACATCGTCCGCCGGCATGGCAGACAGGGACTGGTCCAGCGGACGCGTAGTCAGTCGGAAGTAGGCCGAGCGTCCGCCGGGAACACCGATCCGGCTCATGGCTTCGAGCATGCACCACTCGAGATCCTGGGCGAAGGCGGGCTCCCAAGCGGTGCACTCGGGTTGCTCCAGGCCGATGGACGGAGTGGTGATGGACTGGTGCGCCCCGCCCTCCGGTGCAAGGGTGACTCCTGAAGGCGTTGCGATCAGGATCGACTGGCCACCGGCATACATGCCGAAGGACCACGGTTCGAGGGCGCGGGCCACGAACGGGTCGTAGATGGTGGCGATGGGGATGAGCGGCTGGCCCCAGCGGCTCCAGGTCGTTCCGAGTTCTGAGGCCAGACCCACGAGATTGGTTTCGGCGATGCCGAGTTCGATGTGCTGGCCGCGGGAGTTTTCAACCCAGCGGAGGACTCGTTCGGGGTCGTTGGTGAACCAATCCCGGCGTTCACCGACGGACCACACTCCGGTCTTGTTGATCCAGCCGCCGAGGTTAGTGGAGGAGGCAACATCGGGGCTGCAGGTGACCACACGGTGGGCCACCTCCGGCGCGGCCCGTTTCAGGTCAGAGAGGAACCGTCCCAGTGCGGCTTGGGTGGAAATTTTGTCGCCGTAGCCCCATGGAAGGGACACCGGGACCGGGACTGACGGGGCCGGGGCGAGTTGCGGGCGACTGAGCCGGCCGGCTGCCTCGGCGCATACCCGGTCCTCGACGGTGCCGGGCTGGAACTTGCGCCAGGGGTCCGATAGATCCATCCCGGAGGTCTCCGCCAAGGTTTCCATCTGATCCTTGGTCAGGAGTGCTGAGTGGTTGTTCGGGTGGCCTTCGGTGGCAAGGCCGCGGCCCTTGATGGTGTAAGCGAAGATGACGGAGGGCCTGCTGCGGTCGACCTGCCTGTAGGTGTCCAGCAGCAGTCCGATGTCATGTCCGCCGAGGTCGCGGACCGCCGCGGCCTGCTGCGCAGCGTTGAGTGAGCGCAGCAGGGTTTCCATGGCCGGGGTGCAGCCGCTGGCGCAGAGGCGGTCGAAGATCTCCGAGTGGGGGGACCGGAGCATCCGCTGGTATTCCCCGTTCGGCATGGCCTCCAGGCGGCGCTGCAGATCCACACCGCCTGGACGGGTGAAGAGTTCCTGTACGCGGGTCCCCCACTTGCGGGTCAGGACCTGCCAGCCGGCGGCTTCGAACATGCCCTGCAGGCGCAGAATCTGGGAGTCGGGGACCACCCGGTCCAGGGACTGTCGGTTCAGGTCAACGATCCAGAGCAGTTCGCCGAGTTTCACCACGGTTGGGTCGGCGACGGCTTCCCAGATGGCGCCTTCGTCCAGTTCGGCGTCGCCCAGGAGCCCGATAAAGCGGCCGGATTTGCGCGAATCGGCGTACCTGTCGCGGACGAAGCGGTGTGACATGGCGGCCCAGATGGTGGCCGTGGCCCCGATGCCCACGCTGCCGGTGGAGAAGTCCACCGTGTCAGGGTCCTTTGACCGGCTGGGGTAGCTCTGGAGGCCGCCCTTCTGCCGAAGCGTTCCGAGTTTCTCTTCGTCCAGGTCGTCCAGAAGGTAATTGAGGGCGTGCAGAACGGGGGAAGCGTGCGGCTTGACGGACACACGGTCCGCCTCAGTCAGCTCGGAGAACCAGAGCGAGGTCATGATCTCCACCATGGAGGCGCTGGAGGCCTGGTGTCCGCCGACTTTGATTCCACTGGCGTTGGGGCGCCCCCGGTTGGCGGCATCCACGATGGCGACGGCCGTCCACCGGACCCGCCGGGCGATGTTCTCCAGAACGGCTGTCCGGGAATCTGCTTCCTCCGGGGCTGCGGCGCCCCAGGGCCGGGATGTCACCTGAGCGTCTTCCACCTTCATGACGGTCTCCTGTACAAGTAAGCGTTCGGCGCTTAATGCTCCTCACGGCGGTGAACAAGGTTGATTGCCCCTTGCTCGGGATGTCCCGGATGAAGTTACATCACGGAATTAACTAAGAATAACTTCTCAAATGCTAGCCGAGGGCAATCGAACTGAGAAGAGCTTCGCAGTAGATTCTGGGGTATCTTGGAGGCGTGCACAAGCCTGCTAGATCTCCTCGAGCCGATGCGGTGAATTCCAGGCAGAAGCTCCTGGATGCTCTGGGGCGTCTTCTCGAACACCAGGGCCTGGATGTCACGCTGCCGGAACTGGCGCGGGAGGCCGGGGTCTCAAGCGCTACCGCTTACCGGCATTTCGATGACGTCGAAGAAGTGCGGGCGGAGTTCTACAACCGAATATTCGATCGGGTCATTAGGGCGATTGAGGAGCTGACCGAGAGGTACACCGGATTGGACCTCTTCCATCGGGTCTGCCAGACCTGGGTGGAGCTGGAGCTTCCTTGGTCCCGCGCGGCTACGTATATCCGCAGTGCCGAAGGCATTCTGGAGCGGGTCCAGCGCGGTGAGCGCCTGAGCTCCTCGTATCACCGGCTGGTAACCGGAGTGCTCGATCAGCTCATCGCGGCAGGCGTGATCCCTGCGCAGGACACCGATTACGCCGCCCTGCTCTGGCTGACGATCTTCGATGAGCGGGTCTTCGTCGATCTGCATACAGCCAAGGGGATGGAGTCCTACGAAATCAGCCACCGCCTCGGCACGTCACTGTTGGCTGTCCTGAAGCAGGGCGACCATTACCTTGCCTAGCCACCGTTAGGAGACGCGACGGAACAGGGCTGCGAGAGCTTGGCCTCCACCGATGCATATCGTGACGATGCCGAGCTCAAGGTCCCGGCGGGCCAGATCTTTTGCGACCCGCAGGCTCAAAATCGCGCCCGTTGCGCCGACGGGGTGACCAAGTGCGATGGCTCCACCGTAGGGGTTTTGTCTTTTCGGGGTCGAGTTTGGCATCGCGGATGACGGCAACGGCCTGGGAGGCAAAGGCCTCGTTGAGTTCGATCGTGTCGATGCCCGCCGGTGTTGTGCCGGTCTGTTCGAACAGTTTCTTCAGGGCAAGAACGGGTGCGTAGCCCATCAGCCCCGGCTTGAGGGCAGCGGTGGCGACCGACTCCAGTGTGACCAGCCCGGTGAGCCCGCACCTTGGGGCCGTACTCGGCGCAAAGGGTCCTGCGCGGCTGGTCTTCTTTTCATTGCTTTGCAGCTGATGGGCTCCGGCAACGCCTGGGGCGCCGCAGCCCCGGAGGAAGCAGATTCCCGGACAGCCGTTCTGGAGAACATCGCCCGGCGGGTCCGGTGGACGGCCGTCGCCATCGTGGATGCCGCCAACCGGGGGCGCCCCAACGCCAGTGGAATCAAAGTCGGCGGACACCAGGCCTCCAGCGCCTCCATGGTGGAGATCATGACCTCGCTCTGGTTCTCCGAGCTGACTGAGGCGGACCGTGTGTCCGTCAAGCCGCACGCTTCCCCCGTTCTGCACGCCCTCAATCGCCACCATCTACGACCCGTTCGTGGCCCGCGCCCTCGAGCCGTGGTCCTTCGGCATGTATTCCGGTGGCCAGTCGATCCTGATCGGAACGCCTTCGGGAGTCACCCTTGCACCGGGCGCACCAGCCCATCACCACTCCGTCCATCGGCCTGGAGCAACCCGAGTGCACCGCTTGGGCGCCCACCTTCGCCCAGGCTGTGGCATGGCCAAGGATGTGCGCGACCGGCGGCGCGAGCGGATGGACGGAAAACCCGAATCTCCGGTTGTCGCTGACCGTAAACCCTGCATCGGTGATCGCCTTAAGCGTTTCCCTGTTCGGGTGGCAGCCGCCGGATACTTGCTTCCAGAACGGGGTCAGGAAGTCCTCCGCCACGGCAAAGACCCCATGTCGGAGCGGACATGCTCATAGAAGGCCAGCACCCCACCCGGCCGCAGGACCCTGCGCGCCTCAGCCAGGGCCGCGGACTGCTCAACGACGCTGCACAAAACAAGACTGGTGACCACCGCGTCAGCACTGGCATCGGCAGCAGGGACAGCCTCCGCGGCCCCGGCAACGACGATGACCGGAACCGGAGCAGACACTGCCCTGCTTGCGGCCAAAGCGCGCAGGTAATCATCAGGCTCCACCGCCAGAACCTCCGTGACCGTGGCGGGGTAAAGCGCGAACGCGGACCCGGCCCCGGCCCCTATCTCGACGACCCGGCCATACAAACTACTCAGCAGATCCCAGCGGTGCTCAGTAACGCCCCCTCGGTTCATGCCTTCAACCGCCCGGGCATAGGCGCGGGCAAAGCGGGGATGCTGCAGCCCGCCGGCCCAGCAGGAGCCGGTGGGCCCGGGAGGGTCATTGTGCACCGCCCGCATGGTAGCTGCCCAGGGCTGCGAAACCCGCCCGACATCCTTCTGAAATAGCATCCTGACGGCCCTGCCATCGCCACACCCTTGGACTCCAGTCCCCCCGCTGCAGGACCAACCACCGGCCACACTCCCCTCCCTGACGAAGGCAGCACCAGCCGTCAAGACCGGCCCGGCCCTACTAGCCATGCACCGCAGACAGCCTCAGCCGGGAAAGGTATCGTAGGGTCATCCCAAACCCACGGAGGACGTTATGGATAACGAGAACCTTCACCAACAGGACATTCCGGACCGCGTGCGTTCCAGCACTCCTAGCACGTCCAGGCCGGACTCGACCGCGAAATCGAACGCCACATCGACACTTACGCCGACCGGTCAAAAGCCGACATCACTAAACGCATCGAGGAACTCGACCACGAATGGGACGTCGAACGGCTCCTCGACTCAATGCCTCGTCCCTGGCCTTCATCGGCACGGTACTGGGAGCGACAATCAACCGGAAATGGCTGCTGCTCCCAGCAACTGTCCTGGCATTCCTGTTCCAGCACGCCGTCCAAGGCTCAAAAGACAGGTTCATGGTCAATTCTCCTGGCTCAGGATTGCGGCGGCGGCCCTGTAAAGGGCGCCTTCAGGATCACCCGGCAAGCGGTCCGTGGGCCAGCCGACGTGTTTGTCAGGGCGGACCAGTACGGGGCCGTTTTCGGCCACGCCGCGCAGTTTCGCCCAGTCGCAGTATAGGTCCGTGACGTCCTGGCCCGGGCCGATGACGGAGCCGAGGGTGACGCCGAGCCGGTCGCTGACTTTCTGCGCGGCGGCTGACCAATCCGGAAACCCATCAGCCACGGGCTGCGCCGGTGAATTCTGCCCGGTCAGTCCACGGGGTCCACTTCGTGCCAGCCCACCCAGGCGGATGAGGTCAATGTGACGGTGGGGGCCGCCAGCTCCGCCTCCCACAGTGCCAGGTCCTGCCTGCGGGTGACGTGGAACAGCAGTCCCAGGTGATGCGCCAGAAAAATCATGGGGTCTTTCCCTTCCAAGCGGATTTCAGCAGCGGTTCCAGGTCCGCAGCGACGGTGCTGCGGGATTCGACGGCGGCACGTGGGGCGTTATGAGATACACGGCTTCGGGTATTTGCTCTTCGCGGAATCCGAGGCCGGCCGGTGTTTTTCTGCGTCTTACCCGAGGACTCCTCCGTGATTCCCCAGACGTTGGTGGTTTCTGAACCGGCGTAACCGGTGGGTACCGTGACGATGGGAAGTCCGGTGGTCCCGGCGATCGCTTTTTGCCAGGGCGACGGCGGAAAACCCGCCCACAGCGGGCAAGAGGTCGGTGTGGGCGGATCGCGCTACTGACGAGCCGGTTGCAGGTACGGCACGGAATGCCGTGCCGTACCTGCAACCTTTTCCCGTCGGCTAGTGTCGTTTCAAGAACAGGCTGACGTCGTCGTTGCTGATGAGGTCCGGCACGGTCCAGCCGTCGAGGTCGTACTCGGCCAGGCACTGGTCCGCGAAGCCCTTCATGTAGTCCGTGGTCCCCTGGGCCTGAGCTGCGAAGAGGATCTCGGCTTTCACGTTCTCGTGGTTGCCGGAGTAGTTCCGTTCGTAGAGTTCGTGGCGGCCGCCGAATTCGGTGCCGATGGAGTCCCAGAGGAGTTTCATGAGCTTGACCCCAGGTTTTCGGCGCCGGGTTTGGCAATGACTTCGTGTCCGCACTCGAGGCGCACCCACCCGTGCATTTGCTCACCCATACAGATAAGACAGGCACGTGAGCCACCGCCCTGTCGGCGCCAACCTGATGTGGCTCCACACTGAACCACTGCTGACTCAATAAATTTGTGTCCCCGACCGCAGATCCAACGCACCTTCACCGGCGATGAGGCTGGGATGTCATTTGGGCCAAATAGATTATCGTCGTCCCACATGTCCAGAACTTCCTCATGCTTGGCTGCGACCGTGGTTTCGGGTTTGGGTACCCGTCGAGCAAGCCCCAACCCTGTCCGCTCTTCCGGCGTAAGCGCCCGCCAATCCTCAAGTGCTTTCACAACGCCCCCTTCTGAAGTTCCTCGCACAGTCCTGTTTAAGGAGCGTAAATGAGGGGGCAGACAAAATACGGATCCCTTTAGTCTGGATCAGCCCGCTGCTCGAATAATCGATCTCCCAGCCGCCAGATGTGCTGCCCTGCTCGCAGGGCCCTGCGGGCGCCTTTTTATGCTGCTGTGTTTTTTACGATGTTTCGGCGACGAATATGTTTTCATGGACGGATTCAAAGCCCTCATCAAGGAGTGGGGCGAAGTTATCCGCCCTCAACGACGCCCAGTGTCAGCCTCTCCCCAAAAATACGAATAGCTACCGGAGGGACGGCGTTCGATGGCGTTGGCACTGCATATGATCAGAGCTCAACTGATGAATAACCGAAAGTGCAGTAAGCCTATGAACGTTGTGAAAAATTCGATGCTGCTTCTCTTAGTGCTTCCTGCTTTGGCGCTCTCCGCCTGCGGAAGTCCCAACTCCGGCCAGGCTCAGACGGAGTCGAGCTCATCCGGTCCGGCAGCCACGTCCACGCCAACGCCCACGCCATCTGCTACCCCTACAAAGAGCCTGAGCGCCCGGGGCAACCTAATCTCAGCCTTCGGGAAAAATCAATCAATGAGCCTCGCGGCAACCAACGAGACCTTGTTGTCATTCACCGTCAAGGACGTGGTTCCCATCACGTGCGACTACCCGAGTGACTTGTCGCCTTCCAATGGCCAGGTGATGGCTGTCCTGGTGGATATGGAAACGACCCCGGCCCTCGGAGAAGTTAACAATCTCAGCCAAGGCATATCAATCAATGCCCTGTCCTTCAAGTTCATCAAGGCGGAGGGAACCACGACAGGGACTCTCTCTACCAACATGATCTATAACTGCCTGACCGACCGGTCGCAGTTTTTGCCCGATCGCATCGGACCCGCGGAGAAGGTCAGCGGCCTGGTCCTGGTGGATGTTCCTTCGCCTCTTGCGGGGACACTGATCTTCGAGCCGATTCAGGGTGGAGACGCGTTCGAATACGCCATTAAGTGACCGGCAGCAGCATCTGCAGCAAAGTTCCCGGGCCTGGATACGCTGTCCAGCGCGTTCCATGCGAGCTGGCGTGAAATTGCGGCTCTCTCGCTCCCCCTCCGGCGCCTGCCGCGTGTTTGAACAAAGGATCCTTGGTGAGAAAAGCAGGAAACCAGCTGCAGCTGTTTTGGGGCGGAGTAGCATTGCTCCCAATTGGCAAGCAAGGGAAGGAAGTCGTGTCATGCAGTACGTCGTCCTGCAAGTAATCCTCAAAGAAAAACTGTGGGGAACCGGTTCTGGCAACCTGACCTCCCTAGAGAAGGCCATCAACGATCAGGCTGCAAAGGGCTATCGGCTGCACACCATAACCACCGCCAGCAGCGGGAGCAAGGGAATGATCGGCGGCGGTGACCGCATCCAGGCAACTCTGGTATTCGAGAGCATTGGATGATCGCATATCGCGAAACGAGCTGGCAGCGTGAAAGACAGATCCACCGTCATATGGAACAAGCATGCCTACAACGCAGGTACCTTGCTTAGCCGGCATCACCTCCCCCACGTCCTTCAGCACCGGCAGGAGACAAGATACGAAGGCGTTGTTGGCCCACTCAACAGGTGGGTCGACCACATCCGGGTTTCCACACAAGAAAGCGTCCCTTATTTTGATCCGCGGGCGGCGGCGGAGGGAGCCGATGTGCTGGTTCTATTGCAGGACCCGTCCGGGGAAGCGCAACTGGGTTCGGGATTCATCAGCCGGGACAACAATGACCCAACGGCACATAACTCCACACTCGCCGCTGAAGCCGGCGGCCTCCCCTATTCCAGGTCGCTGCACTGGAACGTCGTCCCTTGGTGGGTCGCAAACCCGTCCTTTGCACCACGGAGTTTGGCTGCTGAAGCGCGCAGGGCTGCTCCACTGCTGGCGGAGTTGATGGACTTGTTGGAGACCCGCCCGAAGGTGGTTCTCCTTCTCGGCAAGCAAGCACAGGAGGCCTGGTCCCAGCTGCTGCTCGGGGCTTCTCCTGAGCTCAAGGGGCTCCCGATTATTGAGGCGCCGCACCCGAGTCCGCTCGCTTATAACAAGACCGATGCGCGCACAGGCAAACCCAACAGAGCACTGCTACAGGAAGCCTTCGCTCAGGCGACAGCGGTATCCCAAACGAACGCTGTGTGAGGACGGGGCTAAATCCCCACCGCGGTCAGTTCCCCTAAAGATCAGCTGCTCTACCTGCTCGGGTTCAATGCTGAGATCTTGTGCCCATTCGGTCATACAAGCCGTGTACTTGCGGTAGCTGCCGGCGCTGTACCAGGTAAGCCACAGGGGCCCGATCTCTTTGCAGTGGTTCCTGAACCATCCCGCGACGATGCTGTCCATGATTGGGGTGGTTACTACCAGGTCTGAAGCCTTAGTAGCGAAGCTGATGTACTTTGTCGCGAAGGCGGGTGCCCACTGAGCGAAGAACCTTTGATCGGCTCGTCGTTTGTCTACGACATACTCAAACGCAGCAGCCCCACCATCGGCCATCGCGATCCGGGCGAGGGTATGTAACTCGACGGCGAAATCCTTTCCGTTCTCCAGGTCCGTGTTCAAGCGGATGACTCGCTCCGCCCGGTACGGTCCAAAGCCGGCCTTGGCGTAACCCCAGAGGTAGCTGGCGACGTAGGCGTCGAGAGCCGAATCGGGGTCATCGACTTGCTTGAACGCCTCCAGAACGCCAGCACGGTCAATGGGATTTGGAAGTGATTCCAAGATGCTCTTGTCGCCGAGGTACCTTTGCCAGTTCCGCTTCTCCCACTCGAAGGCCTCCTGCGGTGGACGGCCCTTCCCGTCCCAGTTCTGGAATCTTCTTCGCAGATCATCGGGCACAGCCGGCATGCTCTATCTCCCCCAGGTAGATGGTTCACCTACTTTCGCATATGGAACCCCGGGTCAGTGGATGCGAGAGTGGTGGTTCGTCCGCTCAGGAAAGCAGAGAGGCTCAGTACCTGTGGCCTGCACGGCTTTCTCGGTCGCCGTTCCACTTCCTTGGAACCGAGACACCTTTGACGGCGACGATTCTGGACTACGAACCTACTTTTTCTTCCGCAGATTTAGGTTATAGGCCTGGCATGCGCAGCGAAGCGAGTCCTCATCGCCTGCTCTGCCGCTTACCGAAACCCACGACCCACAGTTCGAATTTTCGCACCGGAACAGAGCCAAGAAGGCGCGTGCGGAATCCAGCACCGGCCGAAAATCTGGGACCGAGCCATTCGCCCAGTCGTTGTTGTGGACGAGCTTGTTGACGAGCCATGACTCGGCATCATGCTCTGGGAGCGCGTGGTTTCTGCGCTCTTTCTGCGCCTCAACCAATTCCATCTGCTGCTGGTTCTGCCACGACTGTGCCGCATCCGCCGCCATCCTGAGGAGCTTGCCGTGTCTGGCCTTAATCGAATCCAGGAAGACGGAGAGGTCATATGAAGCATCACTCCGATACGTCACCCCACCTCCGATGCTCTCCACAATGTCAGCAGCACTCGATTCCAAGGTCCGGCGCAACTTATGAGCCGCGCCGGCAACGTCCTCACGTTCCAGATCGGCTTCGATCGCATTCCATGCATCCCCATCGCTGTGTGTGGGACCCGCGTCGACAGTCCAGCTGGAGAAGCGCGCCATTCCTTTGCTGGTGACAAGTCCCGCAGACCTCATTTGCCTCGCCCAAACTTCATCGTGGGTGGTGATCACGAACTGGACTTTCGGGAACTCATTCTTCAGTAGCTCCGCGAATCGGCGTCGATGGCTTGCATCCACGGACATCACCACATCGTCAAGCACTGCGTAACGGAAATCGTCTCCGAGGAGTTGCTTCACGAGCGCGAGATACAGGCATATTCCCATGCCGTCTTGGTGCCCCTCGCTGTGGTAGGCAATGGGCGGGAACATTCCGAGCTTGTAAAAATCAACGCTCAGGTCCAGGCTTCCTGAACTCGGCACGAGTTCCGCCCGGAAAGCACCCTCATCATCGGAATTAACGAACTGGTAGAACCGACTAAAGTCGCTTTCGACGGTCTGGTACAGCGTCGAGAGCGCCTCGTCGGCGGAAGCGCAGAAGGCCTCATACGCCCCCTCAGCTGCTTCCTTTACGATTTTCGCCTGGACTGCTGGAGCGCGAGACGTTCGAACGCGCGCCCATCGGTCCTTGGTGATGTCAAGAAATGAACGCGCAGCGTCGGATGCCGACTCGTCAGGTACTTCGTTGAGTGTTGTCGCAAGTGCCTTCAGCCCGACGGAAACCGCTTGGGGCGCAGCATGCGCATCCGCTGAATGAGCCGGATCTTCACCTGTGACCGATTCGAAAGAGCTAAGCCCTCCCTCTACGAGAGCGAGCCCGTCGGCCCACGCCTTAATTTCATGAGGCAGTTGTTCTCTGCCGTAAACGCGCGCGGCTGCAAGAACTTGCTCTGCCCGATCCCGCAGCGCACGGATCGCCTCCCGGTATTTCTTGGCGGACTCCATGATGTCTGTGCGAGCCTGCTGTGCAGTCTCGGTTGCTGCAATACGCTCGCGCAGGTGCGCTTCAAGTGCTGCTTGAGATTCCCAGGCGACTTCGCACAGCGGACAGGCAGCTGCTTCGACCGCGACGAGTCCCACATCGAGCAACGCTCGATGACGGATTGCATCAATAGTTGTCGGATTCTGCCTGAATAGTTCGAGCTTGTCATCAAGGCCCCCAAAGGCCGTTCTGACCGAACTGTCATCATCTATGGCTCGTTGAAGCGCACTGACATCCTCGCGTGCGACTTCGACATTGAAAGAGGCAGTAGCCTGACGACTGGCTGCTCCACTAAGAACGTCAGTCTCAAGAGAAAACTCGGTAAGCTCCGTCAGCCCTAGCGTTGAACGTCGGGCGTTAATTTCACGGAGCACCTCGCTGGGAAAGAGGGAAGTAAGACTGAGATGCTGCTGGAAACTCTGCTCTGCAAGCTTTCGCTCACCTTCTGCTTGCTTAGCTTCGGTGGCCGCCTTGGAAGATGCAGTCTTGAGCGCGCGGCGCAGCACCTCGATCTTGTCCAGTTTCAGCAGAGCCTGAACCTCAGCGGCACGATCACCAGGCTTCGCAACGATAAATCTTATGAGCTCCTTCCGCGAGAGCGTAAGCTCGGGATGCCCCATCGCCTCGTTCAGCGCTTTACGCACTGCAGGAGTATCTGGATTCAGCGTGAAGTTGCCGGCGTCCTTGACGCTTCGTGTAAGCACAGCGGACTCACCGGAAGCGAGATCTCTGACTGTCAGCATGACCTTTGCCGCGCCTGGGTCATCCCTGCGGTGAACGTGTGGCGCGTGCCGCGCAATGGTGACGCCTGCAGTCCCCTCGCCGGAGAGCCGCCCAATGCCCCCTGTGAGTGCGAACTCGATTGCATCCACCACGCCGCTCTTACCCGATCCGTTCGGACCATACACAACAAAGTTCTTGGACTTGAGTTCCAAATCAATTGCTCGGATGCCACGGAATTCTTCGATGCGGATCTGCTCGATCTGAATCATACGGGCTGCTCACCGGCCTTACTCCTGATCGCGCCCAGCAGCGCCTGCGGGCTGGGCGCACTCGCACCGCCTGCAAGTGACACGAGCTCATCTACTAGTTCGTTGGGAACAACGCTGGCCTCTTCGAGCCGTCGGCGAAAGCCCTTGAGGATTTCGTCTTCTAAGGGAGTAACCATCATCAATTCCTTCTTGTGCTGAAGTCAGTAGCCGGTCCCCGTCTCAGCGGGCCGAGCGTCTCAACTGTAGTGTCCCGCCACGACATCCACGCGGTGCTCGAGTCCCGGAAACAAGTCCCGGTCAAATACGACAGCGGACTTGTCCGTGATGAGCGTCCCAGACGCTATTCCAAAACTAGGCGGCGCTACGCAGCTACAGTTGCGACTTCTGAGACGTCTTTCCGGCTAAGGGCCCGAGTCAGTGATGAGACGCTGACACTGAGTATCTGGGCCGTCTCCTTCAAAGTTTTTCCCTGGCTGCGCAGCTGCCGGGCAGCTTCTGTTTTTGATGGCGTCATAGTTCGAGGCCGGCCACCAAGCCGCCCGCGTGCTTTCGCTGCCGCCAGGCCGGCCTTCGTCCGTTCAGACAGCCGGGACCGTTCGTACTCAGCAAGGGATGCGAACATGTCAAAGATCAGCTTGCCGTGTGCACTGGTGGTATCCAGCCATGGTTCTGCCAGGGAACGGAATCCTATCCCCCGCTGTCCCAGCACCGTCACAATGTCAGCCAGGTCCGCGGTACTGCGGCCCAGCCTGGTCAGGTCAGCAACCGTGAGAACATTGCCTGGCTGGAGGTAGTCCAGGCATTCCCTCCACCGCGTCCTCGCTTGGGTGGCGCCGGACGCGTACTCCTGAAACACTCGCACAGCCCCAGCAGTTACGAGCGCATCCACTTGGGAATCAAGAGACTGCCTCCGGGTGCTCACCCTCGCATAACCAATTACGTTGCCAGACACGTCAAAAAGCCTCCACTTTAGGTTTTGACCAGGTTTCATTTCGAGAACCAGTTTTGACTAACGATATGAGCACTTTTGTCAGTTTCAGATGTCATTTTCCGAAGTGGTCTGCACGGAATTTCAGAAGTCCTCTGCACTCGTCCCCAGTTGGGGTTTCCGTACGCGCAATCCGGAGGCTGAGCGAGAACTTTTCCGGCTGGGGCAAATGTCGCACGTGGATCCTTCGCCGACAGAGGCAGTGCCCGCCCCGCGCGGCGGCAGGTTCGCTGTCCGTTGGAAGGCCCGACCTACTGGAAGGGTGTCCAGAGCATCACGGGACCTGGGGATGCAAGGTGCTGGTGGGTCGTAGTGCGATGAGTGGAACGGAAAGTTCCGAGCTGTGTTTTCGGTCGTCTTGAATGATTCTGTAGTAGCCGACGAGTCCTCGGCTGATTCTCAGCGAAGTCACCGTCCGTGGACTGCAAATGGGTGCCTGTGATTTACCCGCAGTATGCGCCGGTGGAGGCGCTGTGCACCAGCTTGGCGTACTTTGCGAGCACGCCCTTGGTGAACTTGGCCGGCAGGGGCTCCCAGCCATCCTTCCTGGCATCCAGCTCTGCCTCGTCGACCAGCAGGTCGAAGCTGCGTGCTGCGATGTCGACGCGGATCCGGTCCCCGTCCTTGACAAAGGCAATGGGTCCGCCGTCGACCGCTTCCGGTGCAACGTGGCCAATGCAGAGACCGGTGGTGCCGCCGGAGAAGCGGCCGTCGGTCAGGAGCAGGACATCCTTGCCCAATCCGGCACCCTTGATGGCGCCGGTGATGGCGAGCATTTCGCGCATGCCCGGGCCACCCTTCGGGCCTTCGTAGCGGATCACCACCACGTCGCCCTTGTGGATGGCGCCGTTGTCCAGCGCATCCAGTGCACCCTGTTCGCGCTCGAACACCCGGGCAGTTCCCTCGAAGACGTCGGCGTCGAAGCCTGCGCTCTTGACCACGGCACCTTCGGGCGCCATGGAGCCGTGCAGGATGGTGATGCCGCCGGTCTTGTGGATCGGGTTGTCCAGCGCACGGAGGATCTTGCCGTCCAGGTCCGGCGGGTTGATGGCCGCCAGGTTCTCGGCAACGGTCTTGCCCGTCACGGTGAGGCAGTCACCGTGCAGCAGCCCGGCGTCGAGCAGCGCCCGCATGATGACCGGAACACCGCCGATCCTGTCGACGTCGGTCATGACGTAGCGGCCGAACGGCTTCAGGTCCCCCAGGTGCGGGATCCTGTCGCCGATCCGGTTGAAGTCATCGAGCGTCAGCTCAACCTCAGCCTCGCGGGCGATCGCCAGCAGGTGCAGAACCGCGTTGGTGGAGCCGCCGAATGCCATGGTGACGGCAATGGCGTTCTCGAACGCCTTCTTGGTCATGATGTCGCGGGCCGTGATGCCCAGGCGGAGCAGGTTCACCACGGCTTCGCCGGACTTGCGGGCAAACACATCACGACGGCGGTCCGCCGAGGGCGGCGCTGCCGAGCCGGGCAGGGACATGCCCAGCGCCTCGCCGATGCAGGCCATGGTGTTTGCGGTGTACATGCCGCCGCAGGCACCTTCGCCCGGGCAGATCGCCCGTTCGATGCGGGTCAGGTCCTCCATGCTCATCTTGCCGGCGGCGCAGGCGCCCACGGCTTCGAAGGCGTCGATCAGGGTGACTTCCTTTTCGGAGCCGTCCTCCAGCTTGACCCAGCCCGGCATGATGGAGCCGGCGTAGAGGAAGACCGCGGCGAGGTCCAGCCGGGCGGCGGCCATCAGCATGCCCGGCAGGGACTTGTCGCAGCCGGCGAGCAGGACGGAGCCGTCGATGCGCTCGGCCTGCATGACGGTTTCGACGGAGTCGGCGATGACTTCGCGGGACACCAGGGAGAAGTGCATGCCCTCGTGGCCCATGGAGATCCCGTCCGAAACGGAGATGGTGCCGAACTGCATCGGAAAGCCGCCGCCGGCGTGGACGCCTTCCTTGGCGCCCTGGGCCAGCCGGTTCAGGGAAAGGTTGCAGGGAGTGATTTCATTCCAGGAGCTCGCCACGCCGATCTGGGGCTTGGCGAAGTCATCGTCGCCCATGCCGACCGCCCGGAACATGCCGCGCGCGGGGGCGGCATGGATTCCATCGGTGACGACCCGGCTGCGGGGCTTGATGTCCACTAAATGTGATGGTTGCATATCTTTGCTCCGGTGTTGATTTCAAGCTGCGTATCGCCCTGAACGCGGTGGGCAATGGGACGCGTCGAGGTTTTTGGGCAGGGTCAAGGGTTGCAATATTCGCAAAATCGCGGGTCGGCGCGTGGTGGGTCAGTTAAGTCGCGAGTGTAGCGGTGCGCGCAGGTGAGGCATCCATGAATCTCAGCGCGGGTCTCGCTCGTTGGCTCGCCGCAGCCGGTGCACGGGAGTCCTGCCACTCGCTCCACTTTCCAGAATCCCGGGGTGCCGCAGGCCGGACATCTGGAGCGAAGTTTCTGTGCAAGGTCTTCGGCCGCGAGACGGATAGTTTCCATGCGCGTCGGATTGGCGTTGGCGCGCATGTCTGTCTCGAGAAAAACCTTGCCGTTGGCCGATCGGGCCAACGCTCTCGAAAAGGCGCGCTCCAGCTCGGGCCAGGCGGCGATTCCCTTACGGATGCGGGGGTCGTGCTCGCCGTCCGGGCGAACGACCAGGTGGTGTCCGGGGAACGCCGATTCACGGGCGAACGTTTGGGCCTCCGCCCAGTCCGCGGTCAGCAGGTGGAAGTAATTCGTCTTGCCTTCGGCTGTTCCAACGACCTCCAGTTCACGCTCACTATCGATCCAGATCATGAGTTCGATGTTCCAGGGGAACATCCCCATGTACGGATCCGGGCCAAACGAACCCTCGTTGGCGATACCCAGCGGCAATCCTGACAATTCCATGCCTACCCGCGCCTTCCTGCGCGCAGCCTCGAGCTGTGTGCCGGCGCGGGGAATGTCACGGGTGAAAGTACCGAGCAGATCCGTGTCGTAGCCCGTGACATGTTCGAGCCGGCAGCCGAGCGCACGCTCGAGCACCGGGATGATCACCCGCTCCTTGCCATGCTGGGTAAGCAGAGAAATCCGTTCACCGGAATAGACGGAAAGCCGGGTTGAATTGCCGGAATCAAAACTGGTCATAACTGACCTTTCACTCTGAGCGCGAACTGCCGGAACTGTCGCAGCACACCCGAAAGGTACGCATGATTAGTTAGAAAAGAACCGACGGCCGCCTCTCAGACGCAGATGCTACGTTCTACAATACCTGAAATTTTGATCGTGAATCAAATAGCGTGTGTTAATGGGATCCTGGGATGCTGGTGCCTCGGGTGGATTGCAGTCCCTGAACTTGGGGGGCGGGCCATTGCCTGCACCCCGACTTCGTAAAAGCCGGAAACGAACAAGAGAGCAACCACATGATCGATCCCATCATCCTTTTCTTCCTGCTGGGCGCCACCGCTGGTCTGCTGCGTTCGGAGTTGCGTCTACCGGCTGCGATCTACGAGTTTGTCAGTATCGTGCTGTTGCTGGCCATCGGGCTTAAGGGCGGTATCGAACTGGCCAGACAGCCTTTCGGCAGCCTGCTGCCGCAAATGCTGGCCGTCGTGGCGTTGGGATTCTTCCTCGCACTGGCCGCCTTTCCCGTGCTGCGCTACCTGGGCCGATTCAAACGCGCGGATGCCGCTTCCATCGCCGCCCACTACGGCTCGGTGAGCGTAGGCACCTATGCCGTGGCCGTCGCGTATCTTGGCAGCCGCCAGGTCGCGTTCGAAGAGCACATGCCCCTGCTTCTGGTGTTGCTGGAAGTGCCGGCCATTATTGTGGGAATTGTCCTGGCCCGGGGTCTCTCTCGAGAGACGCGGTGGAGGTCGGTCGCCCACGAGGTTTTCCTCGGGAAAAGCATTGTGCTGCTCCTGGGCGGGCTGCTCATCGGCTGGGCGGCGGGGCCGGACGGATTATCTTCGATCGAGCCGTTGTTCTTCGATCTCTTCAAGGGATTCCTGGCTCTTTTTCTACTGGAGATGGGGCTGATCACCGCGACACAGATAGGAAGCCTGCGCCGGCACGGGCCATTCCTGATGGCCTTTGGAATTGGTATGCCGCTCTTTTCGGCCCTGGTGGGGACCGGACTGGGCTGGGTGCTGGGCCTCTCCATCGGCGGCACGGTCGTTCTTGCGACACTGGCGGCGAGTGCGTCATACATCGCGGTCCCGGCGGCCATGCGCATTTCCGTGCCCGAGGCCAACCCCACCCTGTCGCTGGCCGCCGCGCTGGGGATCACGTTCCCGTTCAATGTCCTGCTGGGTATCCCGATTTACCACGCCCTCGCGGTGTGGGCACATACTTTCGCGAAAGGATGAGACTGATGCGAAACCATAAACGCAAGCTGTTGACCGTCGTCACTGAAGCCGTACTTGAGGGCACTCTCGTTCGGGACATGGACCGGCTCAACGCCCATGGATACACCATCACCGACGCTCGCGGCAAAGGCCACCGCGGCGTCCGCAGTGCCGGCTGGGAAGCGAACAGCAACATCCGCGTCGAGGTGGTGTGCGACGAAGCGACGGCCGGAGCGATTGCCGCCTACCTCCAGGAGCATTACTACCAGGACTACGCCATGATCCTGTTCGTGAGTGACGTAGACGTTTTGCGGCCGGAGAAATTCTAGGCCTGCCCAGATCGGGCCGCCAGCACCGGGCAAAGGAGCCAACGGTGGCCGGAGTTCCGTGGCTTCAGCTCCGACGGCGCACGACCATGACCGGGCAGGCAGCGTGCCGGACGCAGTGGTCACTGACGGAGCCGAGCAGCATCCCGGCGAGACCGCCGCGTCCGCGCGATCCGACCACCAGCATGCGGGCGTCCCGTGAGACGTCTATCAGGCTCTTGGCCGCGCCGGAGTGAACGGCCCTGGAGCTGACGGAGAGTTTGGGGTATCTGTCGACCCTCGTGTGCACATCCCGCATGAGCTCCCCTTGCACGGCAGCGGCGTATTCGTCAAAGGACGGCACGTATCCGAACTCCCAGCCGGGTGGCTGCGGGGCAGTAGCGATGGACCAGGCCCGCACGATGACGACGGGGACCTGCAGCTGGTCTGCGAGTCCAAGTGCCGTGTCCAGGGCGTAGTCTGCGCAGTCGGATCCGTCATGTCCGACCACGATGCTGTCAGCCGGTGCCGGTATCAGTCCGTCGCCCAAGTTTTCCTGGCTCACGGGTGGTTCTCCTTGCTGTGGGAGGCCGGAACCGCGGTTGCCGGCCAGTGGATGGCACCGCGGTCGCGGGCCAGACGCTCTATTGCGGAGGCCATACGGCGGGTCCGCCCGGACTCAGAGCCACCGCCCCGGTAGGTCATCAAGTCAGTTTCGAATGTGACCCCGGCGGTATCCAGCACCTGATGCCCGAGACGCTCCAACCGGGACATCTCCTGATTCCTGCGCTGTAACGAAGCGGACCAGGGCGGCGCCAGTCGTGAAGCCCCGCGATGGTACCGGGAAACACCGGCGGGGTGTCGCGGTCTGAAACGTGCCTCTCGATTGTTCAAGAGCGAGCTCCTTCCAAACCGCCACCGCCAAACCACGGCCGGCCACCCCACCGCCCCGTGCGGTAGCGTATTATCTATACCAACGAACCTAGATTAGCGAACTCTAGTTCGGATGTCTAGGGTGCGCGGGGTGGGCTCAGGGACGAGGACCGCGAGGAGTTCATCCAGTTCGTGACCGGCATCGACGGGATGGCGGAAGGGACGGCCCGTGGCGACGGTGTAGCTGTTGCGCCGCCCGGTCCTCGTCCTGGTGATATAGCAGGCCTCAACAAGGTCAGCTGTGATCTTCTGAGCTGCCCGCTCCGTCACACCCACCAGGGCGGGGACGTCGCGCAACCGGATCTGCGGGTCACGGGCGATAGTAAGAAGGACGTGGGCGTGGTTGGTGAGGAACGTCCAACGCGTTTCGCCGGCAGGCACGGCGGGTGTCCCTGAGTCAAAATCCTTGGTTGCCATTTCAAGGAAAATAGTCGATCGGACCCGCAGACGCCCGGTCGGCGGCTGGGAGCGCAGGGAAAGCAATCAGTCTCTATCAGTTGATGACAAGAAAGGCTACCAATGCTCGAAGTCAGTGCACTCCGCTGGATGCTCACCATCGGACTTATTCTCGGACTGCTCGCCCTGGATCTTGGACTGGCCGCTGCCCGGCCTCACGTTGTCAAGTTCCGCGAGGCCGCAATCTCATCGATTCTGTACATTGCCGTGGCCATTGTCTTCGGACTGGTCTTCGCGATGCAGGTGGGCTGGGACTACGGCGCGGAATACTTCGCCGGCTACATCGTCGAAAAAAGCCTCTCCATCGATAACCTCTTCGTCTTCGTGATCATCATGTCGACCTTCGCCGTTCCTGAGAAGTACCAGCAGAAGGTCCTGATCTTCGGAATCGCGCTGGCTCTGGTCATGCGGGCGATCTTCATCGCCCTGGGTGCAGCACTGCTCCAGCTGTTTTCCTTCATGTTCCTAATCTTTGGCCTGATCCTGATTGTGACCGCTGTGCAGCTTTACCGGCACCGCAACGCCGACCCGGACGTGCAGGACAACGTGCTGGTCCGGGTGGCCCGCCGGACATTGACCGTCACCAAGGACTACGAGGGCGGCCGGCTGTTCACCCGCATCGCCGGCCGCCGCGCGGTAACGCCGCTGTTCATAGTGCTGCTGGCAATCGGGAGCACCGACCTATTATTCGCACTCGACTCCATCCCGGCCATTTTCGGCATCACCGCCGAGCCGTACATCGTCTTCACCGCCAATGCCTTCGCCCTGCTCGGTTTGCGGGCCTTGTACTTCCTTGTGAAGGGCCTCCTGGATCGGCTGGTCTACCTCTCCACTGGACTGGCGCTCATCCTCGCCTTCATCGGCGTGAAACTGGTCCTGCACTGGGGCCACGGCCTCGATGGCCGGGTACCGGAAATCAGCACCAACACCAGCCTCATCGTCATCGCAGTAATTCTGACAGTGACCACAACCGCCAGCCTGATCAAGGTCCGCAGGGACCCCACCGCACGCGCCCACGCGGGTTCTCTCACAGCGGAGAAACCGTCCAATCCAGGGCCGACCGGCTGACCGGACATGGCCTTCCAGAACCAGCTTCAGCTCCCCAGGGCCCAGGGCCTGTGGTGGCCGGCGAATCCGGCAGGCTGCAGAACTACAGGCAGCGGCTGATGTCTCGGTGGCGCTGGAATGGGCAGTCGTCGTGCTCGTGGTGGCGCTGCTCATCATCGGCTACCTCGCGATCCGGCGCCTCGAGCTGCCGTCCGCTACAAAGCCGTGATCGCATACGTTGGGGGTGGGTAGCGGCCCAAGACCCGCCCGCCCAAAGGAGACTGCTTGCTGATCGTGATCACCGGAATTGACGGTTCAGGAAAGACCACGGCGGCACGGGCCCTGGTGGATGCCGCCCGCCGCACGGGGAAGGGCGCCCTGTTTCTCGGCAACTATGCGGGTCGCCGACAGATGTCCCTCATCAGTGCCGGACTTCGCGTTCACCTGCCACCGCGGCTGGCGGACTTTCTGGAAACGGCAGTCCGGACGTTCAACGTCCTGAATTCACACCGCCGCGCCAGACAATTTCCAGGCCTGGTGGTCATGGACCGGGACTTACATTGCCAGCTCGCGCTGCGCCAGATGCACGGACTTCCCCGGGGACGCCTGCTTCCTTTCCTCATCCGCGCGCTCCCCCAGCCCGACCTCGTCATCTACCTCGACATTGACCCCCACGAGGCCCACGCGCGGGTCCTGGCTCGGGGCACCGACTCCGAGCGGCTCGAAGACCTTCAGTCCTTGGACGAGGCCTACCACTCACTCCCGGAATTCCCCCGGTTTGCCGTCATTCCCTCTGACGGGCAGCCATCCGAAGTGCTGGCCCGGCTGCAAGCCGCCATCACCCATGCCTGCGGAAGGCCGGCCGGGGAGCACTTCCCCGACGGCCCCGTCCCCGCCTGAGTAGCCAGGACGAGGACCAGCGGGAGTGCCAATCAACGCGCCAGGTATTCTTCGTGCTGCCGGTGCGCTTCCGCCACCAGCGCCCGGATCTTGTCAATGTCCTTGGCCTTGTTGCGGTACTTCGGATCCATGGTGAGAATCTGGGACTCTTCATCGGTCAGCATCCGGTACATCCGTTCGCGTTCGGACGAGTCAGCGGTGTATTCCAGGTCGAGGTAGTTGACGGCGTGCCGGCGCGCATTGTTGATGGAGGTCTGGGCTTTGCCGGCCTTGCTCAGCAGCGACGCGACGACGGTCAGG
Source organism: Pseudarthrobacter sp. WHRI 8279 (assembly GCF_040224115.2). Lineage (NCBI taxonomy): Bacteria > Bacillati > Actinomycetota > Actinomycetes > Micrococcales > Micrococcaceae > Pseudarthrobacter > Pseudarthrobacter sp. WHRI 8279. The sequence goes on along the minus strand of NZ_CP168163.1, from coordinate 155,119 downwards.
ACGAGCACCCCAACGATGACGGTCAGGGAGGTGGCCGTGCTGATCTCGATCACGGGAACGGGCTGGCCGTCGTTGATGAACGGCAGGTTGTTCTCATGCAGGGCGTGGAGCACCAGTTTGACGCCGATGAAGGCAAGGATGAACGCCAGGCCGTAAGCGAGGTAGATGAGGCGGTCCAGGAGTCCGTCGATCAGGAAGTAAAGCTGGCGCAGGCCCATCAGGGAAAACGCCGTGGCGGTGAAAACGATGTAGACGTTCTGGGTCAGCCCGAAGATCGCCGGGATGGAGTCCAGGGCAAAGAGGATATCGGTTCCACCGATCGCCACCATGACCAGCAGCATCGGCGTCAGCGCCCTCTTGCCATCCTGGATGGTGAAGAGCTTGTCCCCGTCGTAGTGCTCCGTGGTGTGGAAGAGCTTCCGGGCGATCCGGATCATAAAATTGTCGGCCTGGTCCTCGCCGTGGGCGTCCGGCCGGAGCAGGTTGCCGGCGGTGAGCAGCAGAATCAGACCGAAGATGTAGAACACCCACGCGAAGGAATTGATGAGCGCGGCGCCCAGCAGGATGAAGCCGGTGCGGGCAATCAGCGAGAAGACGATGCCGAAGAGCAGCACCTTCTGCTGGTCTTCACGGGGCACCCTGAAACTCGCAATGATAATCAGGAAGACAAAGAGGTTGTCGACCGAGAGGGCCTTCTCCGTGATGTAGCCGGCGAAGTACTCCGACCCCATCTCGGTGCCGCCGAAAACCCACACCAGGACGCCGAAGACGACGGCCAGGCCCACGTAGAGGGCCGACCAGGCGGCGGCCTCCTTGAGCGTGGGCACATGGGCCTTGCGGATGTGGAAGAAGTAGTCGAAGGCCAGCAAGGCCAGGATCACGGCAATGGTGATGGCCCAAATAAGGGGGGAAACGGTCATGGTGCTCAACTTCCGTGAAGGGTCCGGCCGCTGCGGCCGGTTCGGTTCGGTACTTCAGATGGTCTCGCGAGTTTATGCGCTGGTGGCATCCTGCACCTCGCCCACAAGTTCCTCAATAATGTCCTCGAGGAACAGCACACCCGTTGTTGTGCCATGGGCGTCGAAGACCCGGGCGACGTGGCACCCGTCCGGCGCATCGTGGCCAGGGCGTCCTCGAGATCGCTGCCGCTGAACGCCGGCGCGAGGCGCCGGATCCGCTTGGCCGGTACTGGGTCGCTGAACTTCTCCGGCGTCGTCAGGTCCATAACGTCCTTGAGGTGCAGGTAACCGGAGGGGTTCCCGTCCTCGTCCGTGGGGATGTACCGGGAGAATCCGTGGCTGGCGACGGCCCGCCGAATGTCCGCCGGCGTCGCCGAAGAGGGCAGCAGCACCATCTCAGCGATCGGCACTTCCACGTCGGCGACGGTCTTGGCCGTGAACTCGAAGGCCGCCGTCAGGGTCCCGCTGGTGTCCGTCAGGGTCCCGCTGGTGTCCGTCAGCACCCCGTCCCGGGTGGACTGCTCCACAATGTTCGCCACTGCGCCGGTGAACGGGGCAAGCTGTTGCTCGACCACTGCACGGATGCGCTGCGCCTCACGGGTTCGTCCGGACTGCTGATGCATTTCATAGACGGCGAAGGCGGTGTTGATCAGCTGCACCATGCGTCCCACAAGTCCGGCGATAATGACCAGTTACGGCTGTAACTTTTACGACGCCGCTGTCATTCTCCTCTAAGTCGTCTGCACGAAATGTCCAGAGTCGTCTGCACGGCCACCACATGTCCGCGAGGGGATCCTGTCTTGGGACGACCCTGTGACCGGAGCTCGACCTCACGATCGGCCTAGTCAGCTGCTCCACGGTTGAGGGTATGAGGAGGGCGGCACGGTCTTGCGCCGGCGCTGACCGGGCCCGGCTCGTCAACCCACGCGGCTGCCATTGTCTTGTCGTGTCCGGATGAGGCGACCGGTGAACTTGCCCGACGAGGTGCCTTATCTGCGCCATCGCAGGTGCCTCGAGTCCGAGGTGTGGGTCTCGTGCATCCGGTAGCCGGGCCATGGATGGAATGCCTGGCAGATTCAATCCTGCAGCACGCGTCAATGCGAACGGCGGGAGGTCGCGAAGACGAGAAGCAGGCCGCCGACGAGTGCGGTCGAGATGCCTAGGGCCAGGATCTCCTCGGGTGAGGGCTTGGAAATGAGGCGCTCCAAATATCGGACGGCCAGGACCAGGACCAGGGTGCCCGCGATCCGCCCCTTCAGGTGATCAAAAGAGGTGGTGGTCAGCGACGGCGGAAGATCGAGGTCGTGCACGAACAGCTCCCAGACCCCAAAGCCGACGATGAGCAGCACGGTCGCGATCAAGATGGAATCGATGCTCTCGAACAGTTTCACCAGGGCCGGATCGGAGGACAGGCCTTCTACGGCCAGGATGTGGACGAACGTCACTGCCTTGCCCAGGGCCCAAAGGTAGGTTACGGCCGAAAGGAACAGTGCAGTGGCTGCCCCGATGACGGCGGCGTACCGGATGTGTTCGATAGCCAGGCGTCGGCGGCGGCGGGGTGTCGGGTCGTTTTCCGGTTGCGGGACTGAACTGTCCGTTCGGGGCTGCATCGGGTCCTCTCGTCTGAACCTCATGGCTGCATTACTTGCGCGGACTGCGGCCTCCTGCCTGTTGCAGTAATCCGATCCTAACGGCCGCGGGCGGAACCCGCTCATCTCTTCGACAAAGGCGTCATCGTCCGCTTGGAGGCGCGGATTCAACGCAAGTGTCCTTGATTCCTTGTTCCCAGATCAAGAGTGGCGATCTTGCGCGGTGCGGTCCATGTTTGCGGAGGCTCTTCGGAGCAGGTCTGGGCCGGAAAGCACCACGGGCGCCCGGGAACTACCCCGACATTGTCACTCCGGGTCAGGTGCGGGTCATTAGGAGCCAGACGAGATACCCGAGGTACAGGACGACGAAGAGCCCGCCTTCAAAACGGTGGACCCTCCGCCCGCTGAGGAATACGGGGATGCACAGCAGCACCGCCGCGGTCATCAGGGGCAGGTCCACCTGGACGAGCTGCTCGGAGACGGTGATTCCGCCCGGGGCGGTCAGCGTGGTCACCCCGAGGATGAACGCAATGTTGTAGACACTGGAGCCGATAAGGTTTCCGACCGCCACGTCACGTTCGTTTCGCACGGTGCGATGAGAGTCGTTACCAGCTCAGGGGCAGAAGTGCCGATGGAGACGATAGTCAGTCCGATCAGGGCGTCGGATACACCCAGCTGCTGGGCGAGTTCCACGGATCCGCCCACCAGCCCGTGTGCTCCCAGTACCACCACGGCGATCCCGGCCACGAGCAGAACAGTATCCACGAGCCTGCCTTTCGGGGAGGGCCGGGGCGGCGCGGCGTATTCGGCTTCATACTCCGCGCGTACGGACGCCGACTCCCGCCGGCTAACACGCAGGATCACAGCCGTGTAGATCAGTGCGATGGCCACCAGCAGCACGCCGTCGGTCCGGGAGAGCGTCCGATCCAGCGTCATCAGCAGCACACTGATGGCTGCCAGTGCCATCATGGGTAAGTCGAAGCGGAGGATCTGACCGTGCAGTGTCAAGGGGCGCAGCAGAGCGCTGAGCCCCAGGATGAGGAGCAGGTTGACGAGATTGGTGCCGGCGATGTTGCCGACCGCGAGATCCCCGGCGCCGACCCACACTGCGTCGACGCCGACGGCCAGCTCCGGGGTGCTGGTGCCGATGGAGACCACGGTCAGCCCGATGACGAGGGGAGACACACCCAGCCGGGCTGCCAATCGAGTGCCTGCGCGGAGCACGAGCTCGGCTCCGGCGATCAAGGCGGCCAGCCCAACCACGATCAGCATCCAGCTCCCCATGAGACCCTGAACCTCCCAAATCCGATGGATTCCGACAAATCGTCGCAACACCCGCTCATCTCAGAAGCTCCAATGGACCCCCAGGGTCCCAGAAGCGCCGCGCCGTTGCTGGTGACTTGACGTCCTTGCGCAGTCTGCTTGCCCCTATCCTCGAGCAACATCAAGAAACTCGCACGGCAGGCAAGAGCTACGGGTGAATTCCCCGCACAACGAGCGGGGCAATGACCCACCACCCGAGCACAGTAACTTTGGCGGGATAACGATCTCAGAGACACATGCGAACCTTGTTTCGCGAGTTATTCTGCTTTAGTCTGGCTGTATCAGTTTAGCCCCGCCAACGGCAGTGGCAAGAGAAGAGGAGTTCCTGTGTCGAACCTGATCCCGTGGTTTGCTCTGGCCCTGTGGTCCGTCGCCATCGCCTTACGGTTGCATCCGCGAACCCGCTGCTGGGCCCCGCGCGGCATCGTGGGCAGCGCGGGGACGAGGACCTGTCCATACCATCCGTCCCCTGACGGGCCGGTACCTCGATGACCGGCCACGAGTGGCCGCATGAGTACCTCATGCGGCTTATTGTCCACCGTCTCTTCCCCCTCAAGGCTGGCCTGGCCCCGGTGTTGACTCGGCCGGCAAACGAGACGATGCTCAAGATGAACACGAGTACACCCCCCATCACCCTCGCCGACCGCATACGACACCAGACACCAGACACCAGACACCAGACACCACGAGGAATGATCAGTAATGGCGATCAAGGACGACCAGTCATCCAGCTTCCTTCCGGCGATTGGCGCGAAGGAAGCGCCTCTGCGGGATCCGCACCTTCAGATCGCGACCGTCGTGGCGGAGTCGCTGGGCGTCGATTCCGCGCAAGGACTCGGTGAGGCAGAGGTTGCCCGACGCCGGGAACTGATCGGTGAGAACCGTTTGGCCGAGCGGCCGCGGCGGCCAGGTTGGCTGCGATTCCTCGATCAGTTTCGTAGCATACTGATCCTCATCCTGCTCGGTGCCGCGGTTCTCGCCGGCGTCGTCGGGGACCTCAAGGACACGATCGTCATCCTGATCGTGCTCCTGATCAACGCCTTGATCGGCTTCGTTCAGGAGAACAGGGCGGAGCGCAGCCTCGAGGCGCTGCGCGACATGCTGGTGCCCACCGCACGGGTCCGCCGGGACGGGTCGGTGCGGGTGGTCGGAGCGGTCGAGCTTGTGCCGGGTGATCTGGTCCTGCTCGAGGCGGGAGACCGGGTGCCGGCCGACGGACGGTTCCTGGTGGCGGAGTCAGTCGAGATCGACGAGTCCGCACTGACCGGGGAGTCTCAGCCGGTGGCCAAGGACACCTTGCCGGTGGGCGCCGCTCCCGGTGAGAAAGTGCCGCTGGGCGACCGCACCGGCATGGGCTACATGAACACCGCGCTCACCCGCGGCCGGGCCGAACTCGTGGTCACCGCCACTGGCGCGCAGACCGAGGTCGGCGCGATCGCGGAACTGCTTGCGAGCGGCGAGGAGCCCAAGAGCCCGCTGCAGGTGCAGTTGGATTCATTGGGCAAGCGGATCGCCCTGATCGGCGGGATCGCCATCGCCATCTACGTGACAATCGCCCTCGTGCGTGGCGAGCCTTTGGGCGAGCTGGCGCTCACGGCGGTGGCCCTCGCCGTGGCCACGGTGCCCGAAGGTTTGCCGGCCGTCCTGGCCCTCACCCTCGCCCTCGGCGTCGGTCGAATGGCCCGGCGGGGAGCTATCGTCAAGCGGCTCGCGTCGGTGGAGACCCTGGGCTCGGCTACGGTCATCTGCAGCGACAAGACCGGAACGCTGACGCTGAACCAGATGACGGCCCGTGCGCTGGTCTTCGCAGGCCAGCGCATGCGCATCGACGGCGAGGGGTATTCCCCGACAGGGTCGATCATTGCCGAGACCGCCGGGCAGCGGACCGGGGATCCGGGGCGTCTGCTGGAACCGTTTGTTCTGTGCAGCGACGCTGTGCTGGCTGCCCCGGGGGCGGGTGGCCGGGCTGGCATCGTCGGCGACCCCACCGAAGGCGCGCTGGTCGTTGCGGCCGTGAAGGCCGGGATCGACGCCCCGACGCTGCGTGCGGCGCACCCGCGGGTGGCCGAGTTGCCCTTCGATAGCGCCCGCAAGTTCATGGTGACCGCACACGAGGAGGACGGACGCATCCGCGTCTACCTCAAGGGCGCTCCCGACGTACTCCTCGCGCGCAGCACGGCGTTACTCACCGCCGAGGGAGTTCGTGACCTCGACGCCGCCGGCCGGGACCAGATGGCAAGCGAGGTCACAGCCCTCGCGTCGAGTGGTCTGCGGGTGCTGGCCGCCGCGACGACGTTGATGGACGACCTGCCCGCGGCCGGTGATTCGTCGAACGCTGACGCGTTTGAGCACCGGCTGACCGGCCTGACGCTGCTCGGCCTGGTCGGCATCGCTGACCCGCCCCGCCCGCAGGCCAAGGACGCCATCGCACTCGCCCACCGGGCCGGGGTCTCGGTCAAGATGATCACCGGCGACCACCGGGACACCGCGGCCGCCATCGCCCGGGAGCTCGGCATCCGCGGCGAAGTCGTCACCGGCACCGAGCTGGATCGGATGACCCCGGAAGAGCTGTCGGAACGCGTGGAGAGCATCGGGGTATTCGCCCGGGTCGCCCCGGAACACAAAGTCGCCATCGTCGGGGCGTTGACGGCCATGGGGCACGTGACGGCAATGACCGGCGATGGCGTCAACGACGCGGCAGCCCTGCGCGCGGCGCATATGGGTGTGGCGATGGGGCTCACCGGCACCGAGGTGACCAAGGAAGCCGGCGACATGATTCTCACCGACGACGACTTCGCCACCATCGTCGCCTCGGTCCACGAGGGCCGATCGATCTATGACAACGTGGTGAAGTTCGTCCGCTTCCAACTGTCGACCAACATCGGCGCCATCCTGTCCTTCCTCGGCGCGACCGTGGCCGGGCTCCCGGCACCGCTTACCGCGATCCAGGTGTTGTGGGTCAACATCATCATGGACGGCCCCCCGGCGATGGCCCTGGGCGTTGACCCCGCCCGACCAGGGCTGATGGACGAACCGCCGCGCAGGGCCGATGATCGGATCCTGGACCGGACCCGGCTGCTACGGATGTTGCGGGCCGGCGCAGTCATGGCGATCGGTACCCTGTCGGTGCTCACCCTGGCCGAGGGGGCCTACGGCGCCGCCGTGGCGTCCACCATGGCATTCACCACGTTCGTCCTCTTCCAGTTCTTCAACGCGCTCAACGCTCGGTCCGAGCGGCAGACGGTGTTCACGCGGCATCTGTTCACCAACCGCTGGTTGTGGATCTCCTTCGCCGCGGTCCTGGTCCTACAGGTCCTCGCCGTGCAACTGGCCCCGCTCCAGGGCATCTTCGACACCACGTCGCTCTCCGCCACCCAGTGGCTGACCTGCCTTGCGGTGGCGTCCTGCGTCCTCGTGGTCGAGGAAATGATCAAGCTCGCACGTCGGGCGGTGAGGAAGCGCTGAGACGATCGCTGACCGGGGGTGCTGCTGCGGCGAGGGCCAGGAAATCCCCCACCCGCACGTGTTCCTCCAGCGGGTGCCGAAAGCGGTTCTGCTGCACCACGGTGTACCGGTTCCGACGACCCACCCGCTCGCGGACGACATACCCGGCTTCCTCCAGGTCGCGAACGATCATTTGGACGGCACGTTCGGTGATGCCGACTTTGGCGGCCACATCCCGCATCCGCGACTGAGAATCACCCGCCAACGCGACGAGCACGTGCCCGTGGTTGGATAGGAAAGTCCAGTTGGAAGGAGGCTGCATGCGAACCATGATACGTGTTTTGAGTTACGTAGATCCATTGGCGTTGCCGCCCAGGGACATCTCGGCCCGGGGCGGTCCCGCGCGCTGCCCCTGCTCAGCAGTGGTACTCGGTCTGAAGGCGATGTATTTCCTGTTGGCCGAGCTGGTGGACCGCCTCGCCCCTCCACACCGGCCAATTCAGCAGCCCCCTTCCGTGGCCCGGTGCTCAGGACCCGGTCCCTTGAGGGAACGGCGGCCGCTCACCCACACCACGGACAAAGCACCCCTTGGAAGCAAAACCGAAAGGGAACGATGATGGACAAACCCGCCCGCCCAACGCCCCGCCCCATTGCCGCGGTTATCACCGATGGTCCTGAGGCGACGGCAGTGGCACGCCGTGCCGCGGCCCTCGCCTGCGCGCAACGACGGCCGACCGTTCTGCTGGTGCCCCTCGCGCAACCGGCCTTCACCACCGACGCCGCCATCGCAGCCCGCCTCCACCGGGAAGCGCTACGGGAGGCCGAAACCGTCGCCGCACGGGCGCACCCCGCCCTGGACGCCACCGGCGCGTTGTTCCATTTGCAGTTGGTGCGATACCGCGCTTGCCCCTTCCGCCGCGCACCTCAGTCCCAAGCCATAGCCCTGGCCTTGGCCCGCGCCGCCCGCCGGGCAGGGGCGGCCGTGATCATCACCCCATCGTCGTTGCCGGTGCCCTCCCTGAAGCACGGGGCCGAGGTCCTGTTCGTCGTAGCCGATGCGGCGCCCAGGAGCCATGAAAGTGCGCCGTCCGGACCGCTCGGAGATCGCCTCAGCGACCCTGCGCGCGGCGGGGAGCCGCCCAGGAACCCGCCACCCAATCCCGCCCCGCCTTCTGCCTAGCCACAACCATGGGCAATCGCCCGGCGGCCCCCGATTTTCGTCCGTCTCTTGGCGATCCTGATCCTGATCCTGATCCTGATCCTCTGGGACGGTATCCACCACTACCCAACCAATTCTGACAGGCACTCTCGATGAGCCTCCTAGTGATCTACCGTTTGAAGCCAGCGGCAAGGAGCTTGGGACCTAAACCAAGATCGGAGTCCTTAATGGGGCACGGACAGGAAATAGCGAAAAATGACTGTCGGCGTAGATGGCTCGGAGGCTTCCCACGAAGCCCTGCGACAGGCCCATTACCTTGCAGAGCCTCGATGGTCGCAACCTCAAGTGCCAGTCACACGCATTCATCCCTACCCGACCCTCAGGATCAAGCTCAAAACCTGCTCTGATCGGGACCACGCAAGTAGGAGCCCTTCAAATGCAACCTTGGACAAAAGGCAAGCCTGCGGCGACGACCGGCTGTTTCATACTGCTCGGTCTAACGCTGTGCGGGTGCTCGTTCACCAATCCAATCGCCACCCAGATGAGCGACTCACTCACCGACGGCGCACACGCATCAAGCGGCAACGTCCGACTACTGAACATCCTGATAGTCGGCGACTCCGCCCAGAAGCCTGGCCGCGTCTTGGGAACTATCATCAACGACACTGACCAGGACCTTATGCTCGACATCAACGTCGCAGGACAGCTCAGCAGCATCCTAGTCCTCGGTGAGAACTCGGTTCGTCTCGAGAGAGGTGAGCCGCTTCTCTTCGAGCGGGCCGGTGCTGACCCAGGGTCAATGGTGCCAATGACCGTCACATACGCGGACGAGTCCTTGACCGTGCTGGTGCCGGTCCTCGATGACTCACTGCCCTACTACGCCCCCTACATGCCCTGACACTTACTACCTCGGCTGCAACCCGTTGGTACTACCCTCACAGAGGGTGCTGCAAGAGATCCACAGTAAAACCCATCGTCATGATCGCTCCGCTTCCTCGGGCACGTTAACAAGGGGCGTCGATCTAGGCCGTCTCAAAGTTCGGGCATCTGAGTAGTGCGCCCGTCACTGAATCTTTTTGGATAGACGCCTGAACCCGCACACGATCATCCTGCACACTGGTCCCATGCAGTGGGGATAAAGCAGGGTGTGAAAGACATCAAGGGCCGTCAGCAGAATCACTCCAGTGCCTGCGGTGATACCCGCCAAATCAAGGATTTCCATGCCAGCGTACGGCCGGCACCTCACCGCTCATCATGATTCTCGTATTCGATATCCGGTCTACGGCATTCAGTGTTTCATGCTTGAGTATCTTGGCGGGTTCCAGCCGCAGCTGCATGATTGACTTTGGTTAGTAGTTTTCGCTGTCTCTGGTGTGTGAACAACCAGAACGGGGCATTTTGCGTGTGCAATACAGGAGGCGCTGACCGAACAGATGAGCATTTTGCCCCCGGCGTGTTGTTCCATTTGCAGTTGGTAAGATACCGCGAATGCCCCTCCCGCCGCGCACCACCCCTTCGGCGTTCCCGGTGCCCTCCCTGAAGCACGGGGCCGAGGTCCTGTTCGTCGTAGCCGATGCGGCGCCCAGGAGCCATGAAAGTGCGCCGTCCGGCCCGCTCGGAGATCGCCTCAGCGACCCCGGGCACGGCGGGGAGCTGCCCAGGAACCCGCCACCCGATCCCGCCCCGCCTTCTGCCTAGCCACAACCATGGGCCATTCGCCGCCCACGGCCATCGCATCCGTTGACGCGGTGCCGTGCCACCACCTAGATTCCCGAATCGCCGAGGCGGAGATACGCGGGAGTTGGCCACCACCACCATGCGCCAACCGGCCCCGCCTCTGGTCGGGTCGTGAGCCCTCTACTTCCGAACGGACAAACCACGAAATGCCTTCCACGTTCCTTCCCGGCGACGGGACTCCTCTACCAGCGACGGACCATGCAGACAGTTCCGGGTCCGCGGCCCGGGACCAGTCCCAGCGGCCACAGTGGACACTGCTCACCAAACACGCCCAGGTACTGCTGGTCGTGGCCGGTTCCCCTGACGCACTGGTTAGCGAGATCGCCGGCAGTGTTGGGATCACCGGGCGTGCGACCCTGAGCATCCTTAAGGACCTCGAGACCGTCGGCTACCTCACCCGCCAGAGAGTGGGACGACGCAGCCACTACACCGTGGACCCCCACCGGCGCTTCCACCACCCGGCAACCGCAACACACGAGATCGGCGAGTTACTGGCCGTCTTCGCTCCCGCTCCGTCCAACCCGGCACAGCGCAGGCTGAGAAACATGTAGGGAGCTGGATGCTCAACGTCCTTAGGCCATGCTGGGCGACAACACCCCCTACCACCGCGGCCCAGTACCCCTGCGCTCTGAGCGCCAGCCAAGTTCCCGGCCAACCCACAACCTGCCCCACCGGCGATCGCAATCCCGAGCGGTAAGTGGGTGGGCTGTCGGAGCCAAACCTTTCCGGCGGCTCCAAACATTGATCAGCACGCCGGTCCGGCGTACTGGCCCCGGCGCGGATGTGCCCGGCGCGGTCGGCATCGAACCGAACCTCGGGTCATCGGCGGCGTCCACCCGGCTGCTGATGCGGAGGCCCGGAAGTACTCAAAGTTCCACCGGCCGTTCGTTCACGGGCGTGACCCGGATCCGCCCGATGCGCAGGCCGTCCATCGCGACCACCGTCAACACGTGCTCTGCCACTTCCACCCGGTCCCCGCGCCGGGGCAGGCGGCCGAGACGATCCATGACGAATCCGGCGGCTGTTTCGTAATGCCCATCGGGCAGTGCTATGCCGGTCGCTGACTCAAACTCCTGCAGGATCAGGCCGCCGTCGACGTCGACAGAACCGTTGGACACGCTGACGCGGTCCTCGTGGTCGGCCCCGGTGTCGTACTCATCGTAGATTTCACCCACCAGTTCCTCAACCAAGTCTTCCAGGGTGACGATGCCGTCGGTGCCCCCATACTCGTCAACCACCAGCGCTATGTGGTGACCCAGGCGGCGCATCCTGGCCAGCGATGGCAGCACCCTGTTCGTTCCCGGCAGCGGAAGAATCTCGCGAACAATGCTCTTCACTGTCCCCTCCTCGTACCCGTCGCCTTGGGGCATCAGGTCACGGATGTGGACGAAACCGAGGACGTCATCCGCGGTCCGTCCGATCACGGGATAGCGCGAGTACGGGCCGTCCCTGACGATGCTGCGGGCGGCCGCAATGCTCAGTGCGCCGTTGATGAATGCCACCTCGGTGCGGGGGCGCATGACTTCGTGGAGGGAGCGGTCCCCGGCCCTGTGTGTGATCGACTATCTGTAGGCCGTTTCAGCCAGGTATTTGAGCCAAGTTGGTGGCTCGTTTCAGGCCAAAAGAGCGGTAAGAATCAGGCCAGTTTTTTCTTCCCGAAATCATGGTTTCGGGGGCTTGCCTGGAGATAGAGATCACCGGGTGGCCGGTGCCCTTCCCAGAGTGTCAGGGACATGGGCCCGCCACCCCCAGATAGGTTCCTTACGGCGCTGCCATTGCGAAGCGTATGCGCCGGAAGGGCTGGAAAGCAGATGACGGTACCCATGTCCGTACAAGAAAATATCAGAAGGCTGGACTCCCAGGGAGTCCCGGGCCGGGAGATCGCCCGCAGGCTCGGTGTTAGCCGGTCCTCGGTGACCAGATACGCCGATCAGGAGAACTACTCCCCGGAACCGCCGGCGCCGCTGGCCCGGCTCGGGGCCTCGGTGCTCACCGGGTTCGAGCACATTATCGAAGCGTGGCTCGCCGAGGACCAGCGCCGGAACCGCAAGCAACGGCATACGGCCAAACGCGTCTTCGACCGGCTCGTGGAGGAGCATGGTTTCACCGGCACGTATTCCCCGGTGCAGCGGTTCGTGAAGAAATGGACGGCCCGCAACAGGATCGCCGGTGTTGGTTTCACCGAGTTGGTGTGGCCCGCCGGGACCGCGCAGGTCGACTTCGGTCAGGCAGAGGCCATCATCGCCGGGATCCGGCAGATCCTGCACATCCTGGTGGTGACCTTCCCGTTCTCGAACATGCGCTTCGTCCAGGCATACCGCGGCGAAACCGCCGAATGCGTCTGCCACGGACTACGGAAGGTGTTCGAGCACATCGGGGCCGCACCGAGGCACCTGGTCTTTGATAACGCCACCGGCATCGGACGCCGGGTGGGCACCAAGGTCGTGGAGACGAAACTGTTCGGGGCGTTCAAGCTTCACTACCGCTCCGAATCCCGCTACTGCAACCCGTACTCCGGGCATGAAAAAGGGAACGTGGAAAACGCGGTCGGGTTCCTGCGCCGTAACCTCATGGTTCCCGAACCAGTGGCCTCCAGCCTGCAGGCCTTGAACGAGGTGCTCATGGCCCGGTGCGACGCGTTGGCCACCACCACGCATTACCGCAAGGGCCTGCCCTTGGGCGAACTGTTCACCCACGACGTTGCCTCATCCCTGGCGTTGCCCGGGGTCGGGTTCGACCCGGTGCGCTACGAATCGCGCAAGGCCGACAAGACCGGGAACCTGCTCATTGACGGGAACACCTACGCCGCCGGGTCCTCCTTCCATGGGCGGATGCTCACCGTGGGGCTGCGCCACGACGTGGTGCAGATCCTGGATGAGCACTCCGAGCCGATCCGGTCCTTTGACCGGGTGTTCGGCCGGCAGGCCGAGACGATCTTCGACCCCGAGTCTCTGGTTCCGCTGCTCGTGACCAAGCCCGGAGCCTGGAGCCATTCCCCGTTGCGGGCCCTGGTCACCGACCCGGTCCGCGACTGGCTCGATGCCGCGGCGCCCACGGACCGTCGCCGCCTGCTCAACGCGGTGGATGCCGCGACCGGGTCCGCCGGCTTCGACGCCGCGATGGCCGCCGCCGACACGCTGATCCGCCGCGGAGACACTCCGGACATGGCAGCCCTGGGGATGCTCGCCCGCCGGTTAGCCCACGGCACCGAACCGGCCGCCGCCAACGTGGACTTAAGCGTCTATGACACCTTCACCACCCTGAACACGAGCACCGGAGAAGTCGCATGAACCCGATCACCGTCCAGGACATCCTCGAAGCGGGCAAACATGCCTCACTGACCGGCAGCGTGTTGACCGAATGGGCCGAGAAAGGCACCCCGAAACAGCGCGAATACCTGCACGGGGTGCTCCTGGCCGAACACGAATCCCGGCAGGAATCACGCCGCCAGCGGTTGCTGAAATCCGCGAGGCTCCCTGCCCTGAAAACACTCACGGGATTCGACTACACCAGCGTCAGGTTCCCCGAGGACTACGGCCGCGAACCCCTCGAATCCCTCGAGTTCATCAACCGGGCCCAGGACCTGGTTCTCTACGGGGACGTGGGCACCGGCAAAACCCACATGGCCACCGCCCTGGTGGCAGCCGCCTGCCGGCAGGGCATCCCAGCCAGGTTCTTCACCACCTCCGCCCTGGTTATGATGCTGCGCAGGGCCAAGGACGAGGACCGGCTGGACAAGGAGCTCGCTTCCCTGGCCAAAAACCAGCTCCTGGCCATCGACGAACTGGGATACCTCCCGATCGATACCGAAGGGGCCAGACTGCTGTTCCAGGTCATCGCCGACGGCTACGAAAAACGCAGCCTCATCATCACCACCAACCTCGAATTCTCCCGCTGGGGAACGGTGTTCGGGGACGACAACATGGCAGCAGCCGTCATCGACCGGCTGGTGCACCACGGGCGCCTGCTGCAATTCCGTGGTGAGTCCTACCGGGTCAAAAATGCCCTGATGAAATAACCAAACAGCTGAAATGGCCTGGAAACGTGCCGAGGTGGCCTGATTCTTATCGCTGAAATGGCCTACTTAAAGTTGACGAAACACAGGCCCCAAACACGTCGCTGAGGATGCTTCGGCTGGGTTCCTCCAGCATGTCGCTCTCCGCGACCATGTCCCAGAGTTCCTCGGAGCTGACGCTCTGCTGTTTGGCGTGGGGATCGCCGCCCAATAGCTTGACCAAGGCATTGGTTGAAACGGACAGCATCCAGATGACAGGCCGCATAACGTGCGAAAGGATGATCAGCGGAGGGGCCAGAACCTTCGTGAAGCCAACCGCGTTCTGCATCGCCAACCTTTTGGGCACCAGCTCACCGAGCACCAGGGACATATACGCCACCAGCAACGTCATTCCGACAACGGAGACCGGCTCTGCTGCGGGGCCCATCCCCAAACCTTCCAGGATTTGTGCCACATCGGGTGCAATCGTGGAAGCGCCGTAGGCGGCTGAGAAGAAACCCGACAAGGTCACACCGATCTGGACAGTTGCGAGGAATCGATTGGGATTCCGGGCCAAAGCGGCAGTCCTCGCCCCGCCCTTCCCAAGCTTTCCTATCTGACGCACCTGGCTCTCGCGAAGGGATACCAGCGCCATTTCCGTACCGGCGAAGACCCCTCCCAACAGCACAAAAAAGAGAACCAACAAGAAATTGACCAAGGTGCCGCTATCCATGACCCGACACTACCGACCCCAGCCCCGAATGGGGTGGCAACCGGAAGAGCAAACCAAGCAGGGGGCCTTGGTAGCTCTGGGCCCCGGCTGCGTGCCGGGCGTGGGGACAGTCCCGGCCCTGGCTTTGGTCTGGGCGGATTATTCGGAAGCGGGTGCTTCCGGCATGATGCTGCAAGAGCGCGATGTGTGCCATCTCTAGTGGTGGCTGCCCTGGCCCCGGCCGCGGCCAACCTGGCCCCGCGAGGGTCCGGCCAATATCCCGCCCTCCGCGTCCGGCGCAGCCCGCGCCCTACCGGGAAATGAGCCTTTGGCCGTCGGGGCGCAGATCTCCGGTAGGTGATACGTGCCGGTAGAGGGTCTGGCGGGTGATGCCGAGTTCGATGCAGAGTTCGCTGACTTTGGTTCCCGGCTTGCCCATGGACGCCATGGCGAGGCGGAGCTTCGCGGAGGTCATCTTGTAGGGGCGTCCGCCGTTCCGGCCGCGGGCGCGGGCGGAGGCGAGCCCGGCGAGGGTGCGTTCGGAAATGAGTTCGCGTTCGAACTCGGCGAGGGCCGCGAAGATCCCGAAAACGAGCTTCCCGGAAGCGGTGGTGGTGTCGATGGCGGCGCCCTGTCCGGTGAGGACCTTCAGTCCGATGCCGCGTTCGGTGAGGTCGTGGACGACGTTGACCAGGTGCCTCAGGTCCCGGCCGAGCCGGTCGAGCTTCCAGACCATGAGGGTGTCGCCGCGGCGCAAAGCCTTGAGGCAGGCGGCCAGCTGGGGCCGGTCGTCCTTTTTCCCGGAGGCACGGTCTTCATAGAGGGAGTCCGCGCCGATGCCGGCGGCCAGGAGCGCGTCGCGCTGCAGGTCCATGGTCTGAGAGCCGTCCGCCTTTGAGACGCGCATGTAGCCGACGAGCACTTGGGTTCTCCTCTGTCTTTTATACGTTCGTTTAAGTGACAGTGGGATTGCAAATCAGTGCGGATGCAAAATATGTCACTTAACCCGTTATTTATTCTAAGTCAGGCAAAGGGTGATTGGTTCTCTGTTTGTGACAGAAAGTCGAGGGGTATCTGAAGCTCGGCGAAGGTTTGCCGGAGGCCGCGCAGGGATTGGTCACTGCGGCATCCGTACCGTGCGAAGTCGAAGAGGTGCTGCGCGACGACCGGGTCTTCTTTGGCTGCTGCGATGCAGGCGTCCAGTGCGTCGGTTGCCTGTTTCAAGAGCTCATCGAGGGTCGGTCTTTCTTGAGCGCCGGCGCTTGCTGTCAGTGTGCCACGCGGGGTTCCGTCGCTGATCCGGGGGTTTGGTTCGGGCCTGAAGAGGTGTGCGGAAGTGCCCAGGGCGGTCAGTGAGCCGGCTTCGATCATTTCCATCGCGGCGGCAGCTGCTTCGAGCAGCTGCTGCTGGGCAGTCCAGTGGAGGGTCTCGAACGGTTGCCACGAATGCAGGCCGGCCCGGAACGGGTGACCGCAGTGTTCCCAGACACGGCGCACGTCCTCCAGTTGCCGGCCATATCGTCCCTGGGCTGTGGTGAGTTCGTCCAGAAGGGTCCGCAGCAGCCGGAACCAAGTGCCGGCGTGAACCGGATACCGGGGCAAGTCAACGGATCCGGTGGTTATCGCCTGCCATGTGCGCCGGTCCATGAGGGACAACGGCTCCGGCAGGGGCCGCTGGTCATCGGCGGGAGTTGCCCACAGGATGTAGTCAGGCGGGCGTCCTTCGTAGGTTTCGACCCGGCGCCCGTGTACCTGGCAGCTGGCCATGAGCGGCAATTGCCAGAAGAGCAGTAGCGTCGGGCTGGATTCCAGGCAGTCCGGGCAGCCCCGCCGCATCCCGGTTTCCGACAGCCATGGCAGCCACTTCCGCGGGGTGTAGATAGTGCGCCGCTTGGGCGGCAGGAGTACCGAGAGCTGGTGCACATAGGTTTCGTAAGCGCCGGGGGCAGGGTCGAGGCTGTCGAAGAGCCATGGCACCCATCCGGCCATTGTCATGGCGTTTATCCGGTGTTGGTCAAGACCGGTGCGCTTGGCGAGCTCTTCGAGCAGGTCCGTCGGCGGGTTCAGATCCAGCTCGGGGTCGCTGAGTTCCCCGTGGCCGAGGCCGTGTTCGAGCAGCTCGGAGGATTCCATGCCGTAGCTGGAGGCAATCCGCCGCAGCCAGGAGGACAACGATTCCGTTTCTGCCGGCGCCGGGTGCAGGGGCCAGCGTTCCGGCGGTCTCATCTGAGTTCGCGTTCGAACTTCCGGCGCCGGACGCTGGGACCGTCATATTCAGCCAGGGTCAGGGTCCGGTGGTTGATGGCTTCTTCGCCGCTGTCCACTGCGGCTACTGCGGCTTCGGTCAGGAGCGATGTGAGCTCCCCGATAGTGCCCTCGCTGCGGGTCAGGAGGTAGCGGGCCATGTCATCGGTCGCCAGATTCGAGCGCGTACGCAGCGGGAAGGAGGAGCCGAAGCTTGCCAGCAGAGACAGCAGGTCGCCATCGGCTTCCCATAAGGGCAGCGTCACGGGCTCAAACCGGTTTTCGAGCTGGTCATCGGAGCGGATCGCGAGATAGGCCTCACGGGTCCCGACCCCCACCAGCGGGATCCGCAGCTCGTTTCCCAGGAAGCGCAGCAGATTCAGGAATTCGCGCCGGACATCGGCACGGCCGGCCAGCACATTATGCAGTTCGTCAATCACCAGTATCCGCACACCGACGCGCCGCAGCACAGCGAGGGTGAGCTGTTCCAGGTCAGCTACGCGCCGGCGCGGTCCCGGGGGCGCACCGAGCGCGGCGAGGACGGCCGTGTAGAACCGCGGGACGGACGGTTCGGAGGGCATTTGGACACACAGCACTGGGATGTGTTCCTGGTCCGCGGTGGAGTGCGCCGGGTGCTGGCGGTGGAACCGTTCAATGATCATGGACTTGCCGTTGTTGGTCGGTCCGATCAGCAGGAGGTTAGGCATGCGTTGTTTGCCGGGCCAGTCATAGAGTGTCTCGAGCCGGGTGAGAGTCTGCACGGCCCGGGGGTAGCCGATCCAGCGGTCCGCCCGAATGCGCCGGATCCGTTCCTCCGCCGGAAGGCGCGCCATAACCTGCGCCCAGGGCTGGAGATGGGACAGATCCGGCGGCGGGTAGTCATCGATGTTCACCACTGCTCGACCTCGTCAAAAGGACGGGCTGCCGCCTCGTCATTTGTGGGCGGGAGCATTTCATCAGGTGGAGCCGACCGGTTCTTCACGGGTCCGGAGGCCTGGAGGTGGCGCCGCCGTTGCAGGTCCCGGCGTGATCTGCGGGTTTCTTTTTGGGCGGTGGCGGTGATCTCGCGCATCTGATCCATCATGCGGAACAGTGCTTCCTCGTTGACCTGGTCATGTCCCTGTTGACGGAGCCGCGCCAGCGCCTGCCGGTGTTCCCACAACGTCACCGCCGGGTGGGAAACGGTGCGGTATGGGACTTCCACATAGGCCGTTCCTTCCGGTTCCAGCACCCAGACCCTGCTGATGTCCCGCGGATCCCGCCGGATGATGAATTTTTCCTCCCGGTCCCGCCGTGCGATCCAGGGTTTTAGCACGTTCGCGAAGTAGTGGACGTGGTCGATGACGAAACCGGTGCGGGTGATTCGGCGCCGGATGACCGGCAGGAAATCGATGAGAAACGCGGCGGGATGCGCAACGACAGGCTGCGCACCGAACTCTTTCACGCCCTCGTCCCAGCGTCCGGCGGGTGTCTGGTTCAGGGATCCGTGGATGCTGCCGTGGTAGCCGGCGACAGCCAAGGCCAGC
The DNA here is from genome assembly GCF_040224115.2 of Pseudarthrobacter sp. WHRI 8279. Taxonomy (NCBI): domain Bacteria; kingdom Bacillati; phylum Actinomycetota; class Actinomycetes; order Micrococcales; family Micrococcaceae; genus Pseudarthrobacter; species Pseudarthrobacter sp. WHRI 8279. The sequence continues at coordinate 136,432 of NZ_CP168163.1, read as the reverse complement.
CAGCGTTCCAGCTCCGTCAAGGTCAGGGCGGACATTTTGTCGGCATCGTAACCGCCCCGCTGTCCCGGGTTCGAGAAAGTCGTCCCGGGAAGTTCATGGACCCGCTGCATCACCGTTCCGACGATGCGCTCCACTATGCCGCCGTAGTGCGGGCGCCCAAGTGGCCGGTAATTGAGATTGATACCGTGCTGCTCGCAACCGCGGCGCAACGCCTCGCTCTTAAATTCCGAAGCGTTGTCTAAATAAAGTGCGCAGGGTTTGCCGCTCATCGGCCAGGCCGCGTCCACGCCCAGGGCTTCCAGCCAGGGCCGCTTGTCACACGCCATGTGCGCGATGCACAAGCCAACCGACACCGCAGACGGTGCCTCCAGGGTCACGACCATTCCCAGAATGCACCGGCTGTAAACATCGATGGCCACCGTCAGGTAGGGCCGGCCGATGGGCTGCCGGTCCCGGTCATCAACGATGATCAGGTCAATCACGGTGTGGTCGATCTGGACCTGGTCCAACGGGGCCACGATGTCCGGCACCTTTCCGCCGGCCGACTGCAGAGGCCGGGCGGCGTCGCTGCCCTCACGCCTGCGCCTGACTTCCACCGGGTGCAGCGCCTCGATCCGGTGGGCGACAGTATTCCTTGCCGGCACGGCCAACCCCAGCGTCGTACATTCGCGCATAATTTGGCGGTGCACAACCGCCAGGGACGGCTTTTGCTTCGTCAGGTAAGTCTTCCGGACGACTTCACGAATTACGGCCTCCACAGGCTCCGGCAGGCGCCCGCCTCCCCGGCCGCCGGCGGACCGGCCCGGGGCCAGGTCCGTCAGCAGACCGGTGCCCTTTCGGCGCCGGCCGATCAGGGTGTAGACCTGCCGTCTCGACAATCCCAACTCTTCGGCCGCGCTGTCCGCCGCCGCGTGGGTGACCGTGGCCATGGCCGCCAAAGGCCCAATGACCTCGTCCTGCCGGCGCAGGCGCTCCCACGCCTCATCCGACATGCCCAGCAGGCCCCGCTCAAGAATCTGCGGGTCATCCGATGTCATGACTGGCGCCGACGGTGCAGACGACTCTTGACCATAATTCAGGCTAGTGCAGGCGACTTCTGATGAAAATACCGGTAGTGCAGGTGGCTTCTGACAAACGGATGTCAACAGTCCTGTGCACCAGGGCCATACTTCCGCATGAAGTGGTGCAGGCGACTTCTGAAAACGACAACTTTTTTCACGTTTTTTGTGAGCTTCGGCGCTATATGGCGGTGTTCTGTTGTCGCTAAATGGCGCGGAGTCCCGGAACCGGAAAGGGCTAACGGTAACCCCGGCCATCCTCATGTTTCAGGTCGGCCAGAACCTGATGTCTGCTCGGTGTGGTCTTAGTTGCCGGTCTCTCGTGGGTGCTGGTGTGGGGATTCAGCTTCCGGGGCCTCTCCTGAGGCCGGCCCGCCTATGCCGTAGAAGGCGCTTTCGGGCCCATCTGCCGTTGCGTGGTCGTGGGGAGAGTGGCTGGATGTTGTGCCTTCATGGTGGAGCGCGGTGTTGTGCTGGCGTGCGGCAGTTGTTGCTTCCTTGTTTTCTGTCACCGTTTGGCTTGCCTGCCCTTGAAGCTCAGGTGCTTTGTCCTGGACCGTGGGGTCTTGCCAGAATCCGCGGAGTTTCACTTTGATTTTCTCGTAGCTTTCCCTGCCTGCCTTGGTCCCAAGGACCAGGCCGAGTGCTACACCTGACGCGAATACCAGCTTCGTTTTCATCTTGGTGTTCCTCACTTCTTCTCGGTGTTGGTGCGTGCGCTGAATCTAACCCGCATCTTTAGGCGTGTCGATGGTCGAGGGCGGGCCCGAGTTCAGGCGCGCGGACGCTAGGTGAGGGACGGGGCACCTGCCGTTGGGCGGCTACGGGGTCCGGGGGTGCGGATGACTTGCCCGGCGTAGGAGAAACCACCGCCGAATCCGAAGAGCAGGGCGGGACTGTCCGGTGCGATGTCCCCGGCGCGGACGAGCTTGGCGAGGGCGAGGGGAATGCTCGCGGATGAGGTGTTCCCGGATGGGGTAACGTCCCGGGCTGTGATTTCCGGTTTGATGCCGAGTTGTTGGGCAAGGGGTTCGATGATGCGCAGGTTGGCTTGGTGTGGGATGAACGCGGCGAGCTGTTCGGGTTCGATTCCTGCGAGTTCGCATGTTTTTCGGGCCAGTTGGGCTGCCTGGGTTATGGCCCACCGATAGACGGTGAGGCCTTCCTGTTCAAGGACCAGCGAGGGTTCTTCGATCCTGACTGCTGACGCCAGGTCCGGGATCGAGCCCCAGTGTACGGGGGCCACTCCGGGTTCGTTGGAGGCGGTCAGGACGGTTGCGCCTGCCCCGTCTCCGACCAGAACGCAGGTGCTCCGGTCGGACCAGTCGGTGAAATCGCTGAGTTTTTCTGCTCCGATGACCATTGCAGTGGTTGCTGAACCGGCGCGGATTGCCTGGTCCGCGATGGCCATCGCGTGAGTGAATCCTGAGCATGCGGCGTTGATGTCGAAAACGGCCGGCGAGGCCGCGCCCAGGGCGGCCGAAACCCGGCCTGCGGTGCTGGGAGAGCGGTCTTTGGCCGTGACGGTCGCGACGATGATCAGGTCCAGGTCACGGGCGTTTACTCCCGCGTCCTGCAGGGCGTCGATTCCTGCCCGGGTCGCCATGTCGGCTACGGATTCGTTGTCGGCGATTTGGCGGGTTTGGATGCCGACCCGGCTGCGGATCCATTCGTCGCTGGTGTCCACGATCCGGCTCAGTTCGTTGTTGGTCAGCACCCTCTCGGGTTGGTAGAAGCCGGTTCCGAGAACCTGGGCTCCGCGGGCAGGAACAGTGTGGGTGGTCAAGGGAAGGTGTGGTTTCATCGATGGCTCCTGGCTGCATACCGGCTGGGTTGTTGGGGTGGTTGGCGCTTGTCTGAAGCGGTTGGGGCGCGGCTTTGGGGGCACGGGCGCGGGGCTGTGGAACTTTCGTGGGGTGTTTGGGAGCTTAGAGGTCGTGTATGGCGTCGTGGTTTTCCACGGACGGGGCGGGCGTGTGCTTGCGGAGGGTGTCGAAGAGTTCGGGCAGGCTCATGTTCCCTGCGGCGGCGACCTCTTCTGGGGGCATCTGCGCGGCCATCGCCTTGCAAAGGGCCTGTACGAGGGCCTCGTGGGCACGGTCGGTCTGCATTTGCAGCATTTCAAGCTCGGCTGAAGCAGACCAGATGCTGGTCAGATGACGGTGCATGGGGACCTGCTTCCGGAATATGGGCTGGCGGAAATGAGGGGGCGGGAATCAGTCGTTGGGGTCCGGGGAACGGACATCGTGTTCTCCGGTGTCGGCCGCTCCCAGGGCCGCCGCGGCAGGCGGTATTCCGGGCGGACAGGCGGGTGTTAAGGGACCGAACGTCCGCAGCCCGGTGGGGTTGGTGGGCCAGGACGACGCAGTCCAATGCGGGCCGGCGGTATCCGGGGAGGGGCCGGGAGAGGGTTCCGGCCGATTCGATCTCCAGACCTGCTGCCCTGGCCCACGCGGCGACCTCGGTGCTGCCGTGCAGCCTGGAAGGGTCCCGTGGTCCGGTGGTTCCCTGGTGCGGGTCTTGGGGATCCTGGCCGATGAACAGGAAGATTCCGCCCGGCGCGAGGGCGGGGGCGGTGCGGTCGATGACGTGTTCCAAATCCGGTGCAGGCAGGTCCACGAACGCGGAAAGGATCAGGTCCAGGCTCGCCGGCTCGGGAGTGTACCCGGTGACGTCGGCGAAGGCCCAGGTGATCCGGCCGGTGACTCCTTCGGCGGAAGCGCGTTCGAGCCCGTTGGCTAAGGCTTCCGCGGAAAAGTCCAGGGCCTCCACATGCCAGCCGCGTCCGGCCAGCCAGACGGCGTGCCTGCCGCCCCCGCATCCGAGGTCCAGGGCCCGCCCTGGCATCAGCCCGTTGAGCGCTGCGCGCACGGTCGGGCTTGCCGCCGGCCAGCCGTAGCCGGGGGCGGCGTACCAGCGGTCCCAGGCGGCCGCGTCCGCCGGGTACCCGGCGCCGCCGGCCCCGGGGTACTTCCAGGCAGGCAGCGGCATACCTTCCCCGCTCACGGCCGGGCCCCGCCCGGGCGCGGGCTGCCAGCACCCGCGGGACCACGGGCTGGGGCATTGCGGCGCCGGAACGCGGCGATCCCCGCGGGGATACCGACGACCGGGCCGGTCAGGACCACCGCGGCCAGCCAGGCCGGGTTCGTGGGCCCGGCGAGCAGTGCCCGGACCTCGAACAGCAGAAGGGCCGCGAGTCCGAAACCCAGGAGGTAACGCGGCATGGACTCCCGGTGCGGCCGGGATTCCAGGCGGGCTGATGGCAGCATACGGTGCTCCTGATCATTCATCGTGCCGTGGTCTTTCCGGACTCCGCGCCCCCGGCGGGCGCGCTGCCCCGTGCTTGCTGTTCGGCGGTGCGGGCGGCCCTGGCGCGGGCCACATGGCTGCGGGCATGCTCCACCGCGGGGGCCAGCTCATCGAACAGGTGCTTGTGGTGGCGCAGGGACTCCAGCACACCGACCCGGGTGACCAAGGCCAGGTGCCGGTCCTGGATGCCTTTAATCAGCACGGTGATGCCCCGGCGCTCGAGGGCGTTGACGATGTCGGTGATGACTCTGGCCCCGGTGGCGTCCAGGACCTGGAGCTGGGACATGCGGATGATGACGACGTCGACGTTGCGGATCGCGCTGACCCGTTCCAGGACGCGCTCGGCGGCGGCGAAGAACAGGGCCCCATCGAGGCGGAACACGGCGATGTGCTCATCCCCGTCCTGGACCGCGCCGGGGATTTCTTCACGATGCACCCCACTGGATTTGACCAGGGTGCGCAGGGCGAAGAACGACGCGACCGCGATCCCGATCGCCGCGGCCTGGATCAGGTCGAAGGAAACGGTGATCAGGGCGGTGACGAAGAAAACGACAGTGTCGGCGCGGGTCGAGCCGACGACGCTGCGCAGTGTTGCCAGTGAGACCATCCGTGTGGCCGTGATCATCAGAACCCCGGCGAGGGCAGCGAGGGGAATACGGGAGACCGGGCCGGTGGCGAGGTAGACCACGGCCAGCAGGACCAGGGCGTGGATGACCGCTGCAGCCCTGGTCCGGCCGCCGGAGCGGATGTTCACCGCCGTCCGGGCGATGGCGCCGGTAGCGGGCATGCCGCCAAAGAACCCTGAGCAGACCGATGCCAGGCCCTCGCCCACAAGCTCCCTGTCCGCGTCATAAGGGCCGGTGTCGGAGATTGAGGCTGCGACCCGCGCCGAGAGCAGCGACTCGATGGCGGCCAGGGCCGCGATCGTCGCCGCCGGGCCGGCCAGCGCAGCGACCGTGGCCCAGTCCAGGGCGGGGATGACCGGGGCCGGCAGGGTATCCGGCAGCGCCCCGATCCGCGCCACCGGAAGATCCAGGAGCTGGGCCGCGAGGCTGGCGATGATGATGGCGATCAGTGAGCCGGGGATTTGCGGGTGGATCCGGGGCGCGGCGATCATGATCACCGCGACCAGTGCCACCAGGGCCAGCGGGGCCACCAGTGCAGCCGGGGACCCCGTGGCGAGCCCCTGGACCGCTGCAACGGCGGCGTTGCTGCTGGGCCCGGCTTTGACGCCGAACGCGGCAGGGACCTGCTGGAGGAAAATGATGACCGCGATCCCGAGGGTAAAACCCTCGATCACCGGCCAGGGCAGGAGGGCGACCACACGGCCGAGTTTCAGTACCCCGGCCGCGATGACGATCACCCCGGCCAGGACCGAAACAGCGGCCAGCGCCCCGATCCCCTGCGTGGCGATGACCGGGCCCAGGACGACGACCATGGCACCGGTTGGCCCGGAAACCTGGATGTTTGACCCGCCGAAGACCGCTGCGACCACCCCGGCGATCACTGCGGTGATCAGCCCGCTGGCCGCACCGGCGCCGGAGCTGACACCGAAGGCCAGCGCCAGGGGCAACGCCACGATACCGACCGTGATGCCGGCGACGAGGTCCCCTTTCCAGCTGCGCGGGAGCTCACTGTAGTCCCGCCAGGAAGGCAGCAGCGCACGGGCGGTACTAAGGGCACTCACCCGGCCACGGCCGGTGCAGTCTCAGGAGTGCCCGCCGCTGAGTGCTCGAGCTGTTCGCGGGTGTTGCGCAGCATGTCGTTGAGCAGCAGCCGGGCCACCGCCAGGAGCTCCGCGACCTGGGGGTAGGCAAGGGAATAGAACATCTGCAAGGCCCGGCGTTCACCTGTCACCAGATGATAACGGCGCAGCACCGAAAGGTGCTGGGACAAATGCGAAGCCTCCAGCCCGGTCGCGGCAAGCATCTCCGTCACCGACACCTCCGGCGCTGCACTCAACAGCTCCAATACCCTGATCCGCACCGGATGCGCCAGGCCCTTGAACAGGTTGGCCTTCACCTCGTATAACGGTGCCCGGAAATCGGAAAACTCGTCCATATCTGCCTCCCGGCCTCACAACAGAAACCCTGCTTGACTGTTTTATACTTCCATCATCCAAAATAACAGGCGGTAACGCCGTCTGCCCCCTGCCCGGGCCAACAGTTTGCCCTCGGACAAGGGCCACCGGTCCGCGCTCCCGGAGCCCCGTTCGGCCCGGGAGCGGCGCATATGGGCTGCAGCGGCAATGATCCGGCGGCGGCGCCATTGGCCTTCCGCACCCCGGGGCGGCCCCGGGGCATGGGTTGCGGTCCGGGCAGCGTTGTCAGGAGCGCCAAGAACGGACCCGCTGACCTCGGCGATCCCTGTGGCCCTGGGATCGGAGGAGGCCTGAGGGCATGAGTGGACCCGTTCAGGCACCCCGCTGCGGGCTGAGCAGGGGGTACGCCGATGCTCCTGCGGGCGCCTGCTCCAGGTGTGATGAGTGGCCAGATCAGCCCCCGGGATTGGTTTTGATCCTGCCGGAACGTTTCATCGCGCTGCTTGCGGCGCAAACGGTGGGACCTAGGGCCCTTTGCCTGGCGCTGATGGCCGTGTCATGCTTCCGGGCATGCTTTACCTTTTGGAGTACGTGACGGACCGGTCCGTCGGGCGATCCGTTCTCGGCTGCGCGAGCCTTGACGGTGCTCTGACAAAGGCGACAGATGCCCTGCGGGGCCTGCCGTGCAACTCTGCTGTCCTGCGGCGTACCTCGGGGTCAATCTGGCTTTTGCTGAGGGCCCTGTCATCGCTGTCTACACGCCCGCTGACGGCTGGAGGATCCGCGGGGTCTGACCACGGTGACGTCGCCACTCCTGCGAACCGCCGGCCAGGGTCGGGTGAGTGGCTTCCCGGGACAGAGCGCGTTTCCCCGGACAGAGCGGGCAGAAGCCACTGCGACGGGCGTGGATGGCCGGCGCGTATGCCAAGGATCAGACACCGCCTGGCTGTCAATGCCCCTGCCCGGCACGTCTTGGAAAGCGGGGCGCCATGCGCCAGGGCCCGTCCTGCCCTCAACCCACCCCCCAGCCTCTGCCCATGCCCGGTAAATGGGCTCTTCAGAATTGAGAGTGTAATCGGCGCTGCCGCGTGAGAAGTCCGGGGCGGGGAGGTTGTTTCGGCTGGGGTGAGGGCCTTGGGAGAGAATCGGATTGTCTAGATCGTGATTTTTCTACCGCAAGGCCCTCGTGTTTAACGCTACCTTCCAAAGCCCTGACCTGACCACATTCTGCCGCCTCGACGGACTCGGACTCGAAGTGACCGGGCAGCATGTCCGCCCGGGCCGCGCCGTCCTTGCCTGCCGTGTTGTTGATCCTGATGACTGGTGCCGGAAGTGCGGGTGCCAGGGCGTTCCCCGTGACACGGTGACCCGTCGGCTGGGCCATGAACCCTTCGGGTGGCGGCCGACCACACTGCTGGTCAGCATCCGCCGCTACCGCTGCGCCGGGTGCGGGCACGTCTGGCGGCAGGATACTTCCAAGGCTGCCGAGCCGCGGGCGAAACTCTCCCGCCGGGGGCTGCGCTGGGCGTTGGAAGGCGTCGTCTGCCAGCACCTCACGGTCGCCCGGATCGCCGAAGGACTCGGCGTCACCTGGAATACCGCGAACAAGGCCGTCCTGGCCGAAGGACGGAGGGTCTTGATCGATGATCCGCACCGCTTCGACGGGGTCAAGGTCATTGGTGTTGATGAGCATGTGTGGCGGCACTCCCGCCGCGGAGACAAGTACGTCACCGTCATCATTGACCTGACCCCAATCCGCGATGGCACGGGCCCGTCCCGCCTGCTGGACATGGTCGAGGGCCGCTCGAAACAAGCCTTCGCGACCTGGCTCCAGGAACGCCCCCAAGAATGGCGGGACGGGGTTGAGGTCGTGGCCATGGACGGGTTCTCCGGGTTCAAGAGCGCCGCGGCCGAGGAACTCCCCGACGCGGTCCCGGTGATGGATCCCTTCCACGTCGTCCGGTTGGCCGGCGATGCCCTTGATTCGTGCCGGCGGCGGGTTCAGCAGCAGACGTGCGGGCACCGCGGACGGGCCGGGGACCCGCTGTATTCGGCTCGCCGGACCATCCACACAGGCGCGGACCTGCTCACCGAGAACCAACGCCAACGCCTGGAAACCCTGTTCACCGCTGATACGCATGTTGAGGTCGAAGCCAGTTGCGGCGCCTACCAGCGCATGGTTGCCGCTTACCGGGAACCAGACCGGGCCAAAGGTCAGCAGATGATGCAAGCCGTGATTGACTCCCTCAGCAGCGGCGTCCCCACCGCGCTGACCGAGCTCCGAACTCTCGGGCGCACCCTCAAACGACGGGCCCAGGACGTGCTGGCATACTTCGAGCGACCCGGCACATCAAACGGCCCAAGTGAAGCGATCAATGGGAGACTCGAACACCTACGAGGATCTGCCCTCGGCTTCCGGAATCTCACCAACTATGTCGCCAGATCGCTGCTGGAATCCGGCGGATTCAGACCGAAACTACACTCTCAATTCTGAAGAGCCGGTAAAGGGCAGGAATGAAACCTTCCGGGGTTTCGGAAATATGGGTCTTGACAATTAATTGGCTACTGTGAGTGAGTGATTGCGAAGTTGCCAGCGTTATTTTTTGCGGCTAATTAGTAGATAGCCAATATAGTAATTTGCTGATGAAAGTTCGCGTGCGGTCCTGTTCGGCACAGTATGCCTTGAATGATGTTGATTTCCCGAAGCCGCTGTCCCTGGGGTGTGTACAGCCGCAAGGAAATCAATAGAAGCATCGCGAACTCTTGCCTTCTCGCACGCAGAATCGTATTGTTGAGGACAGAGTAACTTAGCGTCGCCGAAGGAGACCAGCTATGGATTCAGTCAATATCGAAACCCCCGCAGCCACTCAGGCCGAAGCGCTCGCAGCATTCGACCAGCAGGCAGCAGGGCAGTACTTGCGCGGTCAGTGGATTGCGGAGGAGCACCTGATGCGGGCCATTGGCGGGCCTCGCCCCGCAGGCATCCCTTACCGGTGGGCATGGGACGATGTCGAGAAGGCCCTCGCTGAGGCGACCATTGCACTCGGGCCCGTCGACACGGCGAGGCGGCACCTCACCTTCGTCAACCCTGGTCTCCTCGATCGCGGAAGCGCCACCACGCACACCATCTCTGCCGGCTTCCAGCTCGTGAAGCCGGGCGAAGTATGCTGGTCGCATCGACACACCATGGGCGCTGTGCGATTCATCACGAAGGGAGATCCGGAGGCTTTCACGACCGTCGACGGCGAGCGTCTGCCCATGGAAGATTTCGATCTTCTGATCACCCCGCGATTCTCGTGGCACGACCACCACAACCCGAGCGACTCCGACGTTGTCTGGCTCGACGGCCTCGACATAGGCCTTCTCTTCGCCCTCGGTGCAGTCTACTACGAGCCCTACGGCGACGACAGCCAGAACGTGCGCCCTTCGAGCAGCGAAGGCATCGGAACCCGCAGCCACTGGCTGCGTCCAACGTGGGAACGCGGTCGCGAGAGCAGACTGCCCGTGCGCTATCCCTGGAGCGAAGTCAAAGCGCGCCTCAATCTCTACGACCTCGACGCGGGCAACCCTTACGACGGGCTGGCGCTGCGATACGCCAATCCGGTGACTGGTGGCCCGACGATGGCCACCATGGACTGCTGGGTGCAACGCCTCGCCCCAGGGTTCGATGGCAAGGCCCACCGCCGTTCATCCAGCGCGATCACTTACGTTATCTCTGGCTCCGGCTCGTTCGTCACCGATGACGAGACGATCAGCTTCGTGCCCGGCGACGTCATCGCGCTTCCGAACTGGACTAACTTTCGATGGGTGAATGCCTCCCCGACTGAGTCGGTACAGCTCTTCTCGATGCACGACATTCCTGCACTGCAGGCTTTTGGCCTGCTCTACGAAGAACCGGAATCGATTCTCAACGCGACACCCGCGCCCGTTAACCCTACTCCGCCACTCAAGCCAATCTACCGGGCTGGCGCCTTCTACGATCAGGATGAACTATGACGGCTCGAGGCATCACCGCAGCCGATATCACCGGTATTGTCGGCATCGTTCCGACGCCGTCGAGGCAAGGCTCAGACTCCGCTCAAGCTGTCGACACGGTCAATCTCGACGAGACCGTTCGCATGGTGGATCTGATTGTCGATTCTGGAGTCGATGTTTTATTGACGAACGGCACCTTCGGCGAGGTGGCGACACTCACCTACGACGAGCTGCTTGCCTTCAATGATGCCGTCATCAGCACCGTCGCGCATCGCATACCGGTTTTCTGCGGGGCCTCAACGTTGAACACCCGCGACACAATTTCTCGCGGCAAGAAGCTGATGAGTCTCGGAGCTGACGGTCTCTTCGCAGGTCGACCGATGTGGCTTCCCCTTGATGACGAGCAAGTCGTTGCGTACTACTCTGCACTCGTCGAAGCGATGCCCGATGCGGCGTTCGTGGTCTACGACAATACGGGCGTGTTCAAGGGAAAAATTTCGTCTGAAGCTTACGGACAGCTGGCAAAGCTCCCGCAGATCGTCGCTGCGAAACACCTGGGTGTGCTTCCGGGAAACGACGCATACAAGAATGATCTCGAAGCAGTGCATGGCAGCTTTCCGTTGTTACCGACCGCGGACAACTGGCTGACGTCGCTCAACGCGTTCCCGGGCGAGGTACCAGCGGCATGGAGCGGTGACGTTGCCTGCGGTCCGGAGCCCGTGCTGGTCCTTCGGGATGCCATAGCGGCGGGCGCTTGGGATGACGCTCAAGTCGCCCACGATGGCATCGTTTGGGCTACCGACCCGCTCTTTCCCGATGGCGACATCACCAAGTTCATGCCATATAGCATCCAGATTGATCGAGCTGAGTTCGAGTCTGCCGGATACATCACGCCAGGTCCGGCCCGCCACCCGTATGGGACCGCTCCCTCAGCATATCTCGAGGGCGGTAGAGAAGTAGGAAGGCGGTGGGCTGAACTAAGAGCGCGGTACGCGAAGGAGCCTAAGCACGTTGGTGCCGGGTACGCAACCTCGGTCGTCGACTTCAGCGACAGTGTGTAGCAGGTGCTGTGAGCCCGGGCGCCGACATCGCTCCTGCTTTGGTGTGCGCAGTTCACGGGAACGAGATAGCAACTCGCTACCGCCTGGCTGGAGTGTGCCCAACGAGCTCCCGCTACACCTTGCGGTGCTTCGCAGTCGGCATGAGATGCGTGCTGTTGTGCATGCGCACCCTCCCGCCGTCGTGGCAATCACTCTCGTCGGCCAGCGCATCGGCCCATCATCGGGGCCCTCAATATTCCGGCAATGCATCTCGCCACCGTAGGAATCCCCGTGTATGAGAGTTCTGCACTTATTCGCACCCCCGAACGCGGTGCCGCCATGGTTGGCTCAAAGGGGCGAAGCCACGGTGGTGCTACAGGCTGGCTATGGGCTCACGTCTGCGGGAACAACGGTTTAACGAGCTGTTATCCAGGCTCTTAATGTCGATGCTCTCGCCAAGATGCACCTAGCCGTGATAAGGGCGGGCGCGGTGCCGACCGACATCGATGGCGGCGATCGCGAAGACCTTCCCGATCTAGGGTCCGGCTTCGACGACGACACCGTGTGGCGGTTCCCTCGCCGCACTCGAACACAAGGGACTTTCGATCCCGTGATTCAGGAGACAGCATGAACCAGCAGTGGATCGGACAAAATAAGTGGAACGTGATTGTCGACAATGAGCCGATCGACGTCACTGATCGCTACGAAATCGAGAATCCAGCCACCGGCAGGCCGCTCGCCTTGGTTCCCGACTGTTCGGTGGCCGACGTCGACCGTGCTGTAGCTGCGTCGAAGGCTGCGCAGAAGTTGTGGGCGGCTCTCCCACCGCGGCAACGAGCAGCACAGCTCCGCACATTCGCCGAGGTCGTCAAGTCACACGCAGAGGAACTGGCCATGCTCGACGCAGTCGACGGCGGATTCTCTCTCGCTATGATGCGGCGAGACGTCGAAGCCGGACTCGAACTGATCGACATTTTCGCAGACATGGCCCTCGACCTTGGTGGGCGAACCGTGCCGGTCAGCGAAAATCTCCATTTCACGACGAACGAACCCTTCGGCGTGGTTGCTCGCATCGGGGCGTTCAATCACCCGATCTTTTTTGCTCTCTCCAAGATCGCAGCGCCTCTGGTCGCCGGCAACTCGGTTCTTCTGAAAGCTCCCGATCAGACTCCCCTCTCGTCGCTGCGACTCGCGGAACTCGCAATTGGAGTACTGCCGACCAACCTACTCATCACGATCAGTGGCCGAGGTTCGATCTCTGGGCGCGCGATCGTTCGGCACCCCGATATTAGGAGAATCGGCTTCATCGGCTCCACCGCCACAGGGCGCTCCATACAACGCGACGCGTCGGAGGTGGGGGTGAAGCACATCTCGCTCGAGCTGGGGGGCAAGAATGCACAGATCGTCTTCGCCGACGCCGACCTCGAGAAGGCGGCTCACGGTGCGGTCAACGGCATGAACTTCACCTGGACGGCAGGTCAAAGCTGCGGGTCCACCAGCCGCCTTCTCGTTCACAGTTCCGTCGCTGCGCAGCTGACGGAACGCGTCGCTGAACTGGTCCGCGCTATTCGAGTCGGACTCCCTCTCGACGAGTCGACTCAGATGGGTCCACTCGTCTCCGAGGCGCAGTATCAGAAATCTGTCGACGCGATCAGCACTGCGGTGAGCGACGGCGCCAGGATTGTCACCGGAGGTGCGAGGCCCGAGGGCTTGGGAGAGGAAGGATGGTTCCTCTCCCCCACGGTGTTAGCTGACGTCGTGCCCGGATCGTTCGTCGAGCAAACCGAGATCTTCGGTCCTGTGCTATCGATCGTGACGTTCGAGACTGATGACGAGGCATTGCGCATCGCGAACGGTGTCGAGTACGGACTTACTGCGACAGTTTGGAGTTCGAACACCACGCGAGCGCTTACGGTGGCTCGACAGGTCGACGCCGGCTATGTGATCGTCAATGGCGGTAGCAGACACTACTGGGGCCTACCATTCGGTGGAACAAAAGCGTCGGGTGTCGGCCGTGAAGAGTCGATCGATGAACTCTTGTCGTATACCGAGGTGAGGACGACCACGGTGGTTCTGGACTGACGTCGGCCATCTCTTTGAACGAGCTCAACCGCGCATCACGTGAGTTCCGCAGCTTTCGCTGCAGCAGCCTGACGGATTCTCCGCTGGTTTGGCAGACGTGGGCGTGGTGGAGCAGCCGGGCGACGGTGGGCGTGGCGATGGTCTTGGGCATGAGCTCGTCGAACCCGGCGGGGTGGATGTTGGAGCTGATGGCCAGGGACCGCTTCTCGTAGGCTGCATCGACGACGCGGTAGAACCCTTCTGCAGCGTCGGCGGTTACCGACAACAGGCCGATGTCATCGATGCAGATCAGATCGGCGTTGGTGGCCCGGTCGATGACTTTGTTCACGCTGTCATCGATGCGGTGCCGGCGCACGAGTGCGCCGAGGTGTTCCAGAGTCACCAGGACTCGGTCATGCCTTCGTCGATCGCTTGTTGCCCCAGTGCTTCGAGCAGCAGTGTTTTGCCGGTGCCGGAAGGCCCGCAGGCAATCAGGTTCTCCTTCCGCTTGACCCATTCGAGGGTGCGCAGGAACTGCGTCGTTGCCGCCGGCACCGAGGACAGCGCTTCGTCCCAAACGTCGAAAGTCTTGCCGGTGGTGAGGTGTGTCAAGATGTGAGACAGTCGGGTAGTTTCTTTTCGGTCAGGCAGCAGCGGGAAGCTGTTGGTTTCTGGTTGTGAAGTTGGCCATCGCCGTCGCCGGCGGCAGACCATCGTTGTTGGTGTGAGGCCTCCAGCGGTTGTAGAACACTTCGATGTAGCGCATAGTGGCCCGTCTGGCGTCTTGCCGCGTGGTGAAGCTGTGGTGAGGGTAAAACTCGTTTTTCAGCGATGAGAACAGCGATTCCGCCACGGCATTATCCCACCACACCCCGGTGGCCCCCAAGGACTGGCGCACAGCGTTTCCGGTGCACCGGGCGCCCATTTCCCGGGAGGTGTACTAGACGGATTCAACCGGTCGTCGCAACACCTCGATTCTGGAGGTAGCGATGGGCAGGCCAGCAGATTGGATGAAAGTGGCGACGGGCAGGCCTGTCATGAAATCGCCAGGGAAGCCGTCGTTGAGGCGGGACACCGAGCGGGCGTTCTGGCGTGAGATCGCGACTGGGTGTACGAGCGAGCGGGCGGCGATATTGGCTGGCGTGTCGCAGGCGGCCGGAACGCGCTGGTTCCGGGATCGTGGCGGCATGCCGACGTTCCTGCTTGCCCCGCTCAAAGGCCGGTACCTTTCGTTCGAAGAACGTGAGGAGATCGCGCTGTTGAACGCGCAGGGCACCGGTGTGAGGAAAATTGCCCAGGAATTGAAGCGGAGCCCGTCAACGATTTCACGGGAACTGCGCCGGAACGCAGCTACTCGCGCTGGGAAGCTCGATTACCGTGCGTCTGTTGCGCAATGGAAGGCAGAACGGTTCGCTCAGCGGGCGGCGGCTCTCCGAGCTCATGGCAGCACGGGGACTGCACAACACCACCGACCTCATCCCTCTGCTGGCCGAGCGCGGCATCACCTTGTCCCGGCCACAGGTCTACCGTCTCGTCAACCAGAAACCCGAACGCGTCGCGCTGCGGGGGTGTCAAGTTTTCTGTGTAAGGGACCGGTCGGTTATCCGGTCTGCCGGGTGGTCAGATCGGAAGTCGGTTGGGGAATTGAACGGCGAAAGCGTTCAGTGCCTGGTGCCAGCCTTGGGTGCCTGTTCCGAGCTCGCCGCCGCGGGTGGTCTCGATGTTTCTGATCCCGAGGTAGACCAGCTTGATCGCGGCCTCGTCGGAGGGAAATGAGCCCCTGGTTTTGGTGATCTTCCTAAGTTGGTAGTTGATCGATTCGATCTGGTTC
This sequence comes from Pseudarthrobacter sp. WHRI 8279, assembly GCF_040224115.2. Lineage (NCBI taxonomy): Bacteria > Bacillati > Actinomycetota > Actinomycetes > Micrococcales > Micrococcaceae > Pseudarthrobacter > Pseudarthrobacter sp. WHRI 8279. The sequence goes on along the minus strand of NZ_CP168163.1, from coordinate 121,117 downwards.
GTGGTGTAGATGACTTTGCGGATCTCCGGGGTGAATGCCAGGAACGGGGTGAAGTCTTCCCATGCGTTCCGCCACGCCAGCACCGCCCCGGGAGCCGTGGTCTGCCAGGTCTCCGCGAAGGCCTCCATGGCCAGTTCGGCCGCCTGCACGGTCGGTGCGGTGTAGATCGGGCGCATGTCCCGGGCCATGGCTTTGCGTGCACCGTAGGAGGCGTATTTCATGGCCGATCGCAGCAGGTGCACCACGCAGGTCTGCACGACGGTCTGGGGGTAGATGCTGTTTACCGCTGCCGGCAGTCCGGTGAGCCCGTCGCAGCACAGGATCAGGATGTCGGCGGCTCCGCGGTTACGGATTTCGGTGAGCACGTTGGCCCAGAACTTCGCCCCTTCGCTGGTGCCCAGCCACAGGCCCAGGACCTGCTTGCGGCCCTCCACGTCCACGCCCACGGCCACGTGGCAGGCCTTGTTCACCACGACGCCGCCGTCCCGGATTTTCAACCAGATCGCGTCGATGTAGACGATCGGATACACGGACTCCAGCGGCCGGTTCTGCCATTGGGCGACCTCATCGGCGATCACGTCGGTCACCCTTGAAATCGTCGCCGCGGAGACCTTGGTCCCGTAGATCTCATCGAGATGGGAGCCGATGTCCCGGGTGCTCATTCCGCGGGCGTAGAGGGACAGGATCATGTCTTCGACCTTGCCCAGCCGGCGGGCCCGCTTGGGCACGATGACAGGTTCGAAGGAGCTGTTCCGGTCCCGCGGCACGGTGACCTGCACCGGCCCTTGGAGGGTCTGCACGCTCTTGGTGGTCTTGCCGTTGCGGGAATTTCCCGTGCCCTGCCCTGCGGGGTCCCCGGACTCGTAGCCGAGGTGGTCGCTCATCTCCGTTTCCAAGGCCCGTTCCAGGACCGCACGGGTCATCCGGGAGAGGAGCTCCTCAACACCGTTGCGGCCCTCACCGAGGTCCTCCGCAGCCGTGACGAGAGCGTCGATCTGATCGGCGCTCAAAACGCCTTCAAGGGGGTTGGTGGTCATACTGATTTCGGCCAAGAGGGCCCGTCCTTTCAAGGTGTGAAACCGCAGGTCACACCCTAGTTAGAGACCGGACCCTTACACACTCAATGAAACACCCTCCGCGCTGCAGGTCATCGCCGCGATCTGCGACATATTCTCCTGCGGACCCGAGGACCTCATCACCGTCACAGCCGCCGACGCCCGCGCCCGCAAAACCGGAACCAGCGCCCCCAACGTCGTTGACCTGAACCGCACCGTCAGGCCCCGCCGGGCACGCATCATCGACGATGACCACTGACAAACCCGAAGGCCTCAGCCCCCGCAGCACCAGCCGCGGCCGGCCCCGCACCACCGGGACCGCGACGTGCGCACGCTGCCGCCGGGCCGCCGGCCGAACACGCGCCACCTGGCCCGAAGGCCGAATCTGCGGTCCCTGCTTCACCACCGCCACCCGCACCCAGGGGACCTGTCCGGAGTGCGGCCAGCACAGACTTCTACCAGGACCACCAGAGAGTAGCGGAGGGCCACGCTGCGCGCCCTGCGCCGGCATCCTCCATGACTTCCACTGCGTCCGCTGCAATGTTGAAGGTGAGTTCTACCGTCGCGGTATCTGCGCCCGATGCGCTCTCCGGGAGGACCTCAACGAACTACTGTCGCCAGGCTCCTCTGGCCCCGGCCCCGAAACAACCCGCAAAATTGTTGATGTCCTCTGCAAAGCAGACCGGCCTGAAAGCATCATCACGTGGAAGCGCTCCCTTAAAGTCCAAGCCCTCCTCGGCTCTCTATTGAGAGGGGAGACTCCGCTGACACACGAAGGACTCGATGCCGCGGCTGAGTCAGCGAACCGCGAAGCCAATCACCTGCGCGCCCTGTTCATTCATCACGGACTCCTCCCCTACCAAGACCCGTATCTGGCCCGGTTCGAGACCTGGGTTGACGACAAGCTCCGCGACTTGCCCGAGGAGGTCGCCAAACCCGTCGCACAGTTCGCCACGTGGCATCACCTCCGGCGCATCCGGTCCATCACAACACCGGAGAAGAGCGCTCAGGCCCCGGTGCACTCCGCCAAACAGGAGATTACGGAAACCATCAAGTTCCTGGACTGGCTCTGGGCTACCCATCAGCGGACCGCGGCGAACTGCACCAAACAAGACATCGAAACCTGGCTCGCCACCGGTCCCACGACCAGAAAAGCCATCCGCACCTTCATCGTCTTCATCAAGAACACCGGCACAAACCACCGAGTGGACATGGGCCACTACACTGCCAAGACCCGCCCCGCGATCCCCCAGGACCAGCGCGTGGCCTGGCTCCGGGAACTACTCACCGGCACCAGCGAGTCCCTGCCTTACCGAGTCGCCGGCATCCTGCTGCTTCTATTCGCCCAACCGCTCGTTCGGGTCGCAAAACTCCGGACCGACGCTATCGAAACCAATGAAACCACCGGCAACATGTGGATCACCTTCAGCGCGCACCCGGTGCCCATTCCCAAACCCTTCGCCGAATTGCTTCGAGAGCACCTTAAAAGCCGTCCGAACCTCAGAACAGGATCAGACACGCAAAGCCCCTGGCTCTTCCCGGGGACCCGAGCTGGCCAACCCCTGCACCCAAACGGCATCATGGACAGGCTCCGAAGGCTGGGCATCGACCTTCGCGGCGCACGTAACTCGGCTCTCGACGAACACCTCTTAGTCTCACCACCGCCACTGGTCGCCGACGCACTCGGATACAGCCACCAAATCGCTTTCCTCCACGCCGATGCGGCAGGCGACGCCTGGTCCCGCTACGTCAACCTCCGGGCTAAGCCATGACCAAATTGGTTCTCCGGCCGGATTAGGCGTCGCTGTTCCAGCGAACCAGGACCAACGAACCAATATTTCGCCGGGCATCGTCACAAGGTGCTGGATAGCCTTGGCTTTGCGTAGAGCCACGCAATTACCCCGAACAGCGGCACGAAGGCCATCACAAGCACCCACACAATTCTAGAAGCTGGGTCTAAACGAATATCCCCTAAAACATCCCACATGCCCCAAACGATGGCCGCCAAGATGAAAGTTGCGGAAACCCCGCCAAGTATGGCCAACGCCCATTGCCAAAGTTCCACAATTCCCCCGTTGATCGTTCTGACACGTTGAGAATTCAGCAAAGCACGCACTGGCCAAAAGAGATAGGGAAAATGTGTCCTGACGACAGATTCTGCCGTTCGGGAACCTGCTTGTCCCAAGGAGTCCCCTGAACGCCCGTCTTTGGTCTCCCTTGTCGACTCTAAGGCGGGGTTCGATCTAGGAATACGCATGCCTCTGATCCGCAGGGATGCCAGTAGCGGCTGAGAGGGGCTCCCCAAGGCCTGTGGCAGCATCGTCGATGGTTCCTCCCCCAGGTGTAAGCGGCAACTTTAAACTGACCGGAGACGGCAAAACTGGTTGACCGTTCGCGGCAGTTGTTTTGACCAGCGGCGGCAAGCATTTTTGGACAGCAGTAGGCCACGGTGTGTGGCTGGGCGTGCTGGGATTCCTCTTGTCCATCCCTCGTGTCGTTACGGGGAGAGCCCCTTCCTTCCGCGGTGAAATGGCGATGCCAATCGTCTGTATTTCACCCGTTGTGGGGAGGAAGGGGCTCGTTGTGAAGTCTCCAGGAGAGTTCATGGAAATTTTAGCTGCTTACGATTTAACCCGGTCGTACCGGGATGCCGCGAAGATCTGCGGCGTCTCACACAACACGGTGCGCGCTTATGTGAAAGCCCGCCAGGACGGTGCGCAGGCGCCGGTGGCCCGGCAGCGCGGCCGGATGACTGACCCGTTCCTGCCACAGATGATCTCCTGGGTCGAGCAGTCCCGCGGGAAGATCCGCGGCGACGTGGTGCATGAGAAACTCGTCGCTTTGGGGTTCACCGGGTGTGAGCGGACGACCAGGACCACGCTGGCTGAACTGAAGGCGAAATACCGTGCACGGAACGTGCGTGTGCACCGTCCTTGGACTCCTGAGCCGGGTCTGTGGTTGCAGTATGACTACGGCGACGGTCCCATCGTGGACGGGGTCAAGACTGTGCTGTTCGTGGCCTGGCTGGCGTTCTCCCGGTTCCGGATTGTGATTGCTTTGCGGGATAAGACCATGCCGAGCGTGTTCGCCGCCCTCGACCGGACGTTCCGCCTGATCGGCGGGGTCCCGACCTACATTTTGACCGATAACGAGAAGACCGTCACGGTCGAGCACGTCGCCGGGATCCCGGTCCGCAACCATCAGATCGTGGCCTTCGCGAGGCACTACTCAACCTCGCTGCAGACGTGTCTGCCGGCGGACCCGGCCTCGAAGGGCGGGGTGGAGAACGCGGTGAAGATCGCCAAAGCCGACATCGTCCCGAAAGAGACCAACCTCCTGCCCGAATACCGGTCCTTCTCCGAGCTGGAGGCTGCCTGCGAGGCGTTCATGGAGGAGGTGAATTCGCGGGTGCACCGGGCCACTCTCGAGATCCCGGAGGACATGCTCCGGGTTCTCGAACAGCCCCGGTTGCACCCGGTTCCGGCGACCCCGGTGACAGCGAGTTTCGGCCATACCCGGCAGGTCCCGCCGAACATGCCCATGATCACCTTTCAGCAGTCCCGGTACTCCGTCCCGCACACCCTGATGGGTCAGATGGTGTGGGTGCGGGGCACCGAGACCGAGGTGATCATCGTCCACGTTGGGGACTCCGGCCCGGTCGAGGTCGCCCGGCATAAGCTCACCCGCCCCGGCACCCCCGCGATCATCGAGACCCACTTCCCGCCGGCCCCTGCAGGGGCCCTGGAACGGGTGATCCGCCCGACGAACAAGGCAGAGGAGGAGTTCTTGGCCCTCGGCGCCGGAGCCGCGCTCTGGCTCAAGGAAGCCGCTGCCGCGGGTACCCAGAAGATCCGGCACAAAATGGAACGCGCTGTCACCCTCGCCAAGGTCCTTGGCGTCGACGAGGTCGACAAGGGCCTGGGAGCGGCAGCGGTGCACCAGCGCTTCACCCACGAGGACCTGATCTCCATCGTCAACACCGGCAACGGCAAAAGCCACACGACCGGCGCCACCCACACCGTTACCGACCAGGGCCGGTGGCTGAGTCAGGGCACCAGCGCCTGGGCCAACTTCGGCACCACCCCTAACACCACCACTGATCAAGACTTTGAAGGAGCCATCGATGAGCGCTAACACCATAACCCCGCCCCTGGCTGACGCGGCGGTGGAGAACGTGATCGCACTGATGCGCACGACCCGGATGCCACACGCCCGGGCCGTGGTCGCCGAGGTCCTTGCCACCGCCAAAGCCCAACGCTGGGACCCCACCGAAGTCGTCCGCGTCCTGCTCGAAGCCGAAGCCACCGGCCGGAACGCCTCGATGCTGGCCACCCGGCGCAAACGTGCCGGATTCCCCACAGGGAAGACCTTCGATGTCTGGGACGAAGCCCTCTCCACCCTGCCGGCTGCAACAACGTCGTTCCTGCGGACCCTGGAATGGGTCCGGCGGCGGGAGAACCTGATTGCCTGCGGGCCCTCCGGCACCGGCAAGACACTGCTCCTGGAAGCCCTCGGCCAACTGGCCATCGATCAGGGCATGTCCGTGTCCTGGCTCAGCATGGAAGACCTCGGCGCCCTGGTGCGCCGGCACCGCATCGACGACAGCGTCAACAAAGCCATCACCCGCGCCACCAACGTGGACCTGATCTGCATCGATGACATAGGCCTGCTGCCGGTCTCCGCGGACGCAGCCGAGGGCTTCTACCGCGTCGTGGAAGCCTCCTACGAAAAGCGGTCCCTGGCGATCAGCTCGAACATCCACCCCTCCGGGTTCGATGAACTCATGCCCAAAACCATCGCCACCGCGACCGTTGACCGGCTCCTCCACCACGCCCACCTCTGCCAAACCAGCGGCGAGTCCGTCAGGCTCATGCAAGCCCAAAACGGGAAAGGCACCCGCCCCATGAACTAACCCAAAACCCGGTCAGGCGCCCCAAAACCCGGCACGCCCGGGGCGCCTGACCCTGTCCAAAAATACTTGCCGTGACCGGTCAATCACCTGCCGCCAACGGGCAAACCAACCTGCCGCCACCGGTCATTCCTAGGTTGCCTTTGACACCCAGGAGTGCGTAAGCAGGAGTAATTCACCAGCGCGGCCGCATGAGGGTAGAGGGCTTCATCAAAGAAACAGCGGCCGATTTCATACCGGACTATGCCTCCCTGGCGGGCGAACGGGCCAGTCGCAAGGCTTCCTCCTGTAGCCGCGCGGCCTCGTGCCACCGGCACTGGCGCTGATATGCGTGGGCAAGCACGAACAGGGGACGGAACCGGTCTACCGACACCCCGAGCAAAAAACGACCCTCGGAAACAGCATGTTTCCCTGTCCAGCAGAGAGCGTGCCCAAACCCGCTCCAAGCTGGGATACTCCCCCAACCTCGCCGTCATAGCTGCACGGTCAAGGGCCACGTCCTGCAACGTGAAGGGATTGGTGCGCCAGATTTCTCCCTCAGCACCCGCTAATCTGCCGCCCTTTCCGAAGGCGCCGGTCGTCATCAGTTGCCAGCTCAGTGCCACTGCCTGCCCGGACCACAGCGAGCATGACCCACTTGGCGCCCCTGAGAACGGCCGATCATGCGCCGAGGTGACGACGGGCTGTGCAGGCTTTGAGGATATCGGGGCGAAAGTCAATATCCTCAAAGCCTAACGGGCACGCTGCATCGCTATCTCCCCCTCGGGCTGCCGTGGGTGTCGTTGAAGGCTGCTTGCCGGTAAGAGTCAATTTTAGGATGAGCCCGAGATCCTGCATGGTCAGCGCGGCAAGGCGGTTCTTGCCGTTGAACTCTTGTATACGAAGTTCAGGAGTTCAACGAGTTAATGGGCTTGGGGAGCTGGGCAGCTCAAATCGCTGCCCCTTGGTGAGTGCTGGCTGCAGGCTCGGTGACCGAAGGGGCATCCGTGCCTTCGCTATGTGCGACGTGTTTGATGAAAAAGGAGGCCACGATCGAGATTGAGGCACAGCCGGCGACATAGGCTGCGATGGGCCACCACTGTCCACCGCTGATTTCGAAGAGCCATGCCGCGATGATCGGGGCCGTGCCGCCGAAGATCGCTGCACCGAGCTGATAGCCCAGTGAAGCGCCGGTGTAGCGGACCTCGGGGGCGAAGTTCTCTGCGATCAAGGTGCCCAGAATTGCGTTGACGCTGCCCCAGAGGAGACCAAAACCGACAATGGTGGCTGCGAACAGCCCCCAGGTCGCCCCTGTGTTGAGGACGAAGTAGTAGGGCACGACCAGAAGGAGTGTTGCTGTTGCCGACCAGCGGTAGAGCGCCGCGCGCGGAATGTTGTCCGATATGCGGCCGAAGACGGGCATCCAAATTGTTGCCACGATCGCCGCAGCAGCGACGGCGAGGAGCACCACGTTCTGGCGTGCTCCCAAAACATCCGTAGCGTAGGCAATGATGTAAGTGCCGAAGATGTAGAACGGACCTGTCTCCGCGGCCTTCGCGCCGATCGAGACGAGCACGGCACCCCGGTGCTTGGTAATGACCTCCTTAAAGGGCAGGCGCAATTGGGCGCCCGCTTCTCGCACGCGCTTGAACTCGGGAGTCTCGTCCAGGCCGTTACGAATCCAGAGGCCGACGAAGACGAGAACAACACTGGCAATGAATGGGACGCGCCAGCCCCAAACATAGAACTGACCATCCGGGAGAAGGGTGAGGAGAGCAACAACACCGGCAGCGAGCAGCATGCCCAGGCTGATCCCCATCTGTGGCACGGCACCATAAAGGCCACGGCGGTTCTTGGGCGCATACTCATAGGCGAGGAGAAGCGCACCGCCCCATTCGCCACCAATGCCCAGCCCCTGGAGGATGCGGCACAGTATGAGCAGGATCGGCGCGGCTATGCCGATTGCAGCATAATCAGGCAGTAGTCCGATGGCGACCGTTCCGCCTCCCATAAGCATGAGGGTGATGAATAGAGTCTTTTTCCGACCAATGCGATCGCCGATGTGAGAGAAGATAATGCCGCCCAAGGGGCGGAAAAAGAAGGTGAGAGAGAACGAGGTGTAGGCCAGCAGAGTCGATATGAATGGGTCGTCGCTCGGGAAGAAGAGCTTGTTGAAAACCAGTGCGGCAACGGTGCCGTACACAAGGAAATCAAACCACTCAATGACGCTGCCAATAAGGCTTGCAAACAGCACTCGATAGTTCAGCCTGTCTTCGCTCTTCAACTTTTCTGGGGATGTGGTGGTCGTCAAGGATGTTTCCTTCGGGAATCGAATGGTGTCCAACGCTCTAGTGTGGTCAGACCACAAGGAACTGTAGGCTGTGACTGACGACACGTCAAAACGATGCGCGATCAAATCCGCCTCGCTTACCCGCTATCTGCGGGACGTCCGTTCCGAGCCCGTCCCCCTTGGCGTTGCCCGATGCCGTCGAGCAGGATCGCGTCATCACTGCTGCCGCGAAGCCTGTCATGCCATCCAAAAGGCCTCAACTGTCTTGCGCACTCGTAACCAGACCCTGCAGCAGCTCAATTTCGTGGGCATGATCTCCGATCGTTATGGCACGAATCAAGAATCAGTCCCTGATGAACTCATAAGAATTAGGACTATGCAATCACTTATGCCCTTTGGAAGGGGCAGCGTGACTTCGACTTACAGCACTGCACCTATGAACCGGTTCAGAGTTCGCTAGAATCGTATCGTGTCCTTTTGGCGGCGGCGACGGACGTCGGACAGGGACGTCCATGAGGGCGGGCGCGGAAGGGACCGAAAGCCGAAGGAGAAATATGGTACTGGCGACCGGAGCCGATCCAAGCGACGCAACCAAGGACTCCGATGTCCGACGGACTGTCGGAGTGCGGGACGTCGCGAAGAGGGCCCAAGTCTCTCTCGGAACCGTCTCGAACGTGATTAACACTCCAGATAGCGTTCGGCCTCGTACACGGGCGCGCGTAGAAAAGGCCATGAGCGAACTCGGCTTCGTCGGCTCGCGCGCCGCCGGCCAGCTCCGCAGTAGGAAGAGCGGCCTCGTCGGCGTCGTTCTACCGGACGTCGGGAACCCCTACTGGGCGGACGTCCTGCGCGGCGTTGAATCCGTGCTCGAGCGTCAGGACCTTACCCTCGTCGTCGGATCGACTCACCAAGACCCGTCGCGACAAAGTAGGCTACTCAGAGCGCTCACACAACAAGGTGTTGACGGACTGCTCGTCGCCCCCATCGACAAGCTCCGCAGCTGGGAGCCGTTCGGAGACCGCCGGCTCGGGGTAGTCGCCCTGGAAAGTGGCGCCGAGCCCGACGTCGGAAGCAGCATCAGCCTCGACAACGTTGGCGGAGCTCGTCAAGCCATTACGCACCTTCTCGAACTGGGGCATCGTTCGGTCGTGTTCATCAACGGGCCTCGAAGCGTTCCCTGGTGCGTCGAGCGACGCGAAGGCGTGCTCGCCGGCATTCAAGCAGCCGGCCTGAAGGCGAGCGAGGTGCTGATCGAAGTCGAAGTGGCCGACCTGACGTCGGCGAATGGATTGACCGCGACCGACAACCTGTGGGGCGTGTACCAGCCGACGGCCGTCATGTGCGCGAATGACCTCGTCGCGCTCGGCGCTCTGCTGTCGCTGCAACGCCGCGGGCTGAGAGTGCCGGAGGACGTGTCGTTGATCGGATATGACGACGTTGAGTTCGTCGAAGCGCTGCGCCCGTCGCTGACTACAGTCCGGCAGCCCTCCTTTGAGGTCGGAGTGATCGCCGGACAGATGCTCCTGAGTGGTGCTGCCCGCGACGGTGGCGAGCGGGAGCTCCTGACGCCGTCGCTCATAGTGCGCCAGTCGACCGGGCCGGCGCCTCGGGCCAGCATGTAACGACCGACTTTAAGATGCCCGCCTAAGGGTTGTGCGTGCCTCAGTAGGACAGTATCGATCCCGACGTTTAAGGCCTTGTGGTACGCGGTGCGCACGTCTGCACGTAGTGGCCCCAGATACCAGCGTTTCTTGGGTGAGACCTGCATCCGACTTCGACAACATCTACGCGTGCTTTTCATCACGTTTGACAAACCGGCATGGCACGACGGAAAATCGAACCGGTTCAAAAATGAACCGGTTCATCATTGTCCAACGTCGTCGCTGGACGACTGCCCCGGAGGATCTTATGACAAGGACGTCGATTACTCGTCGCGAGTATGACGAATGGGTGCGGGAGGCTGCCGCCCTCGGCAAGGCCCTTCGTTACCCGATTACCGAAGAAGTGGTCAACGACTCAGCTGGCATCGTCTTCGGCGCCGACCTGATCAGCACGATGCCTCGTCATAGGAATTGAGAGGGGTTGACGAACCTCACATTTTGCGACATCCTCTTGAATACAGAAACATTCTCTGCAAAACAGAGAAGTGACATGCGGGCCCTACGAAGGAGACCTTCCATGACAGACCAGACAAGCGTTATCCAGGACGTGCAGCGCGGCATGATTCCTGCGCACATTTACAACGATAAGGAGATCTTCGAGCTCGAAAAGGAGCGCCTTTTTGGCCGGAGTTGGCTCTTCGTTGCCCACGAGTCCGAGGTGCCCGAAGCCGGCGACTACGTTGTGCGCCGTGTACTCGAGGATTCATTCATCATTTCCCGAGACGAAAAGGGCGAGATCCGTGCTCTTTTCAATATGTGCCTCCACCGGGGCATGCAGGTGTGCCGGGCCGAGATGGGAAACGCCTCGCATTTCCGCTGCCCCTACCACGGCTGGTCCTACCGCAACGATGGACGCATCGTGGGTCTGCCCTTCCATAAAGAGGCCTACGGTGGGGAAGAAGGCTTCAAGAAAAAAGGGCAGACCCTGCTCCCGGCTCCTTCACTGGGCATATACAACGGGCTGATTTTCATCAGCCTTGACCCTGACGCGGAACCTCTCGAGGACTTCCTGGGCGACTTCAAGTTCTACATGGATTACTACACCAAGCAAAGCGCTGACGGCATCGAACTCCGGGGCCCCCAGCGGTGGCGGGTCAAAGCGAACTGGAAGATCGGCGCCGAAAACTTCGCCGGCGACATGTACCACACTCCCCAAACGCACACGTCCGTTGTTGAAATCGGTCTCTTCCGCGAACCCAAGGCTGAGAAGCGCAAGGATGGAACAACCTACTGGGCCGGCAACGGCGGCGGTACCACCTACAAGCTCCCCGAGGGGACCTTGGAGGAACGGCTTCGCTATGTCGGCTACCCCGACGACATGATCGCTCGGATGAAGGAGCAATGGAGCCAGGAGCAGCTCGATGTAGTCGGCAAGGACGGATTCATGGTCTCGGCCGCATCGGTCTTCCCAAACATGAGCTTCGTCCACAACTGGCCCCGCGTAGAGGAAGACTCCGACGAAGTCCTGCCGTTTATCTCCATCCGCCAGTGGCAGCCCATCAGCGAGGACGAGACCGAGATCGTCTCGTGGTTTGCCGTGGACAAGAACGCCTCTGAAGAGTTCAAGGCCCTGTCGTACAAGGCATATCTCATGTGCTTTGGCAGCGGCGGCATGTTTGAACAAGACGACGTTGAAAACTGGGTCTCGCTGACCAGCACGGCGGGCGGCCCTATGGCCCGCCGTCTGCTGCTCAACAGCCGGATGGGCATGCTGGAAAACGGGCAGAACGTCGTAGAACCCCTGACCTCCGATGAGTATTCTGGACCAGGTTCCACGCGGGTCGGCTACAGCGAATACAACCAGCGTGAACTCCTGCTGCGGTGGGCTGATCACCTCGAACGACCGATGGAGAAAGCGGCCCAGCTGCACGTCGGAACCGATCCTATTCAGGCACCCGCGGCTGCCGAGTCGGATCCTTCACGGGCCGCCGTCGGGAGCACAGCCATGCCGGCCGACCAGATCCTCACAAAGGAGGCCTAGGCCATGAGCGTTGAAACCGATCGCAACGGCAAGACCCTTTCGGAGCAGTCTGTTCTCGGTGGCCATGCCCCACGCACCCAGAGGATAGGGGAATCCCTCCCGTTCGATGATGCGCTCCACCTTCAGGCGCACCGTTGGCTGGTTGACGAAGCCTACCTCCTGGACGCCCAGGACTATGACGCATGGATGGCACGGATTGCTGAAGACGTGCATTATCTGATGCCCGTCCGGGTGACTACCGCCCTGGGTGCCGGTTACAGCACGTCCCCCGGTATGGCCCATCTTGATGAAAACAGGTACTCGCTCAGCCGGCGGGTGGCCCGGTTTGCCACAGAGCATGCCTGGACTGAAGACCCTCCCTCACGGTTGCGCCACTACATCACGAACGTTCGGACGTTCCGCACAGACAATCCGAACGAAATCATCGTTGATTCGGCGGTGCTGCTCTTCCGCAGCCGGGGCGATGTGCGGGAGGCCGCTACGGTGTCCGCTGGACGTGAGGACCTTCTGCGCCGCACCGGTACCGGATGGGAGCTGGCGCGTCGGACCATCATGGTGGATGAGTCGGTTATCCGCATGCAGAATCTGGCCATATTCCTATGAAAATTGGTTGGGAAGGCGAGGAAGAAGACCGCCTTGCCGCCATTCGCGCGGCAGAGGAACGCGTCCGGCTGGAAGCGCATGCCACTGGCGCTCCGATCGTGATTGCCAATGAGTTTGCCGAGGTGCATATCACAAGGGTGGAGACCCGCAATGGCTCCCGGCTGATGATCAAATCCCCGCGCTCCGCGCAGTGGGTTTCTTTGTGCCCGCTGGAACTCGAGGCGCTGACATGGCAGGCGCCGGCAACGTTTTCGGCCATGATCGGAAATCCATTCGGTCCGCTCATCGCCGAGGATGAACGACCGCCCCAATTCAAGAAGAACAGCAACACTTAGGCCAAGGAGTTTGAGCATGCCAGTCGTAAAAGCAGACCTAGCAGCCTGCCAGGGGTACGCCAACTGCGTTGTCGGGGCGACCGATTATTTTGATCTGGATGACGACGGGATCGTAGTTCTCCTCAAGACTGAAGTACCCGAGGCTGACCGAGCCCGGGTCGTGGAGGCAGCCCGCAGCTGCCCCGTTTCCGCCCTGATAGTGGAGGACTAATTGAATACAGTAACTGTCATCGTGGGCTCCTCCATCGGGGGTGTGCGGACGGCACAGTCCCTACGCCTGGAGGGATACGAAGGACGTATCGTTCTCGTCGGTGAAGAAACGGAACTGCCCTACGACAAGCCGCCGTTGTCTAAGACTGTCCTGGCAGGTACAGCAACTGAAGCCTCCATCTGCCTACTGGACCGCGGCCAAGCCCAGGAATTAGGAATAGAGCTGCAACTTGGACGTGCAGCAACCGGGATCGACATCGCAGGAAACCTGCTGAATCTGCAAGGTCAGGAAGCTCTGCACTTCGACAACCTGGTCATAGCCACAGGCGCCTCCGCCCGCCCATCGCCGTGGGGGCAGCGGCCTGGCATCCATGTTCTTCGCACTCTCGACGACGGCCGGAGCCTCCGTGCGGACCTCGCAAAGGGCGGACATCTGGCCGTTGTCGGCGCAGGTTTCATCGGCGCCGAAGCCGCGGCGACAGCGCGGGCGCTTGGTCTGGAAGTGACAGTTATTGACCCACTCCCGATCCCTATGAGCCGCATCTTCAACGCGGAAGTCGGACAGTGGTTCGGAGACCTTCACAGTAGCAATGGCGTGAAGACAATCTTTGGTACCGGAGTCGAGGCCATCGACGGCGAACAGGGCTCTTTCACCCTGCGGCTTACCAACGGTCAGAACCTGGAGGCCGCCACAATTCTGGTCGGCATTGGCGCCGTTCCCAACGACGCCTGGCTCGGTTCTTCGGGTCTGCTCGTGGACAACGGTCTGGTGCTCGACGAATACTGCCGCACCGTGGACGCCCCGCATGTCTATGGCGTCGGCGACGTTGCACGATGGCGGCACCAAAAACATGGCGAAGATATCCGAATCGAGCACTGGACAAACGCCGTCGAGCAGGCCGCGTGCGTAGCTTACAACATCACCCATCCAGAGACTCCCCGCGCCTACACTCCCGTCGAATACGTCTGGAGCGACCAACACGATTGGAAGATCCAGGTGGTCGGCCGGGTAGGCGGAAACGCTGAACACGTTATCATCGGGCATCCGGAAGTTCACGGACGCTTCGCCGCTCTCTATACGGTCGACGGTATCAACTTGAGCGGTGCCGCCATCGTCAACTGGCCTAAGGCGCTTCTGGCCTGCCGCCGTGGGATGGGTACGGGAGTCACAGTCCAGGAACTGCGGGAAAAACTCGAACCAATGCTGAACCCCCAGCCCCTGACGGCATCATGATGGATCAGAGTCAGCCACCCCTGACACATGCAGGGGAGAGGGAAGCGATTGCTTTGGCATGCCGTGTGCTGGCACACCGTGGCCTGGCAGACGGCATCCTCGGCCATATCAGCCTTCGAATCGGCGAGAATAAATTGCTCGTCCGCTGCAGGGGTCCCCAGGAGCGGGGATTGGCATTCACCGAAGCCGACGACATCCGCTTGGTGGACCTTGACGGCAATCCCGCTGCTGAAGGCGAACTGGAAGAGGGCTACACCGTACCCAACGAGCTTCCCCTACACACCGAGCTGTTACGACAACGCCCAGACATCAACTCGGTCGTCCACGCGCACCCGCCGCGGGTCGTCGCAGCTGACCTCGCCGGGCTTGGCGTCCGCCCGATCGTCGGAGCCTTCGATATTCCCGGCACCCGCCTGGCAGCAGGCGGGGTACCCGTGTATCCCCGAGGGGTGCTGGTCAGGAACCGCCAGTTGGCGACGGAAATGCTCCACGCTATGGGTGACCGCCCTGTGGTGCTGCTCCGCGGACACGGGCTGACCAGCGCCGCGGAGACAGTAGAGCAAGCAGTGCTTCAGGCAATCAGCGTGGATATTCTGGCAGGATTGTCGCTTCAGGTCACGGCAGCGGGGGGTACCCTCAAAGACCTTCCGGACTCGGACATGGCGGAACTGCCAGACCTCGGCGGGTCGTTCAACACGCAAACGGCATGGAGACACGAACTGGCTCGGATGAACGCTGCATGGTGAAGCTGGCCGACAGGAGAATACAGACACCCCCACCCATGCTGGGTACGATATCAGGCATGCAATCTACAGATACGGACGCCGCGTCCAAGTACGGTCCGCCGCCACAGTACCCCATCGAATCTGTTGACAATGCATTGCGACTGCTCCTCCTATTCGAAACCCAGCCCAGCATCCGGTTAACAGATGCGAGCAACTATCTCCGTGTCGCGTCGTCGACAGCGCACAGGCTTATGGGGATGTTGCTTTACCGAGGCTTTGTGCGGCAAAACCCGGCTACTCGCGCCTATGAGCCAGGCCAGGCGCTGAGTTCCATCGCCTTCGCCGTCAGACGCCAGGTGGACATAAGAACGCTCGCTCGTCCTGTCCTCGAACTACTGTTCCAACAGACCGGGGAAACGGTCCACTTCGCCAGGCTCGAAAGCTCAGACATTCAATTCGTGGATGCCATTGAAAGCTCGAGGGCAGTGCGGGTGGGGTCCCGCCAAGGCATCACTCTGCCAGCCAACTGCACTGCAACAGGAAAAGCGATGCTGAGCCGCCTCACTCAGGAGCAGCTACGGGCCCTCTACCCGAATAAGGAACTCCCCGTGCTGACGGAAAACTCAATCAAGACAAGAACAAACCTCGAAGCCGAGCTTGATGAGATCCGCCGAGCGGGATACGCCACGAGCAGAGAGGAAAGTGAAGACGGAGTTACGTCGGTCGCCGTGGCTATTACGGGCCCGTCCGGGTCGCTTTTCGGGATTAACGTTTCGGTACCGGCCCATCGGATGTCGGACCGGCTGCGATTCGAACTCAGTGACATAGTTCGTGCCGCCGCTGAAAATCTGCAAGACCTTCTCCTTTAGCCTGCTCCGACCTATGTTCGATGGGCCGACTGAAGAAGTTTCCCCGGGACGGCAGGGCCTCCACCGCAGGTGTCTAGTGAACCGTAACAGCCGGTAGGTTGACATCATGCCTTTCACGTCTACGGGGTAGCGGTGGTGTGACTACATCGGGGAGAAAACCTGTACGAGCCAGGAATATTCGGCGGTCCTGTCGCTCGGAATACACCAGAAGGTTCTCCAACTGGTCCTATACAAATTCTCTTAGCCCCGGCCTCAACAGCCGCAGCCCTCTGAGAGTAGCCGGTCGGGACGGCGTGGGGGTAGGGCGGATCTACCATAAACACCATGACATTGTTGTACGCTCAACGCGCCCGGGTTCGACTAGCATCCGCGAGGGTCGATACGGCGCTTGGTGCGATTAGCAGGTGTTCCTGCGGCACCTTAAAAAACCGAGCCACCGTTTGGGTGTTCAAGTCCTCAGTATTCAACGAGGATATAGTTTGATACAACCGGCTCCGTGACCGATGCGCCAGAATATTCTGGTCACTGCTATCTATTATGTCCCGGCGTGCATGTGCCAGCCTTCTCGGGCCCGGCCGATCGTTTGCGGAAACGAAGTTTCTGGTAGAATTTCTGGTGTGCAGAAACCTTCGCCTGACTCACCCTCTAGGGACCCTAACGCGCCCCAGTATCCTATTGAGTCGGTGGATAACGCCTTAAAATTGCTTCTGCTCTTGGGGGACACCGCTGAGCTACGTCTAACTGAAGTCAGCCGGCATCTAGGTGTTGCTTCATCTACGGCACATCGCCTTCTTGCCATGCTCCAATGGCGTGGATTCGTGCGCCAGGACAAACGGACGAAGACATATGTTCCCGGACCTGCCCTGACAAGCATCACCTTCTCAATCATGCAGCGCATGGATGTGCCAAGGCTAGCTCAACCGATCCTCGACGAACTGAGCGCTTCTCTAGGTGAGACTGTCCATCTTGGAAGCCTCGAAGGGCACCTCACTCGCTTTCTCGCTGTCTCGGAACCATCCGTTGCTGTTCGGGTTGCGTCAAGAATTGGAAAATCCTTACCTGCCCATTGCACATCCACGGGAAAAGTGCTCCTAAGCGAGTTAGCCGCGGAAGAACTCCATCGAATATTTCCTAGTGAGTCTCTTACGCAAGTTACGCCTCACTCCCTTAGCCGCCGCAGTGAACTGGAAAAGCAACTCGCTAAGATCCGCAAAGATGGATATGCCGTGAACCGTGAGGAAAGCGAAGATGGCGTGGCGTCCGTCGCCGTAGTAGTTCCTACACATACCGGGCACGCCCGCCTAGCAATCAACGCCTCTGCCCCTGTGCACCGACTACCAGTCAAGAGCGTCAAGCCGACGGCTCAAGCTCTTTCGGAGGCCGCCAGTCGTCTTTCGAATCTAATTGGTTAGCGACAGGATGTTTTGTACGTCAGTGGGCATCTGTCGCGACTGAGAGCTTTCCGCCCTTGCCAAGACCACTCCCTGACTTGGTTGTGCCGAGGCAGCTCTGATCCTAATTTCGTAGCCCTGCTTCGTCCTGGTCTACTAAGGGGCTTCGATGAAGCGTCTCTAACGTCGCCGCTATAAGTCGTGGCGACCCAAATTCCTGTTGCGCTTATTGGCTCTTCACGGTTCATGGGGAATTGAATCCCGGGAATGAGAGTTCATGCCGCCGTCCAGACGGCGCATCCGACCTGAAGCTGGGTGCATTGCGTGAAGCGTGGACTCACCGCATCTGGCAACTGAGGCTGCAGCGGAATGGAACGCAGCGGTCGTAACAGGCGCACCGTGTCCAGGACCGGTCCCGAGAACGGAACACCGCCGGCGGAAATGTGGGTCGAGTACACCCGGAACGCGACCGCACTGGTTGAGTAGCTGCTCACACTGCCCCGTGATGATCACGCCACCTGGGCGAAAGCAGCGAGGGAAGTATCCGGCGCGTTCGCGGCATGGTCCCACCGGCTCGAACCGACCCCGGGTCCGCTCGCGGCCACCGCCGCCGAACTCTCCCGCACCGCCCAACTCCGGGCACCGCGGGAACACAGTTGTTAACGCCCGTCGCCCTGCCGTCCATTGCCGGCGCTGCCATGCTGTTCATGGCCGCATCCAGCAAGAACAAGACGGCCGCCCAAACTGCACTCATGGTTCAGCTGATAAACACCGCGTTTGCGGTGTATGAGATGCACCGGAAGTCAGGCCGCACCCGTGAGGCCCAGCGCATCCGCTCGGTGGTCGAGAACCAGCTGGCCCCTTTCACCAGGACCATGCCGAAGGCTGTACCGGTAGGTGCAACCACCGAGGCGGCAGTGCCGCCGAGGGCGATCGACATTGCTCGGTGCGGCATGGTCCCCATCCGCCCGGGAATAGTAGTGCCCTCAACGCCAACACCGGCGACGCCGGCCAAGGCTTACGTGCAAGGGGAACACGATGACTGAATCATATGGAATGGATGACGTTGTGGACGGTGGGCTGCGGCAGTCGCTGATGATCGCCTCACGCATTACCGAAACGCTGGCCCGGCGTCGGCAGGAATCCCAGCGGCAGCAGGAACACCAACGCGCTCAGGTGGCGCACGAAGCACAGGCACGTCTCGCCGCCGAACGCAGCGCCGCTCACGCAGCGCTGGCCCCTGTGGAGAAGGACCAGTGGTGGGACAAGGCGCAGCCCTACGACATTGCCACGGCGCACGCCGTCGCTGAAGGCTGGAAAGACCACGACCCCACCGCACTCGCCGCTTCGGAGAAGATCCGTCAGGAAGTGCTCAGCCGCTACGGCATCGACACCCACGACGTCGGCACGGACGCCGCTTACCGGTCCAAGCGGCACTATCTATGGAATCAATGCTTCCGTGCCGGCCCACCGCATGTCAGAGGAGCTACGCAGCGACCTGGGAACGATCCTACAGGGCTGCGGCCGAGGATCTCCAGGGACGGTTGGTCTAGAGATGAACTGCAACACCAAGTGGTGACTCTCTCACACGTGCACTACGGCCGTAAGGGTCCGAGGGCGGACGAGATCGGCACCGTCGCGCTGATGCTCAGGACGCTTTTAGTGCCGGGCGGGAGCATGGTTTGCCGTTGATGGGGCTGCCTGGCAAGCCGGCGTCGCCGCCGCCTACCGGAGGATTGCGGGCACTGCCATCGCTGCTGTTCAGTCGCTTCCGAACTGCACGCGCGCCTTGGCCTGTGACCGCCAGATGCCCCATGCGCGCTCGATTTGCGAGTTCATGGTCGGGACTGTTGCCGCCCCTTCTTCTTCCGTGAGATATGTGCAGGATCCCAGACGGAGCGCCTCTGCTTGGGTCCTGGCATTGATTTCGGTGTAGATGGCGCGGTAGACGGCATCCTTCAATGACATTCCGACAGCCACCGAACCGTGGCCGCGCATCAGCAGGACCGGTGATTGTGCCAGGGACGTCGCCAGGGCTTTGCCGGATTCGGCCGTTCGAATGAGTAGATCCGATGCGGCGCCGATGACGTTACGGATTTCGAATACGGGTGTTGGCGAAGCCAGGAAGCCGGCCATGTGCATCACTGCCCGCAGCGGGGTGTCCACGACGCTGAATGGAACGACGGCCGGTGAGTGGCTGTGGACGATGGCCAGCACGTCAGGACGGGCCTTGTAGATCTCGCCGTGGATGAAGCGCTCCAGGTATATCGGTCGCGGATCCAAGGTTTCGCCGTCGAGATTAAACTCGAGGATGTCGTCTTCACTGACGAGCGCCGGGGCGAGGTTCCGGGAGAGAAGAAAGCTGTCATACCTGTCCGCGACGCGTGTGCTGACATGACCGAACGCGTCCAGTACGCCCTGATCGAACAATATGTGATTGGCATCGACGAGGTCAGTCAGCTGCCCGGCCCGGCTCGTGTGTTCCCGCTTCATTGCAGTTCCGCTGTTCATCTTCCAGTTCTCCTCAATGAGTTGGCTGCTGACGTCAGTCGTTGTCGCGGCCCGGCTACACCGGCATGGGCTTCGAATCATAATGCGCCGTTCGATTCTTCCATTCGAGAGGATTCTTTTATGAGGAACAGATCGTGGAGGAGCCTTCCTGAAACGTCAAGCTTCCGCGGTTCTCAATTCTCCCGATATCCGGTGAGGTCGCTGGTGGCCCATTGGGCGACGGCCAACAAATCGGCGGCCAACTTCTCGATCGTTCCGCTGTTCATGCGGCTCGTGGGCCCCGCTATGGAGAGGGCGCCCACCGCGTCACCGATCTCGTTGTGCAGCGCCACGGACACGGCACGCACCCCGGATTCCGTGTCCGGGAGGCTGACGGCATACCCTTTCATTCGTATGAGTGCCAGTGAGTGGGCCAGCGCATTCCACTCCCCCTGCGGAAGTCGGGCCTCATCGTCCGGTGCGGGGCCGGCCTCTTCGCCTACGTAGTAGAGGTCGTGCAGCTGTTGATCGGTTAGTTCTGCCAGCAGGGCTCTGCCTCCCGAAGCGGCGCGTGCAGGCAACGCAGTGCCCCGGCGGTCGCCGACCCGAAGATATTGCGTGCATTCGACAGTTGCGATGAACCGCGTCCATCTCCCGCTACGAATCGCCAAATAGACCGACTCATTGCTGCGATTACGCAATTCGTGCATGAGGGGCAACATGATTCTGGTCAGTTCCGAGGTGGGCCTGTGCTCTACAGCCGACACGAAGAGCGACGGGCCGGGCCGGTACCTGTGTGACTCATCGCGAATGGCGAAGTCGCGGTAGACGAGCATGGAAAGCAGCCGGTGGGCGGTCGACCGCACCACGCCCAGAGTCTCAGCGGCCTCGGTGACACCCAACTGGCCCTGGTCGCGCAGCAGGTGCAGAAGCACCAGCGCGTTATCCACCGAGGACAAAGGATACGGCGGTTTGTTCTTCATAGAAGAATCTTAGGGCCTTGTGGTTGCAGTCACATTAGTGTGAAACACATGTTGCACGAGCGATGGCCAGGAAATTCCGGCCACAAATTACAGCTGTTGTAGCGAACTATCGCACTGAAAACACCCCTGCAGGTTCTGCCCACGAAGGCCACGGCGGAGGGAAATAATTTGGAAAGGCTCCATCAATGACGATGACCACACACACGGATGAATTGATACCGCCCAAGGTTGAAGCCGTACTCAATCGCCAATTCCAGCTTCTGGTTGGCGGCCGGCTGGTTCCGGCTCTGTCCGGCGCCTCATATGAGGTTCTGAGTCCGGTGACCGAAACTGTAATCGCGCAGGTTCCGGACGCCGGCACTGATGACGTGGAAGCGGCCGTCACTGCCGCAGAAGCGGCGAGAAAGGCCTGGCGCAGGACCATACCGGCCGATCGTGCGGCCATGGTGCAGCGACTGGCCGACGCCATCGAGGCCCACGCGGAAGAACTTGCTCTCCTGGATGCGATAGATGCCGGGTCTCCCATCAATAATGCCCGCAACGACGTTGCCATGGCGGTAGCTCACCTGCGGATGTTCGCATCGTTTGCCCTGGAGATGAAGGGGACAACCATCCCTGCCAGCAGCAACATCCACATGACCCTCCGTGAGCCCATCGGGATCGTGGCACGCATCGTGCCCTTCAATCACCCGCTGATGTTTGCCTGCAAGATTGCCGCACCGCTCGTCGCGGGAAACTGTGTGATCCTCAAAGCCCCTGACGTCGCACCACTGTCTTCCCTGCGCCTGGGAGAACTCGCCGCTGACGTATTTCCCGAAGGCGTTCTGTCCATTCTGGTCGGCAACGGCTCCGAGGTTCCCCGTGCGATCGTACGGCATCCAAAGGTGCGTCGGATCGGTTTCATCGGCAGCGAGTCCACAGGCCGGTCAATCCAGCGCGAGGCCGCAGAGGCGGGCGTCAAGGAGGTCACACTCGAACTCGGCGGAAAAAACGCCATGCTGGTCTTCCCCGACGCCGATCTGGACAAGGCCGCTGCCGGCGCCGTCGCCGGAATGAACTTCACTTGGTCAGGGCAATCCTGCGGGTCAAACTCCCGGCTCCTCGTGCACGAGAGCATAGCGGACGAGGTGACCGCCAAGGTGGTCAAGATCGTCAACGCGCTCACGATCGGCAACCCACTGGACGAAACATGCGACCAGGGCACGATGATTTCCCGCGCCCAGTACCAAAAAGCACTCGACTACATCGACATCGCCAAATCAGAGGGCGCGACCGTACTGACCGGCGGAGGCCGGCCGGACGGGTTCGAACGGGGCTTCTATGTCTCCCCCACCGTTCTCACTGACGTGGGCCCGGAAACCCGGATAGCCCGTGAAGAAGTCTTCGGCCCCGTGCTGTCCATCCTGACCTTCAGCACGGAGGACGAAGCCATAACGATCGCCAACAGCGTCGACTATGGCCTGACAGCCAGCGTCTGGACCGAAAATATCACCCGCGCGCATCGCGTCATCGGTGAGCTGGAGGCCGGATTCACCTGGATCAACGGATCCTCTCGCCACTTCCCCAATGTCCCCTACGGCGGGTACAAGGCTTCTGGCATAGGCCGCGAAGAAAGCATCGAAGAACTACTGAGCTACACCGAGCTAAAAACCGTAAACATCATGCTGTAACCCTGCTAAGCAGACCCCTTCATCACAACATCCAGACTTCGCCTGCAGGCAGGCGTCAGCGCGCCACCAACACCAATGCAGCTACAACTGATCACCCTTCGCCGTGACTAAGTTCGTGGCATTCATCTATCTTTTCGGGAGAATTCATATGACGTATGTCATCGGCATCGACACCGGCGGAACCTTCACCGACGCTTTTGTCGCCGACCACCAGGACAGGATCGCGGCGGCCAAGACACCTTCAACACCACCGGATTTCGCCCAGGGGTTTCTCAACTCCATCGACGATCTTGCGCTCGAACTGGAATTGACGACATCCCAGCTCCTCGGCGACACCGAATACATCGTGCACGGGACGACCTCAACGCTGAACGCGCTCGTGACCGGAGACGTCGCAAAGGTCGGATTCCTGACTACCCAGGGCCACGGCGACTCGATTTCAATCATGAACCTGGAGGGACGATACGCGGGTCTGGGCACCGACGAGGTCCAGGATATGGCGCGCACTGCCAAGCCGGCACCCCTCGTTCCTTCCGAGCAGATCCATGAGATCAACGAACGAATTGACTACAAGGGTGACGTACTCGTTGCCCTGGACGAGTCCGGAGTTCGGACAGCGGTTCGTCAGATGCTTTCCGACGGTGTCGAAGCCATTGCCGTCTCCCTGCTCTGGTCCTTCCGCAACCCCGCGCACGAACAGCGGATCCGCGAAATAGTCCACGAAGAACAGCCCGACATGTACGTTGCGCTCTCCAGCGAAGTCAGCCCACGGATTCGGGAGTACGCCCGCAGCGCGACCACCATCATGAATACCCAGGTCGGCCCCAGGCTGGACGCATACCTGCGCCCGCTCGAGCAGGAGCTGAAAAACCGCGGGTTCGCAGGCTCCCTGCTCATCATGCAGGGATCCGGCGGCTGCGTGTCGGCGCACGAGGCACCCAAACATGCCGTATCCACGATCGGATCGGTCCTCACCGGCGGCATCGTCGGCTGCACCCGAATGGCCGCAGCCCTGGGACACCGGAACGTCATCTCCACCGACATGGGCGGCACCACGTTCCTGGTCGGGCTGGTTTCTGACGGCAAGCCCGTCACGGCAACCAGCACCGTCCTGAACCAGTACACAATCAGCACCCCCATGGTGGACGTGCACACGATCGGTGCAGGCGGCGGGGCGATTGCCTGGGTCGACGCCGGAGGCAACCTCCGAGTCGGACCCCGCAGCGCCGGCGCACGGCCCGGACCGGCCTGCTACGGGGAAGGGGGATTCGAACCGACCGTCACGGACGCGGACATGGTGCTCGGCATCATCAACCCAAACAACTTCCTCGGCGGCCGCAAGAAACTGGACAAGGAGCTCTCGGTCGAGGCCATCCGGAAGCACATCGCGGAGCCTCTGGGCCTGTCCGTAAGCGACGCGGCCCAAGCCATCTATGCAATTCAAAACGCCCAGACCGCAGACCTCGTCCGCAAGGTCGTGGTCAACTCCGGTCAGGATCCCCGCGACTTCGTCCTGTACTCCTTCGGCGGAGCGGGGCCGGTCCATGCCGCCAGCTACTCGGCAGACCTCGGCGTCAAGGAAGTCGTGGTTCCCCTGGGCTCGACTGCAGCGGTCTTCTCCGCTTATGGCCTCGCCGCGTCGGACATCGTTTTGACCCTGGAACGCTCACAACCGCACAATTTCCCGCCGGATGCCGACCTCGTCAACGAAACGTTCGCCGGGCTCGAGACGGAACTGCGCTCACGCCTGATTGACCAAGGACTGGAATTCTCAGAAATCCAGTACGAACGAGAAGCCGACATCCGCTACACCATGCAGATGGCGGAGGTCTCCACCCCCGTTCCCTCTGGGACTCTTGACGCAGACCAGATCGGAGCGGTCGGCGAACGGTTTGAACAGCTCTACGAAAACATCTACGGAAAGGGATCCGGCTTCCGCGAGGCCGGACTGCAGGTCATCACCTACCGGGTCCGGGCCGTCGGCTCACTGCCCATCCGGCCGGAACTTCCCGAGCACCCGGTCCTAGAGACTCCCCCTGCACCAACAGGGACAAGGGACGTTTTCCTGGACATCGTCAACGGACTCGAACCCGCCGACATCTACGACTACAGCGATCTCGGCGCGAGTCACGAGATCTCCGGACCGGCCGTCGTGGAAGCACCGACAACAACGGTTGCCCTGCCGCGAGGCACGACTGCGACCGTCGACCGTCTGGGCAATCTCGTCATCCGTTACGCCACCACTTCAACTGACAAGGAGAACTGATCATGCCTATCGTTCCCATTTCCGGGTCTGAAAAGTTCGCGCTTCAGCCCGCCCCGCTTCGCACCGATCAGCGCCGAATCGGCTCACTGTCCCTCCACATCGTCGACGACGCGACCGTGGGTGGCCTGGATCCCCTCACCTACGAAGTCATACGTCACCGTCTGGCGGCCATCACGGAGGAGATGGGCGATGCAATCAAACGGATGAGCGGATCGGTCGTCGTGACCGACTGCAACGACTTCGGGGCCGCCATCATGGATGAAGCCGGAGATACCGTCCAGGTCGGCCTATACAACATGCAGCTGGCCTCCTCACTGGACATGGCGGCGAAGTGGACACTGGAGAACCGCAGCGCCAACCCGGGCATTAACCCCGGCGACATGTTCCTGTGCAATGACCCCTGGGTCGGCGGCGGTCTGCACCAGAACGACGTCACCGTCCTCGCACCGCTCTTCCACGACGGAGAGCTCTTCGGATGGACCGGCGCAGTAGCGCACCAGGTCGACCTCGGCGGCGTCTCTCCGGGCAGCTGGTCGGTCGACGGCATGGACGTGTTCTGGGAATCCTTGCCCACACCGCCGATCAAGATCGTCGAAAACGGCGCCGTCCGCGCCGACGTTGAAGACGTCTACCTGCGCCGCTCCCGTGTCCCCAAACTCGTGGCACTGGATCTGCGCGCCAAGATCGGGGCCAACAACGTCGCCCACGACCGGCTGACCGCGCTTATCAACAAATACGGACGCGACACCGTCAAGGCCGTCATGAAACGCATGATGAATGACTCCGAGTCAAGACTCCGCGCCAAACTCCTGGACCTCCCGGACGGCACCTGGGGTGCCGTGGCCCACCAGGACGGTGGGCGGGCAGGAGACCGGAACGTCTACAAGATCGTCCTGAACATGACCAAGACCGGTGACCGGCTTATCTTTGACTTCACCGGTACCGATCCGCAGGTAGAGGGCATCATCAACTGCACCCTGGCCGGCCTGCGCGGCGGGATCATGCCGATCGTGCTGAGCATGCTCTGCCCTGACATCCCGTGGGCCCCCGGCGGAATCTACCGCACCATCGAGATCATCAGCGAACCCGGCACCATCAATAACTGCACCTTCCCGGCCGGGATCGGCAAGGGCTCGGTCGCCTCCGCCTGGTCGACCCAGAACGCAGTCTCCGAAACGATTGCCAGCATGCTCTCCACCCACCCGGAACATTCCGAGCACCTCATGAGTGTGTGCTGCGGATCCTGGGACCTTACCGTTCTCGCAGGCGTCGACCAGCGCGGCGGCGGATTCGTCACCATGCTTTGCGACGCAATGGCCGGGGGCCTCGGCGCCAAAGTCGACGGCGACGGTGTCGATACCGGCGGTCTGAACTGCATCCCGATGGGCAGGGTCGCGGACGTCGAAATTAACGAATTCAGCTTTCCGATTCTGTACCTGTGGCGCCGCGAAGAAGAAGACTCTGGCGGACCCGGGAAATACCGTGGCGGCGTTGGAGGCTCAAGCTGCTTCATCCCACACGACTCACCGGTCGGTGCGGTCCACATAGTTGTCTCAGCCCCCGGCAAGGCGGTGCCGCAGGCGCCCGGCCTCGCCGGCGGATACCCCGCAGCCACCCAATATGACGTTCTCGTGCGCGGATCCAATGTCCCGGAGCAATTCAAGACCGGTGAAATGCCCTCC
The DNA here is from genome assembly GCF_040224115.2 of Pseudarthrobacter sp. WHRI 8279. NCBI lineage: Bacteria > Bacillati > Actinomycetota > Actinomycetes > Micrococcales > Micrococcaceae > Pseudarthrobacter > Pseudarthrobacter sp. WHRI 8279. Next base: position 94,784 of record NZ_CP168163.1, on the reverse strand, counting down.
TCCCTGGGAGACCTCGGAGGTGAAGGCCACACGGTGCCGCCGCACCTCGAGACCGATCTGGGCGTCGGGGACGTGTACTACACCCACTGGCAGGGCGGTGGCGGCCTCGGCGATCCGCTGCTGCGCGAACCCCAGAACGTGGCATCGGACGTACTCAAGGGCAAGGTCTCACAACCGGCGGCCATGGGCGTTTACGGCGTGGCAGTCGACGAAACCGGCACCGTTGACTTGGACGCCACCACCCGCCAACGGCAAATTCTCCGGCTCGAACGCGCCGGCTTGTCAGAGCACGAAGTAAAGACTGGAGCACCGGCATGAACATCGATACAAACCTGGCAGTGACCGACACCGGCACCGTCGCATGCCGCCACTGCGGGGCCACAGTCGGAGACTCCGTCCAAGCGTCCATGACCCGTGCGATCCGGAACGAACGCCCCTCAATCGCGGCCGGTCCGGGCGTGAGGGCGGACCCGGCACTGTTCACCGACAGACCGATCGTCATCAGGCAGAGCTTTTGCCCCGGCTGCCTCGTGTGCCTCTCCACTGAGATTGTTCCGGCAGACGAAAAGACATACAGGGAATGGGTACTTTCATGAGCTATACAGATTTGGCCGGCAAGGTCGTCGTCGTAACAGGCGCGGCACAAGGCATCGGCCTCGCCTACACGCGCAAGTTAGTGGACGAAGGCGCAACGGTTGTGCTCGCTGACCGTGCGGCAGACAGCGTGGAAAAGGCAGCAGCTGCCCTCAACGAGAACGGCAGCAAGGGAAAAGCAATTGCCTTTGCAACCGACGTCGCCTCAGCCAACAGCTGCGCTGAGCTTGCCGAATCGCTGACGAAGGAATTCGGTCGCGTTGACGGGCTGGTCAACAACGCCGCGATCTTCTCGACCATTACCATGAAGCCGTTCTGGGAAATATCCACAGACGAATGGGACCGGCTCATGGACGTCAATCTCAAGGGCCCCTGGCTGCTGACCAAAGCTCTCCTGCCGCTGCTGCGCGCCTCGGCAGGGGCGAGCATAATCAACATCGGATCCGATGCCGTCGCCATGGGACGACAGGGCTATCTGCATTACGTCGCAAGCAAAGGCGGGGTGGCAGGCATGACATTCTCACTGTCCCATGAGTTGGGCGAATTCGGCATCAGGGTCAACACCTTGTCACCGGGTCCGGTTTACACAGAAGTATCGCGGGACACCGTATCCTCCTCCCAAAAAGAGGCAATGATGGCTCGCCAAGCTCTGCACCGCACAGCCGGTCCCGACGACATGACCAGCCTTGCCGCCTTCCTCCTCTCCGACGAGAGCAGCTACATCACTGGACAAACAATCTCTGTCAATGGCGGGCTGCTTCACAGATAGGAAGTCCTGCGGACCGGGAAGGCGACAACCCAAAAAAATCCGCCGTGGTTCCATGGCAGCTCAGATCATCGTCAACCTTTGGCGCCCGACTGGAAAGGCCGGGCGCCAAGGGCGGTTAACAGGACCTAACAAAATTCCCAGCCCGCTCCGCTGCCGTCCGAGAATCCCGGGGAACCCGGCGAACTGGAGCTAGCTGAAGATAAGCGCACGCGAACACCACTACCGGAAACGACAAGCGCGACAATAAGCGCGGCTGTAGTACTAGGGTGCGTCTCCCAATTGGCGTAGCTGGATCGCACCCGTGGAGCGCACGACATGCCCGTTTGTGACGGCGAGATGCTTCCTGGTTCGGACCGCAGATGCTGGTCCGAGTCGACCGATGGGTGGGAATTCCCGGGGAATAAGCCGCAGGCACGAGCAAAACATTGAATTGCGATACGAAAGGCAACTCCATGGGAGACCATGCAGATTGGTGTTAGCGGCCATGAAAAACTACCCACATGCGGCCAGTTCGGTGCACGGTGGCGGCCACGCGGTTTGCCCGGTCATGGACATCAAAGATGCCCGCAGACGGCCAGCCAAAACACACTCTGTGAGGGTCGGAAACCCCGCGAACACTCGGCGCCGCCACCATCGTCCGACAACTTCGAGCGAGTACTCGAGGTGGGAGAGCGCGCAGGCCTAAGTTGCGTCTCCCAATTGGCGTGGCTGGAGCGCACCCTCGGAGCGCGCGCGGGCAATAGGCCGCAGGCACAAGCAAGACAATGAATTGCGATACGAAAGGCAGATCCATGGGAGACCATTCAGATTGGAAGGATTTAGCCGGCAGGCAGGTCCAGGTTCAGAAAGAAGGCCGGACTATCCGGACCGGGTATGTCAAGGACGTAGCCGTTACTGCGGACGCTCTCTGGCTGGAAGCCTGCGGCGCCGAACCTCGAACCCTGTATGAAAAAGCGCAGGGCTATACCGCCCTACCCGTCCGACCCAGCGAAGTGAGCAAGTCATGAACATGCAGGATGTGGAACCCATCGAAATCAAGGTCCGCGACCGGGCCTCCATGGACCGCTGCATCGCTGCGGCGGTCGACCGGATGATCGAGAGCGCCAGGCGGCAACGGACGCACGGCATCCTCGTGACCCGGCTCGAAGACGGGCACTTCGTCGTCGGCCTCAGCAATGAAGTCCCCTTTGGCTACACGGTTCAGCTCGATTCCCGACGCCAAACCGCCTGACGGTCTGCGGAGACTGTTCCCGCCCTTCCGTCCGGTCGGGCCCAATGATCCCCGGGAGACGCCCTGGGGCCCATCCCGTTCGTTAACGCGGCTCCACTGGTGTGTAGGCACGGTGCTTCTCCGGCCGAGCCGCAGATTATGGCGCCTGGCTCAAGAGCGTCCTGCCCACAGGCGGCCAATACGACGGTCTATTGGTGACCGCCGGCGGGCAGTCGAGGTGGCCATCGGCGGGCAGGCCTCTGGCCGCCCGTGGGCAATTCCTAATGGCCGCTGACAGATTGGAAGGATTTAGCCGGCAGGCAGGTCCAGGTTCAGAAAGAAGGCCGAACCATCCGGACCGGATATGTCAAGGACATGGCCGTTACTGCGGACGCTCTCTGGCTGGAAGCCTATGGCGTCGAACCTCGAACCCTGTATGAAAAAGCGCAGGACTATACCGCCCTACCTATCCGTCCCAGCAAGGTGAGCAAGTCATGAAGATCCAGGATGCGGAACGCATCGAAATCAAGGTCCGCGACAGGCCTCCATGGACCCCTGCATCCCTGATACAGTCCCCTACCGCCCCGTGACCATTCGGCGATGAGCCGCGCCCGGAAGGCTTCTTCGCGGGCTCCCGGGTGCTGTTCCCGCAATGCTTCCATAGTGAGGGCTGCGCCTTGATGGTCTGTGTCGGGGCGCTGGCTTCAACGACTTTGATCACCGCTGCGGCAAGGCCGCGGACGCGTCGCAGGTCGTCGGTGGCTTTGTGGATGTCGTGGATGGCCCGCGCTGTCTGGGCGAGCTGCCGGAACATCAGGGCGTAGGCTGCCCGTTCACTCTTTGAGCTGGCAGCCGGCAGGATCATTGTCGCGCCCCGTGCAGACGGGAGCGCGACCGCCGGCCGCCCCGGGCAGCGGCGAAGCTGGGCTGATTTGGACAGCTCACGTGCGGCGTCATCCAGCGGCCCCGGGGTCTGTTCGATGCGCCTGGACCACACACCAAATGCGGCTGCCCTGCGCGCCCAGGCGGCGTGATCACTGTGCGGAGTGGTGGCCAGTTTCTCGCGAAGAGCACTGACGTCGTGAGGTCTATGTTTCGGAAAATGAGTCGAACTCTCGGGGAGGGCTCTAATGAGACACGAGGCTTAGTTCTTCAGCACCTGCACGTTCTCTTGCGGCTTCATTCGCCGGTGCAACTCAACTCACGCACATCCGCGAATCAATCTTTGGAAGCAATCTCCGAGCTCGTGGCCGAACGCCTCGCCTCGATTCGACCGAGGGATCGAATAGTGGACCAAATCCCACGGTTCCGACGCTTCTCAGCCCACCCCCAGAAGATTCTGTGCAAGTCGTTCGTCCCTCCGAAAATCCGCCACGCTACTCCGGTGGACGATCTCTCCCTTGCGCATGATTGCAATGTCTTCGGAGACAGCAAAGGCAAGTCGGAGATCCTGTTCCACGATCAGAATGGCCATTCCGGAGCTGGCCAAGTCGACAATAATCTGCCCGACCTGTTCGACAACCGTGGGAGCCAGCCCGTCGGAAGGCTCATCGAGCAGCATTAGTCGAGGAGAACCCAGCAGCGCTCGACCGATGGCGAGCATCTGCTGCTCGCCACCAGATAGCTGTGAGCCGAGGTTCGTCCGGCGCTCCCGAAGGCGTGGCATGAGATCATAGACCCGCTCAATCGACCAATCCCCCGAGCGCTTGCGCAGCGCTATCTCCAAGTTTTCCTCCACGGTCAATGGTGCGAAGACGCGCCGCCCTTGTGGAACTATCCCCACACCGGCCCGTGAGACCACGTTTGGAGCCTTGGCGGTTACGTCTTTGCCATTTACCCGAACGTGGCCACCCGAGGCACTTACCATCCCCATAATTGTTTCCAAGAGGGTGGTCTTGCCTGCTCCATTGCGACCCAGAATGGCCACAGCATCGCCCGCATTCACCGTTAGAGAGATCCCATCGAGTACCCGACTGCCCGCATAACCGGACACCAAGTCCTTGACCTCCAGCAGCGGCCCGCCATTCATGAGGCCGCTCCGAACAGGGCGGTTCTGCTGTTTCGACCAAGATAGGCTTCCTGCACGCCGTCATCTGCGCGCACTTGCTCCGGTGTTCCATCTGCGATGAGCCGTCCGGCTGCGAGCACGCTGACGCGTTCAGCCAGACGAAAGACGATGTCCAAGTCATGTTCAACGACAACCACAGTGACCTCTCTAGGCAATGACTCCACGATCTCAGCGAAACGGTTAGTCTCCGCCACCGACATTCCTGCTGTTGGCTCATCAAAAAGGACCATCCGGGGGTTGCAAGCGAGCACCATGGCCACCTCAACTTGACGTCGTTCACCGTGGGACAACACGCCACATAGCGAAGCAGACCGATATGCCAGCCCCACAGTCTCCAAATGCGTCATAGCAGCCTCAGTGACAGCAAGATCCGCAAATGGGTTGGGCCAGGGGCGCCGGGGCTGGCCAGTCGCCCGTTCCACCGCGAGGCGCACGTTATCCAGAACACTCATGGCTAAAAAGAGGCTGGAATGTTGAAACGTGCGCAGCAGACCGGCCCGTGCCCGACCCGCCTCCCGCAGCCCAGTGACGTCTTGGCCGTTGAAAAAAACCTTCCCGCTCGTGGGACGAAGACGGCCAGCAATGACACCAAAGAGCGTAGATTTACCCGCGCCGTTGGGCCCGATAAGCGCGTGGCGCGCACCTGGGTAAACACGTAACGTGACCGCATCGACGGCCGTGAGGGATCCGAAGCTGAGCGTAAGATCCCGAATATCGAGTATGGCGCTGTCTGAAGTACTCGTCATGACCGATCTCCCTTTCTTTGCAGTCTGCGCAACCTGATGCCAGCGAAGCCCTTTGGCAACAAGTACACGGCGACGACAAAGATAATCCCGAGCAGAAGTGTGCCCCGGCCCTCAAGATATCCGCCCAGCCAGTCACGCACGAAAATGACAAGGCATGCGCCTATCACCGGTCCCCAGAGGCTCCCGGCTCCACCGAGCACGACACAGAGAAGCGCCAAGGCAGCAATTTCGAAACCCATGTCGTCCGGAGACATGAAATTTGTCTGGGCGACCCATGCTGTCCCGGCGGCGCCCGCAACACCACCCGCAATGGTGTAACCGAGCAGCTTGACAGGGTAAGAGGTCTGACCCAACGCGCCTAACCGGAGTTCCCCGTCCCGCACTCCACGCATCGATCGACCCAGAGGCGAGCGGCTGACGACTGTGGCGACGCAGTAACCGACGAGAAAGACTGCCAAAATCCACCAGTAGACGTGACCAGGTAAGGCCAGCGGCGCCCCACCGGGGAGTACGCTGATCGGAGGGATACCAGCCAGGCCGTTGCTCGCGCCGACCACATCGAGGGATTCAGCACCGATGTGGGCGACCTCGCCGATAGCTAGGGTGATCATAAGAAACACCGTGCCCGCAGTACGCACCGCGACGGCACCCGTCAGTAGCGCCAATACGACTCCGGTCGCAGCGCCCACACTTAGCTGAACCAGGCCGCTGTCTGAGACATAAATGCCAACTAGGCCGGCTGTATAAGCGCCAGCCCCAAAGTAGGCCACTTGACCAAGCGAAGCCATACCCATTATCCCGGTGAGCAAGTCGACGCTGACCACGAGCAAACCAAAGGCCAGTGCGCGTCCGGCGAGGCTGAGTGGATATGGCTAGAGCAAGAAAAGGATTCTTACCGCCGTTACGTACAGGGCAAAACGAACCCCAGATAAGAATTCGGAATAACAGCGAGGCGCTGTTCAAGACCCTGAAATACGGTCCGGAATTCCCCGAATGCTTCGCCTCAGTCCACGATGCTCCCGCCGCCTACTTCTGCCAGCATTGGGCACACCCCAACCGGACGTCAGATTGATCCTGGCAGGGCCGTCAGGATAGGGGCCAAACGGACGATTCCGCACACGCAGGCGAGAGGGTCTTAGGTTTCAACCGGACACCCTTACCCTGCGGTTTGACCGCTCAGGAACACCAGAAAATATCAGGCCGACGCGGCTGAAGGTCACTCGCCGTCGGGTGACTCTTCGCTGGCACGTTGATCGAGCGCGGCCGTGATTGCTTCTGGTGAGGGGAGCGCTTCTCGTTCCTCCGGGGGCAGGGTGTCATAGGTATATGAGGCGACGGCGATGGGCTGTGAGGATCCGTCCAGCGCGTAGCGGACTGTGGGCTCGTGTTTGGATCCACAGACCAGGATGCCTACGGTGGGTGCCATCCCGGGGAACTTCACGAGGTCGTTGACGGCCGATACGTAGAAGTTGAGTTGACCCAAATGTTCCGGCTTGAATTTGCCGGCCTTCAGTTCAACGACGACGAACCTGTTGCTGGGTACGTGCACCAGGAGGAGGTCGATGTAGAAGCCTTCGCCTACATCGAGGTGGTACTGCCGACCATAGAAGGCAAAGCCCTTACCAAACTCTGCCAGTGTTTGGGACATGCGCAGCGTCATGGCTTCCTCGATGGCGAGTTCCTCGGCCTCTTCTGTGAGCCCTAAGAAGTCGAGCACCAGTGGGTCCTTGGCCACTTCCCGCGCCAAGGCGGTTCCCTCACCTGGCAGTCTCGCCTCGAGGTTGTTCAGTGCTGCACCTGTGCGGTGGTGGAGTTTGGTAAGAATCTGGTGTTCCAAAACGGCTACCGACCAGCCGTGCTCCACAGCTTTAGAGGCGTACCATCGTCGGAGTTCGTGCTCCGGGAGCTTGTTCAGGAGTGCAACGTTGTGGCTCCAGCTCAATTGTCCAGACGGTGTCTGGACAATTGGTTCCGGGCCGTTCCAAGCCGCGGCGAAGGCACGCATGTTGTAAACGTTGGTGCGGGAAAAACCCTTCATGTGGGGAAACTCGGCCCGCAGGTCGCGCGCGAGCCGTTCGAGGACCTTGCTCCCCCACGGCTCGTTCTGCTGTCTGTCCAGAATTGTGCGTCCGATGTTCCAGTAGAGCTCAATCATGGCTGCGTTGACCACGCGTTGAGCCCGGTGTTGAGCTTCCCGTACGAGGCTTTTCAAGGCCGCCAATGCGGCCGCGTAATCTCCGGGAAGTTCGGGGTCGAGCTGCGTCATGGCTTCCACAGTAGCCGGAGGTTCCGACCGCCTCCCTTAATTGTCCAGACACCGTCTGGACAATTAAGGGAGCTGGCTTACCCGTGCGTTATCGGGCCTTAGGTCATCACGCTAAAGTCCGCAGTATGTGCCAGAGCCTGTCCTCGGTACCGGATTTGGGTCCAGACTCTCGCGTCATATGATTTCCTTCATAAGAAGCAGTGCCAAGCGTCGCTGCAGAACGGCTTCTTGCCCTGCTGGTGCCCGCGCAGGTCTCACGCCCCGTCGCCGCCGGGACCCTAAACCAAACAGCCGTAAATGGTTACAGGGTGTCCGTGATCCTCTTTTCCTTTGCTATCGGCTCAACCCGTTCTTGCCCCGTTCTGCCCCTACCGTGGCGCCTCGGCGGGACTTTCTCGCTTTGGTTGCGCCCTTGCCCGGGGTTACCGCTGAGCTGGGGTGTGTGCCCTCGCTGCGGGCTGCGGCAAGGCGCCCGCGGATCTGGGTTTCATTCGCTCCGGTGTTTTCCAGGGAGTCGGCGAATTTTTCGTGGTGCTCAGCGGAGCCGTAGCCGGCCTCCGGCGCGGTTTCCGCCTTGAGGCCTTGGTCTTTGAGCCGGTTGTTGTTGCCGGTGACGCGGTTCTCGATGTCGCGGCCGAGGCCCTCGAGGCGGGTGAAGAGTTCCTTTTCGGCTTGTTCGTATCGTTGTTCCGGTGCGGAGAACGTGGTGCCTTTGAAGCCGCCCTCGGCCAGGAGCCTGGCTTCGTGCATCTCCTTGGCAGCTTGCACGAACGCGGGATCCTTGAAGTGGGCGTCCCGCACGCCGTTGACGTTCGCGGTGGTCTCGTGGCGCAGTTGGTCGATGTCGGGGCCGTTGATACCGTCCTTGCCGATAAGGAACATGCGCTCCTGGATTTCAGCGTCGGCTGCTGTCACAGCTGCAGGGGTTTTCGCGTTGTGGGCTTTCTGCAGAGCCTTTGCCAGCTCGTGGTTGGCGAGGTACTCCTCCGGGACGTGGTGGCGCTCCATTTCAGGTGCCAGTGTCTTGGCCTGGGTGCGGAGTTCTTCTGCGCGGGCAGCTGCGAGCAACTGCATGGCCTTTTCATGTTCGATGGCTGCCTTGCGCGTGTCTTCCTGGGCGACGGCGTTGTGCCAGCGCTGGATCAGATTCCTCTCGTCGCGGTGCTCATCGGCGACGGAATCCGCAAAGCCGTGGCGCCTTTTCCAGTCATCAAAGAAATCCGGGTCGTGTTCTGCGGCCCATGCGCGGGCCTGGGCCAGCTGCACCTGATGGTCGTCCTGGGCTTGTGCCGGGACCTGGTCAGCATTGGCTGGCCGGGCGGCTTCGCCGGTGGCCGTTTGCCAGTGGCGGATCAGCTCCGATTCAGCGGAGCGCTCAGCGTCCACGGTGTCGGTGAAGTTTTTGCGCCGCTGCCAGTCTGCAAAGAATTCTGGTTGGTGTTTAGCGGCCCAGGCGGTGGCCTGTGCGAGCTGGCCTTGGTGGTCGTCGTTGCCTTGGTTCCGCGGTCCAGTTGAGGTGGCTTGGATCCTCGTTTCGAGGGAGATCGTGTCCGGCCCGACGTCGTGGGTGTCGATGCCGTACCGGGCAAGGACTTCCTGCCGGATCTTTTCGGATGCGTGCAGGGCGGTGGGATCCTGGTCTTTCCAACCTTCCGCGACGGCATGGGCCGTCGCGATGTCTGCCGGCTGGGCCTTGTCCCACCATTGATCATTGTGCACGGGGGCGAGTGCGGCGTGGGCGGCGGTGCGTTCGGCGGCGACGCGCGCACGGGCTTCGTGCGCCACTTGGATGTCCTGGTGTTCCTGCTGCCGCTGGGCCTCTTGCCGGCGGCGGGCGAGCGTCTCAGCGATGCGGGATGCGACCATCAGGGATTGCCGTATTCCGTTGTCGAGAATGTCGTCGATGCCATCTGATTCACTCATGGTGTTCCCCTTGCACTGGTGGTGTGATTCTTATCGGTCGAGTCCCGGCCCGGAGTCGCGTCGGCTGGGTTGGTAGGTCTTCGCGGGTATGGCCGGTGTGGGTGTCGTTGGCAGCACAGATCCTGGGCGGATGGGGGCCAAGCCGCGGCGTCCAATATCAACTGCCCTGGACGGCGCTGACTCTCGGGCCGGCTGCTGTTCTGCTCCCACCGGTATGGCTTTGGGCATGGTCGCGGTGAACGGGGCCAGCTGGTTCTCGACCACTGAACGGATGCGTTGGGCTTCCCGGGTCCGGCCTGACTGGGCATGCATTTCATAGACCGCGAAGGCGGTGTTAATCAGCTGCACCATGAGCGCGGTCTGCGCTGCCGTCTTGTTCTTGCTCGATACGGCCATGAACAACATCGCCGTGCCGGCAATGGAGGGAAGTGCGACAGGCTTGCCGTGCTGCCGGGGTGCACGAAGCTGCGCGGTGCGGGACAGTTCCGCGGCCGTGGCGGCCAGTGGTCCGGGGGTTTGTTCGAGCCGGTAGGACCATGCCGCGAACGCGCCCGAAACGTCCCTGGCCGCTTTGGCCCACGTCGCGTGATCGTCCCGTGGGATGCTTCGCAGCTGGTCTGCCAGTTCGGTGGCGTTGCGGGTGTAGTCAACCCACAACTGGGGATCCGGGGTGCCCCTCTCCGGGCCGCGGGGGTTGGCCTTCCGTTTGTTCCGTGCGGCGGCGTTCCATTCGGCGGCAGCTTCTGTCGCAGCCTGCGGGGTGTCGGGCCATTCCTGCCGCAACGCACCGAGGCGCAGGTCGGTGGCGAGGGTGCCGCCGCCGAACCAGATAGGCCTCTCCCCCGGCTTCGGCCGTTCGGCCACTGAGTAGCCGACGATGACATCTGTAGTGTTCTTCGCGTACCGCGGCCGGACCAGCAGTCCCGTGTCCCGGGCGCGGCGGACGAACTCCGCTTCGTTTTCGGATGCGGTGGCGCTGGCGCGCACCTTGCGGGCCAGGGATGCGCGGTGCATTTCGCGTTCGTCCCGGACAGCAGTGGCCTTCTCTGCCCGGTCGTAGCCCCGCGTGGCGTGCACGCTGGAGAGCTCTTCGAGCCCGTACTTGGTTTCCAGTTCGCGGCAGGTCTGTTGTGCGCGTTTGTAGTCGCCGTGCGTGGAGGCTTTGGTGCCGTCTTCGCGGACGAGGGACACGGCGATGTGGATGTGGTGGTTGCCGTTCTCACTCGTTCCGTGGTTGATCGCTACCCACCGGCACTGGGCTTTTCCGATGGCCTCGGTGAAGCCCATGGCGTCGACAAAGTCGTTCGCGATGTCGCCCCACTGCTGATCCGTCAGTGCACCTTCCTCGGCGCGGAGGCTTAGGGAGCAGTGCCACACATCGGCGTGCTTGTGTCCGTTCGGTACGCGTTCCTTCTTGACCGGGTCCCAGCGGAAATCCTTCTGCAATACCTCGACACCGAAGGCCTTGCGCGGCTGGTCCAAATGCTTCGCGATCGCGACCGCGTCGGCCCTGTCCAGGACGCCGTCGTCGTACCAGGCCATGATGGCCGCGTCGCCGGCCACCAGATGTGGGTCGGTGTGCGCGTTCTTCGTCTTATCCGCATCGGTGGAGGCCAGGTACAGCATGAGCCCGGACATCCGTGAGCCGCGGGTGATGTTCGGAATCATCGGCCTACATCAGCCCCTCGATCGTCCGGTCAATCCGCATCGCAACCTCGCGCACATACGCCAGCGCCGCCTTGGCGTCCTGCGGGAACTCATCGCCCGCGTTGGCGTGCCGCGCGATCTGGTTCACGTTGTTCGACACCCGCGCCAGCAACGTATGGATCGCCATCAGCTCGGCCATCGCAGCCCTGCGCTCCGTTGGAGCCTCGGAGGCTTCCGACAGCGCAGCAGTCAGCAGCAGGTTCGGGACCGTGACCTTCTGCCGGGCAGCCTTCGCGACCAAGGCCGCTTCCTCCTCCGCCGTCACCCAGACATCGCGGCGCTTCTTCGTCCCCGCCGGGGCATTCGCCCGCCGCCGCTTGGAAAGCTTGGAGCGCGGCTTCTCATTCTCGGCAGACACACACTCCCCCAATTCCCTCAACGGCCCAGCACTTCAAAAGCCCAGCGCAGCGACCCCAAAACCGGGGACCACACAAGCCAGTGTGCCAAGCAAACAGCCGCAGGGCTGTGAGCGACACGCCATTTACGCCCGTGTAAATGTATAGCTTGCTCCGCCGCTGTTGCGGTTCCCGCCCTTCACGCCAATGCGCGTGGTTGGCGGTGGCCATCGGCCGCGTGTCGCACCCCGGACGCGCGGCCCTGAGTCAATAGACTCGAACCCGATGCGACATTCACGAAGGGGGACGTAATGAGGCAGGACTACATTCAGGACATGAACGACCCGCGTCAACGCCGGCAGTACGCCGAAGCCGACGCCGACCCCACCAACCGGTGGTGGTCCAAAAGAACACGCTGCTTTGAACACAGCGCAGACGTGGCCAGAGCATGGGAAAACTTGGCGCTGGCCATCAACGACGGGCAGCTCGACAGCGACCCGTTCATCACCAACATTGCTATTTCCGACCACATCAACAAGACAATTCCCGCACTCACCGACCAATACGGCTCCCACTGCATCGTCGTGAACCCGCGGGAAGTGGAATTCGGGCCAGACTGGTCCGCCGACGACATCGCAAACATGGTCGCCCGAGACTTCCTTCCGGACGCGGAACTCATCGCAGCTCTTGACGCAGCCCGAACCGATCAGAACACCTTGGGCGCCATCACCACCGCTGCCAAGGCCCGCGCGGAAAAGGAGCGGATCGCAGACGAACTAGCAGCAGTCGACAGTTACGACGGCCCCTACGCAGACGACGAACTTTGGGAACCCGAAGCCGACTACCCGGCGGAACCAGCACCCCGAGTTGAGCTCGCCACCTACCACCAGGCGACCGCCTCACGCCCGAGTCACATCTATATCGAACTCCGCGTCGACCGGGACCTCAACCCTGTCAACCTCGCGCGCCAGCAAGCTGCCGAAGAACGTCTCAGCGGTGGCACCGACCAGGTGTGCGCGAGCATCGACAATGTCGCAACCCGCCACCTGCAGGTAACCGGAACAAGCGCCCGAATCGTCCAGGACGGCCACGCCGTCAACATCGAGGTGAACCTCCCGGCAGACCCGGAAGACAACAGCCACCGCACCGCACCGGACACCGACCGAGATGCCGGACCGCCGCTGACGTCGGACCAGAAATCGATACTTCCCGAACTGACGCGAAGCATCGAAGCGGCCCTCCCTCCGCTTGAACGCCACCACACCCAAACGCTGGCCATGATGGTCGCGGCGGAGATCCCGCCCACGGCCGACGTGATCCGCTCCAGCGACCGGGTAACACTCGCAGAAGTCATCGAGCACCACGAACAAAGGATCGGCAGCGACCAGGCGCCCCTGCCAGCCTCAATAAGACTCGCCGAACTCTCCTTTCCACAACACCCCAGCGCCGCACTCCACAGCAGCGCGGGCGACACCTCCCCCGGACCCGGAGGCGCACCCCACGCATACCTCAGCGCCCCCGACCTCGAACGCTAAAACAGCAACACCACGAAAGGCACACCGAACACCATGGCTTCCATCAACATCGAAGAGACCAAAAACCAGGCACGCGCCCTGCTCAACTCACGCATCAAGTCCGTCGAAGAACTTGTCCAGGCACGCCAGCGCGTGACCGACCTCAAAGACCAGCTCGCCGCCGCTGAACGCGACGACAAACGCGCCTACGTCAAAGCAACCCGCGACGGCTGGAGCCCTGACGAACTCAAAAAGCTCGGCCTCGAACCCGCCGCCGCGGGCCGGCGCCGCAAAGCCCAGGCCAAGACCGCCGGATCCCCCAACGGCATCGCAGCAGACACCGACTCAGCCGACGAGGAAACCGCGCAGGATCATTAAGCCCCTCGCCCACATGGGCACGGCAAAAGCTAAAACCTTCGGGCTTTTCCCGCACACATGTGGACGACGGGACCCACCTGACCGGCTGCACACAAACGCCAGGACACCAAGGTACGAACCTCACCGCCGGGACCGGCGAATGTGCACAGCCTGGGAACACTGGAGTCACCAACGGAGCCCTTTCCCATGGACCACCACCTGCGCCGCCGACCCACCTATCGCAGGGGTCGGGTCTCTCCAGCAGGGACGACACACACCGTCCAGGCGGGGCGGGGTTGGGCAGCGACGGAACCGCAAGCAGTGGCCGGCTTGTAAGGCGCTCGGGGGACCTCCAGCCCGGTAACGGGCGGTGACAACCACAAGCTGCAGGGCGGCGCTCATCACCACCCAGTACCGCAGGCCCGCGTGATCCAAGCAACGGCACCAGCCGCAGCAAAAGGTTTCACAAGAAGCGCGTCTGCCTAAGAAAACTGAGGAAGGCCGGCCACCTGTCATAGGTGCCGGCCTTCCCTATCTCTAAACGCGCGCGGGTTGGTCGTCCGCGGGACCAGGGTGCGCCAAGGCACCGGCAGTTCTGCGGGAGAACTGCGGGCGTGTCCTGGGGAAGGGGCAAGCACAGGGTTAGGCTGGCCGGAACAGGCACGGATTGGGGATTCAGTGAAGCACAAACTCTGGTTAGTTTTTGCGGTGATCCTGGTTCTTACTGCCACTACCTTCTTCGTGGTCCGGTCCGCCGAGGACAAAGTAACCGATCGAATGCTGTCACAGGCAGATCGCTTCGCCATCCCGGCCGACTGGAAACTGACCCGGGAGACTGTCCGGCCGGAGCGGTTCATGTGCATCAGCACGAACCCATGCCCCAGTCTTCACCGGACCTGGGAGACTGGAAAAGAGCTCACGGCGGACGACATCACAGCAGTGTTATCAGGGGTTGACTTCGAGATGAAGGCGGACCGACCGTGCAAGCGGCGATCGAACGACATCGGCAACGCCGCCATCTGCAGCTCAAGGGGGAATGACGGCGAGTTCGAGTATTTCTTCACCGTCTTCAGCCCTGGCCTAGGGGAACCTCAGATCGTCGGCCTAGAAATCAGGCCCCGCTATGTGCCCGACTAGCTACTCCTGAGCCTCGGCCTCAGTCCCATCTTCGAGATCGCCGGCCGCTATGCGCTCAGCGGTACGCCGGTAGGCCTGGTCAATGTAGTCTTCGACGTCCTGTCGGCCAATGCGCCACATGCCCCTTCCACCGACCTGAAAAGCACGCAACTCCCCCGTCCTGATAAGACCTTGAACGAGGCTTTGTCTCACGTTCAACTCGTCGGCGACCTGGGCCAAAGTCAGGAAGCGGGGCTGGTTCATGTCTTCGGTCAACTTTCCCATCGCTAGGTGCCCTCGTTCCGGTGCTGCATCTCATCCATAGTCCGCTGCCCGCGGCGCAGATCCCCGGCCTTCACCGGAGGCCACGGCTTGCCGCCGTTGTACTTGCGCTGCAAGCGCTTCGCCTCACGCATGCTGGCCCGGACAATGAAGTCCGAAACGCTCGCATCACCCTCTTCAGGCTTGCCGGCATTCACGAAAGCGGCACGGACCTCCTCGGCCTGCTCTTCCGTGTAGTAAGGCGTGAACGCCGCAATCTTCTTGGGCTTCGCCATCACCACACCTCGGGGTTACTTGACTGCACGCAGCACCTGCGGCCACGGGTGCAGGCTGTCCAGGTAACCCTTCCCCAACGACATGGAACCGTCCTCGCTGAAGCGGACATCAGAGTGCTGGTGACTGCCGCCGGCGTGTGCAATGGCAGCCAGAACCAGATCAAGGTTTTCCCGGTCAAGACCCGGCACCAGATCACCCAGAACCACAGGGACATCCTCAGCCAACGACGCGGCCAATAGCAGGAACCGACGCTCGCCACCGGAGAGCACGCCCGTCTCATCCGGGATGGCTGCGAAGTCGATCCAGGCACTCACCTGACCGGGTCCTTGCGGCTCTGCACTTGTATGGACCCACGGGTTACCAGGGGCAGCAAACTTCCCCCCAAAGGCCCGGATCAGCAGCTCGGTGGCCGCCTCGATCGTATACATGCCCTTTGCCCAGGCGCGGAGGTTATCTGCATGCGTCATTGTCGTGTCCTTTGCTCGTAGTCTGTCAGCGGCCGGCGCGGTCGAGGGCGGCTTTGGCTTGGGCGATGGCTTGCTTGGCTTCAGTGGCAGCTCTGCCTTGTTCCGCGGTGGGCCCGGTCCCGGGTTGCCAGTCTGAGCGGAGCTCGTCCTCGGCGTCCCCCAGGAGCGCGAAAGCGCGGGCCCGCATTTCTTCAAAGGTGGGCAAGTTCTCGGCCATTCGGGATCCTGTCATTGAAGGGTAAGAGTGAAGCCTGTCGGGGTCAGCGTATCTGCTGACTCCGACAGGTGTACTGGTTAGAACGGGGGTTCGGAGTCCGGGCCGTTGCCCCAGCCGCTGCCTGCGTTGCTGGTTGCGGGGATGGCCCAAGGGTCATCCTGCGGGGCTGACTGCGATGCCTGGTTGCCGTTCCCCTGGCCACCGAAGCCGCCGCCGGCCTGTCCGCCCTGGTTGCTGCGCTGGGTGCGGTTGACCTTGGCGTTCGCATAACGCAGGGACGGGCCGATCTCGTCGACTTCGAGCTCGATCACGGTCCGCTTTTCGCCTTCCTTGGTTTCGTAGGACCGGGACTTCAACCGGCCGCTGACGATCACGCGCATGCCCTTGGTCAGGGACTCGGCCACGTTCTCCGCAGCCTCCCACCACACGGACGCCCGAAGGAAAAGCGTCTCCCCGTCCTTCCACTCGTTGGACTGACGGTCGAAGGTCCTGGGCGTTGAAGCGACGGTGAAGTTCGCTACGGCCGACCCACTTGTCGCAACTGCCGCGGGTTCCCACGGCACCCTCCTACCCGCACCAGCGCTAACGAACTGCAATCCCGGGCCTTCCAACCGAATATGACGAGAATGAAATTTCATCAGGATTCCTGAAGGTTATATGGTTTTCTTGAGTTCTGTTCATCCCTGCTGAAGTGAGGCCACGTTGGTGAAGCTTGCCGTCGTGCGCCCGGCATTGGCCAACCGGTCTTTGTCGCCTCAAGAACTCGACGACTTCGAACAAGAGCTCGTAGACCAATTCGCTCTTGCCGCAGCCGCCTCCGGAATCACTGACGACTACATCACTCAAGAACGTTCGGTGATCTTCGCGTTTCTTCGTTTCCTCGGGAACCACGTTTGGACCGCCGCGCCGGAAGACGTCGACAGGTTTCTGAACCGGGAACGGAAAGTCCGTGGCCTGGCCAAGAGCACGGTCCACTCCAAAGCAGGCACGCTCGCACGCTTCTTTGATTTCCTCTCCGCCCGGTACCAGGGCGAAATTCACAACCTCACCGGCCACGTTGTCGTCCAGCCCGTTGACGAGTTCAACCGGCCAGCGAAGGCGGACTACGGCGGCATGATCCGTGTGCCTCCAAACGGGAACGAGATAGACACCCTCTTTAGAGAATGGCGGGAGGCTCTGCCAGAGTCGCGCAAGTACTTGCCCGCGGCGCGCGACTACCTCGCCGCGTCGCTATGGCGGCGGGTGGGTCTCCGGATCAACGAAACAGTCATGCTCGACATCCGGGACTGGCGGCCTGACCTGGGAGAACAAGGAAAGCTTCACATACGCTTCGGAAAAGGAAGCATGGGACGCGGACCGAAGACGCGCATGGTCCCGGCGATAAACGGGGTTGATGATCTGTTGAATTGGTGGCTGATCGATGTGCGGCACCAGTTCGGCGACGATTGGAGCGACCCGGACGCGCCCCTGCTGCCCAGTGAGCGGCGAGATCCCGAACTGGGACGTAACCGGCGAGCCGGCGATGACGCGCTCCGCTCCGGATTCGCCAAGGCGGTGAATACCTGGTTGCCCGAATGGTCAGGGCGACTGACGCCGCACGGAATGCGCCATTTCTGTGCCTCGGCCATGTACGAGCGGGGACTGGACCTGAAGGCCATCCAGGACCTGCTCGGCCATGAATGGCTGTCCACAACGACACGCTATATCCACGTCCACGACAACCATGTCGAAGCAGCATGGGCCGTGGCAAACGACCGAGTGGCTCAACGATGGGGAACAGGAACGAGGTGAACTGATGCGTTGGAATCTGCGCATGAAAGCCGCCGAACGAGGCGTCTGGAAATCAACAGAACTGCGCCGTCGACTGGCTGATGCCGGCCTGGAAATCAGCGCGGGAAAGATGTCGGCACTCTGGACCGGTAACCCCACATCAATCCGCTTGGATGACCTCGATATCATCTGCCATGTCCTGGACTGCGAGCCGAACGACCTCCTCATTCGTGAACCGGCGGCCGCCGCCGCCCGACGCCCGGTAAAGAGGAACATCGTTGCTGTCGGCAGCACGGTCACGCCCAGACTCGGCCGTAACCGCACCTTGCCGCCGGCGTGAGTGCCCCGCAGATCTGCCCGAAGTGTACCGAAAGGCCGGTGGCAACGGCCCGTCACTCCCGCTGCTACCAGTGCATGGAAGGCGGGCCGTTCACTCCGCCGCCCTGTCGCAAATGCGGCTCGACCACGCTGTATTTTTCGGGCGGCCTCTGCCGACGATGCCACAGGTTTGCACCCCACACGATCGATAGCTGTCTTGACTGCCTGGGGTGGGGCGTCACACGTACAACCGGGTGGCTATGCGAAGGCTGCCGCGGCTGGCGCCGCCGCTTCAACAACGCCGGTCCTTGCCGCTCCTGCGGCGACGATAAGGCTGTAAACCACGACGGGTTTTGCCGTCTGTGCGTCAGGAATGCTGTAGGTGCCCGCCCCCACGGAACCGGACCAAGCGTTCCCGAGATGAACCGCTACGGACAACAGCTGTTCTTCGTCGGCTTCTCCCGGCAGAAACGGCAGCCCGCATGCTCCCGCCCACCAACAGCACGGCTCCCCCAGCAATATCCGGTGGCCCACCGCCAGTTGACACTCGTTGACGTGCCCCGGGAGCTCCGCAGACTGCGGACGGGGTTCGAGCCACAGGATCCCGACTTTGCGGCGTTTCTCGAGGGAGCGGTCCGCGATCACGGGGAGCTACACGGCTGGAGCAAAACCCGGCTCAACGTCACCCGACAAGGTCTCCGCGTGCTCGCCCGAGTTCAGGAAACACCCGGCGCACCAATCAAAGCAAGCCAGGTTGCCGAGCTCGATCCGGTTACCTTCAGCAGGCAGCCCATCCTGGATGTACTGGAGGCGGCAGGACTACTGGAGGATGACCGGGAACCCGCAATCGTGACTTGGTACGCCCAACAGACAGCAGGTCTTCCGACCGCTATGGCAGATGAAGTCAATACCTGGTTCCAAGTCATGCTCAAGGGAAGTACCACCTCCCCACGTTCACGGCCCCGCGTGCATGTGACCATCCGAGTCCGAGTCCGGTCCCTGCTTCCCGTCCTCCGAACCTGGGCCGCCGATGGACGCACATCCCTGCGCGAAATAACTCGGGACGACATCAACCAGGCATTGCCGGCACAAGGCAGCGACCGTGCTTTGACAGGGACTGCTCTCAAATCACTGTTCCGCATTCTCAAGGCCCGACGGCTCGTCTTCGGAAACCCAACAACACACCTCAGGACAGGAAAGCCAGAGACACGTTTCCCCTTGCCCATCGATGATGCAGCCATGCGGGCCGCACTTACATCCAACAACCCTGCCCGCGAGGCTTTAGCCACGCTGATCGGCTACCACGCACTACGCAGCGAGCAGGTCCGTAGCCTACTGCTGACCGACGTCCGCGACGGCCGGCTCTACCTTCCCCACCAGACCATTCTGCTGGCACCCCCGGCACGCCGGTCACTCACGGCCTGGCTGGACTACCGGAACGTGAAATGGCCCGGAAGTATCAACCCCCACCTGTTCATCAACATCCAGTCCGCAGTGCGAACGGCCCAAGTCAGCAACGTCTGGATTAACACCACCCTCGGCTTCTCCCCCCAAGCGCTCCGCGAAGACCGCATCTTGGATGAAGCCCGCACCACCAAGGACATCCGCCGCCTCTGCGACCTCTTCGGCCTCAGCGTAAAAGGTGCGGAACGCTACCTGGACACACTCGAGCTCGCACCGCTAACCACTACCCCAGCAGCACCTTAAATTCTGCAATTACACCTAAGGACCTACTGCACTTCAAAAGGGGGTTGTCGCAGTAAGGGTGGCTTACGGACATCTTTCCAAAGGGTGCCAGGTTTTCGTTTACGAGACCCCGATCTTGTGTTCTACGTACTTTTGTAGGACGTTGAGGCCTACGCCGAGCCCGCGGTTGCCGAGGTCCGCCAGGAAGCGTTTGAGACGGCCGCGCGCCGCGACACGGTCGGCCCCTCGCGCACCGCCGTCCTCCAGCTCGTGAACCGCCGTTTCCAGCTGAGCGCGCTCGTGGCCGCCAAAGGTCGCAATGAGTTCTAGCAACTGTTTCGCTTCAACTCCGAGGTTGACGGTTCCCGCGATGTTCTGGACTACCGAACCCGTAACCTCTTTGATGAACTGCGGATTGAAATTATTGACTGTCAACGAAGGACTTGGGTTCATCCTCGGCCCCTCGATAACCCCGATAGCTGCCGGAGGCGGAAGCATCTCGTCCAAAACAGCCTCTACATTCCTACTCGTCAGCCCGTCGACCTCAAGGACGATGTTCTCGAGTTCGTGCTTTAAGCTCAGCATCCGCTCCTCCCTTCGCTGCTTGAGGTCGAGGCTGAGACGGCGTGCCCTGGTCGCATACCGCGACACAATGATTGTTGCTGCGTCCTCCGCTACGCCGTTCGCGATCAGCTGGGCGACAGCCGCCGCTGGCATGGCCACGCAGTCCCCGAGGAAGGACGAGAAATCCTCGAAGTAGCGGCTCAAGCCACCCTCAGGCTGGCCGTCCCCGCTGAAGAATTCGAACACCTGGCCGGCGGCGGTGCTGTAGCCCTCCTGACGAACGCGGCTGTGGCCCGTCTGGCCGAGCCACTCGCGGAAGAGGCCGAGGAGTGCCTCCGCCTCTTGCGCGTAGAGTCGACCGCTGGGGACGTAGAAGCGGAAGAGCAAGTGCCGCTCATTGTCCTCCAGGAACCCACTCGCGATGATCGAACGTTCCACGTTCGTGCGGTACGGAAAGACGTTGAGTTGACGATCCCTTAGCATGGCGTTCACGCGCTCCCGGGTGGCGTCGGAAATCGCTCTGAACGGGTCCTCCCATTCCTCCCTCACAGATTCGAAGAGGGCGCGATCCTCATCGCTAAGCCCGACAGGGACGACATTCTCCCTCGCACGCTCATCTGCCGGGACGTCGTTGGCCGCGCGCTGCTTGTCGGTGAGGAACACTGCTTCATGGACGAGAACCACGTGAGAACGCCCGGCGAGAGCATCCAGCAGGGCCTTAGACTCTTCTTCATATTCCGGCCGGCACATTGCCTCGTAGTCGTTGCGTCTCAGAACGACCAGCACACCACGACAGTGCGGCGAAGTAATCATGGTGACGATCCTGGCCCAATTTTCAGGCTTCGAACTGAGCAGCTTCTTAAGATACGTGGCACCGCTCGATCTCAATTTCGTCGTGGCCGATTCGCTGTCAACGTCTCCGATGAAAAGGAAGTAGTCAGGCTCATCCGTGGTCATGCACTATTTCTACAGGCTTGCGGAGTGGGGCGAAGCCAGGCCGGGCGTGTTCACAACTGAATAGGCGTCCGAACAGGGATCGGCCCGCGGGCGCTGTCAGGAACCACGAACTGGCGCTTGACTACTAAATCTATATAGATAGATTTAGTACATGGAAAATTTGGGCCGGGTCACGCCAGCCACCGCACTGGTCCTGGAGGCCCTGTTGGCAGCCGAGAGCGTTTGGGGGCTTCAGATTGTGAAAGATGTCGGCAAGAAGCCTGGAACGGTCTACCCCATCCTTGATCGCCTTGAATCGGCGGGCTGGGTTCAGGGGGAATGGGATTCCTCAGAGGAACGCAAGGGCCCCCGTCGGCGGTACTACCGGCTATTGGCTGAGGCTCGCCCCCTGGCCCGAACGTACGTCGCGGCGCACCAAGCGAAGGTTTCGCCTCCGCCAAGTCGGCCGTCGCCGGCGATTCTTCAGGGCGAGTGGTTCCGCGCATGAAAATGACCGAAGCAGTCCTTGCCGTGTGCGTGGCACTGGCGCCAGAACGCCTCCGGGAAGTTCGTGAGGAGCAATGGAAAGCGGACTTGCGGGACGGCCCGCAAGTAGGCATCTCCGCGTCGTCGTTGCTCGTTGGAGCGGCCTGTTCATCAGTAACTGCAAGGTTTTACGAGTTGCTTCACCGTGGCAGCAAGTTGCTGTCGCACATTAAAGAGGGGGAAAGCGTGAAATTAGGATTGGGCATGGCCGGTGTGGCCGTCATTCTTTTAGGCGGAGCTGCTGTGGGCATCCAGGCAAGCTCCTCGAATGCGGAGACATCGCCAGTGGCTCGAACGCCTGTGCACGATCGTCCAATTGGCGGCTACGAGGGGTGGTGGAATTCCACGCCGGCGCACGGCGGCACGGCTGACTTACCCCAGGAAATCGTGGCCGTAAACACCCGCACGGGCGCAGTCGTAGACGCCTTCAACCGGGCGACTAACAGCACCAGCATTTCGGACGTCAACTACGCTCCAGCCCCTGACCCGTCCTGGCCGGCTAACTCCATCATCATCATCGATACAGCTTCAGGAAAAGTTGTCGAGGATTTCCTGGTTGACGAGAGGGGTGTCCCACTCGATGAGAACGGACGACCTCTCGACGCCATCGCCGGGTAGCGAGCTCCAAATTTGGCAGGAACACCCTTCGACGTTCACCAAATGGTCGTAACGTCTCCTCATGCCCGGTAAGGGTTCCTCAATCGGAACAACGAAGCCCGGAATCAGCAGCACAGCCTCCGGGTGTCCTGACCTATCGGTAACCTTTCCACGCTGAGAATAAGCAAACATCCCGCCTGGCAGGGCCCCAAAGCTTGGTGACCAGGCGAGACAAGCGGGAAGACTCCCCACGCAGGTACATCCGAAGAGGTGGGCAGAGAAACTAGTCGTCCTGCTCTTGGCGTTGAATTTCCTCGCGGGTTCGCTGGCCTGGTCGCATCTGGCCTGCCGGGATGCCCGGCCATCTCCGCCCCCCGTTGTACTTTCGCTGCAACCGGCGCAGCTCGCGCAGAGTGGCCGCTTCCACGAGTGCGGTGATGGAGGCGTAGCCCTCGAGGTGGCCAACAGCCTGGACGGCGGCACGGATTTGGTCCGCATCGTCTTCTGTGAAGTATGGGGAGACGGTCTTGGTTTTCCTGGGAATCGGCATTCTCCGCCTTCGAGCCTCGGGGCCGCGCCCCAATGTCAGAACGTTGATTCTGCAGTGCGTGCCGGCCGGGCCTTCCCCGTGCCAGCGGAGTTCTTGCCAAACCACGGATCGTCGTCCGCATACCCGCTGTCGCCGGCTTCGGCAGCCGCGTCATTCAACGCCTTGACCCGATCTCTCCAGCCCATGCGCGGCGCCGTACCCTGCACTGGCGCCTCGTCCTGCACCTGGGCTTCGTCCTGGGAGGGGATTCTTGGCTGGGAGCCCTTGGCCTCCGCAGCTGCGTAGCGAAGAGACAGCCCGATTTCGTCGATCTCGAATTCGATCACCGTGCGCTTCTCCCCCGCTTTCGTCTCGTACGTGCGGGGCTTCAGGCGGCCACTGGCAATGACACGACTGCCCTTGACCAGTGAGGCGGCGACGTTTTCTGCCGCTTCCCGCCAAACGGTAGACCGCAGAAACAAGGTCTCCCCGTCCTTCCATTCCTTACTCTGGGCGTCAAAGGTCCTGGGAGTTGATGCAATGGTGAAGTTCGCGACCGGAGTACCTTCAGTTTTCCCGAACTCACGGGAAACCGGAGTGAAGCGCAGCTCTGGATCCGATGTCAGGTTTCCAATGACAGTAATCGTGGTTTCGCCGGCCATGATGGTTCCTTTTCCTCGTGTGCTGGTGATGTTCTCGGTGTGTGCTGTGGGTTCGTTCTGAGGTTCAGTCCCACCCGGTTCTTCGTGGGTGAGGTCGTTGGGTTGGTACTGGTCCGCAGTGTGTGCGTCCCAGACACCGCCCTCCCCGAGCGGGGCGCGGCTGATCGCCTCAAGGTACCGGTCATCCCCTCCCTTGTCCGCGACGGCGTAGAAGCCGTCGTACAGGTCCTCAATAAGGGGTTCCACAATGGCCGGTTCCACAACGTAGGGGTCCACAACGTCGGGGTAGATCCTGCCGCTGGGGTTGACCTGCCGGAACAGGTCCACCTCCAACGGGATCCGTGGGCTGAGTTTGAACCCGACGACCGGGCGAAAGTTCGTCACGGTTCTCACGCCGCCTTGTGACTCATGGCCGCCTGGACGAGCTTGTCGCGGCGCAGGCCGGACCAGTGGTCCTGGTCATCGGAGTTGTTCACGACAACGGGCGCCTGGGAGTAGCCGAGTTCGGCGGTGATGTACTCCAGCGCTGCCAGCACTTCGGTGATGTCCACGGCCGTGTAGGTGATGCCCCTGGAGTCGAAGTAGTCCTTCGTCTTCTCACAGTTCGGGCAGTCCGGCTTGGTGTAGACCGTGTAAGCGGTGGGTGAAGCAGTCATTTTCAGCACCTGATTTCGTATCAAATAAGTTTCGTTCGTCTGGCTGACTTGCTACCTCAATTCTAGCAATCATTCAACTGAATGAATAGGACTTTTACCGCATATTTCCGGGGTTTTCGCTTCCCTTCTGGCCCCACGATTAGGCGCAGGTCATTTCCTGCAGATTCACGGGTGTCATTTTCCGAAGTCATCTGCACGGAATGTCAGAAGTCGTCTGCACAACCGTTCCTGGCGCGTAAGGGATCGGCTTACGGGACGTCGGGAGCGATAAATTACGCCCTCTACGCTGCGACGCCGGTTAGTCTGCGATTATGAAACCTCGCGGAACTCTTATCGCTGCTCTTCTGCTGGTGGTTATCATCGTTGCCGCAATTGTGGCCTGGGCAAGTTTCGGTGACCGCCCGGGCCCCATGAGCTCTTCGGCGCTCAGCAGTGCCCTGTAGCCGATCCTCAAAAATCCGACCCTGGTCCTGTTCAACGCCTTCCTCCTTTGAACAGGAGTAGCGAACAAAAGCACCATATTGCAGGGGACTATCGACAGACCAGTGCTCTAGAGTCCTCTGCACAACTCCAATAAGCACGGGAGCTTCTGTGCAATCAGCTTCGGAAAATGACAGAACGGTTGGTGAGTTTCGTCGCCGGCGACTGTGGTCATCCCCGCTGGTTCGCCACGGCGGCAGCCCCCATGTGCCTGAAAAGCCGCTCCCGGGACCGCTTGGTGAGACGCCCTGAAGAGCCCACTCCCCCAGTGAATTGGTGTCGTCCCTGCTGAAAGAACACCGGCCCCGGAAATAGGTGCGTCGGCGGCGTTGGGGTTTCGACCATGGGAAACTCGGCCGTAATTTCGCCGGGCGGCCCTAGGGCGTGTCTCCTAAATCTGGGACCCTTTAGCCGGGATGCTTAATTGGTGTCTCGTACTTCTGTTTTGACTGACGGGCAGTGGGCTCGCATTGTGCAGTTGCTGCCGTCCTCTGTTGGCCGCCGGGGTCGTCCATTCCGGGACGACCGCCGGGTGGTCGAGGGCATCATTTACCGGTATCGGTGCGGGATCGCCTGGCGGGATGTGCCTGCGGAGTTTGGTCCTTGGCAGACAATCTGGAAGCGGCACCGCCGCTACAGCGGTGACGGAACGTGGGACACCATCCTGGCAGCGCTGCTGACGATGGGGGATGCCCGCGGTGAGGTGGATTGGTCGGTCTCGGTCGACTCGACGGTGAACCGTGCCCACCAGCACGGCACCAACCTTCCCCGCATCACAGGGGGCCTGCTCGAATTACATGAATCTGTTTGCTGAGCCGGACGATCATGCAATTGGGCGCTCCCGCGGCGGATTAAGCACCAAGATCCACGCCTTGGTCGACGGTAAAGGCAGGCCGCTGGTGCTACTCGTTGCCCCGGGCCAGGGCGGGGACGCGCCGATGTTCACCCACCTAATGGACCAGCTGAAAATCAATCGCGCAGGTCCGGGCAGGCCCCGCACCCGCCCGGACCGAGTCCGCGGTGACAAGGCCTACTCCTCCAGAACAATCAGGACCCACCTGCGCGACTGAGGCATCGTCGCAGTCATCCCGCAACCATCCGATCAGATCGGCCATCGAAAACGACGAGGCTCCACCGGCGGCCGACCTCCGGCCTTTGAGAGGGAGGACTACAAGGGCCGCAACGTCGTCGAACGAAACTTCAACATCTTCAAGCAGTGGCGGGCACTGGCAACCCGTTACGACAAACTCGCCCTCACCTACCGCGGCGGAGCAGTCCTCAGGGACATCAGCATCTGGCTGACAGCTTTAGGAGACACGCTCTAGGGCACGGCAACTTGAACAGTAAGCATGCTTTCTATTAGGTTGGTGTCAGCTTCTCCGCCTGTCCCCCATCAGGCGGAGTGGTTGCCAGGGAGGCCCCGCCACTTCATCGTGTTGCGGGGCTTTTCGCTACCCGCGCTTTGCAGCGGGTGTCAGTATCCGGAACGGCAGAGGGAGTGTGCAGTGGCTCAGGGCGACATCGAGACGTACTACGAAGACGGTTCGTGGAAGAACAAGCGCGAGGGCGCTGACCGCGCGTTCGGCGCCGGCTACAGCACCAAGCACGAAGCGGAAGCTGCAGGCCGGGACGCGGCCCAGGCCGACAAGGTGGAGCACGTCATTAAGAACCAGGACGGCCAGATCGGATCCAAGAACAGCTACGGCAACGATCCCCGGAACGTTCCCGGCTGAATCAACACGGGGCTCCGGCTCCCCCGTTAACCCGGAAAGGAGCCGGCGTGTGCCGGCTCCTTTCGGGTTTCTCTGCAAGAAATCTATGGGTCGGTTTAGCTGACGTGATGGCCGCGTTCTTTCCCAGCCTCATTGCTGGAGCGCGGCTCCTGTTCTATGTTCCTGGTTCCTGGCGCAGGACGGCGGTCCGCCGCTGGTGAGTGGTTGCTGTGGTTCGCCCTGGGCGGCGGACCGCCCGACTTCTGGAAGGTTCCGGGTCTTCCTACGGTGATTGGGCCTGTGCCGGGCGGGGTTTGGGATCCGCCGCCCGGCACAGGAGCCGTGGTCTATTCGGCTGTCTTAGCCTTTTCGCCGCTGTCGATGATGATTTGCTCAGTCTCGGATGCCGTGTATCCCCAGAGGACCAGCTGGTTCAGGTAGTCCCGGTGGGTTTGGCTGGGTGAGCGCCACGAGTCTTTTTGAATGGTCTTTTCATACCCGGCGCAGATCAGCGCAATCAGTGCGAACTCGGGCCGTGTGGTGGTCTTGGCGACGTGGTCCCTGAGCGGGTTCCATGCCCACTGATTGGATTCTTCGAACTTCACCCCGGCCATTTCAGCGGCGACCTTGCCCTCGTAGCCGCTGGCGGTTTCGGAGTGGTGGGTGATCGCGTGGACGGTGAAGTACTGCCAGCCCTTGGGGGCCTGCTTCTTGGCCAGCAGGTATTTGACCCATTCACGCCTGACCACAGTTGCTTCTCTGCACTTTGCAAGCCCGCCTGGCTGTGAGGCGGTAGTCATCTCCCGGAGGGGCCACAGTCGCGCCACGTTTCCTCTATGCCGTAGCTGCTCCTCGAGCGGAAACCGCTTTGCGCGCGAAGTGAGAGCCATGCCGGCCGCCACAGTCTTCAGCCGACCTCAGGAGCACCGGCCAATGGGCCCTGACCAGCCGCAATGCTCGCCGAGCCGACAGCTGTCTCGGGCTGGCTACGGTTGTTGCGAGAGGAACAAGGTCCACATTCCAATCGCTGCCAAAAGCCATGATCCGAACGCCAGTGGTATGACGATCCTTCTCTGGCGAAACAGCACGCCGGTCCTCATTTTGTCGACAAGAGCATAGAGCACGACACCCATGAAGCAGACGGCGCCCACGCCGAAGAGTGTCAGACCCAAGATTCTCATCGTCGCTGCTTTGTAACAGCCGTGCGCCGGACCATAACAACCATCGTCACTCCAGCTACAACCGTCAGCGCGTAGTAAGGCCAGTCCTCACTGCCCGAAGTTAGCTGCATGATCAATTGAACAATCGCCGCCAGCGTCAGTGTGACGAAAATAAGAACCGAGCGCTCCCCCTCTGCGGCCTCGACAGACAGTGCCCACCAGACCCAACCTCTGGGCAACCGCGACCGGTCCCCTCACACGCGTTGGCCGTTATCGACGTTCAGAGAGTTTAATCGGGAACGCAGGATGCAGTGAAGGTAGCCGTGCCACTTCGGCTCGTACATGTACCCACCGGGCAGAGAATCCGGTGCCGGGCCTGGCCATGCGCAGGATCGCCGACCTACACCGGGGCAGGCCAAGACCGACGCCCGGGACGCGGCAATCATCGCCGAAGACGCCCGGACCATGCCTCTTCACAAGGTCGAATCCTCGCCGGGTGACCGGCAAACACTTCGCCAGCGCCGCGCACCTGGCCTCATACGCAGGGATAGCGCCCGTCACCCGGCGCTCCTGCACGTCCATCCGCGGCGAGCATTCGAGCCAGCGCGGGAGCAAAAACTCAAGCGCGCCCTGTTCCTCTCCGCTTCGCGGCCCTGCACCCACCCGCCATCGCTGCCTACTACGACCGCAAACGGGCCGAAGGCAAACGGCACAACCAAGCCCTCATCGCCCTCGCCCGCCGCCGCTCGGACGTTCTCTTCGCCATGCTCAGAGACGGGACCCTCTACCAAGACCCCGAACCACAAAACCTGCCATCAGCCGCTTGGCGAAAACCATAGAGGCACACTCCAGGGTCGCCGGTGGGGCGTTGGGTGCGGTTGATTTTCGATGTCGAATATCTGTAGCTTGAGGCATTCTTCAACCACGCGGATGCCGCCGTCGATCGCATCACCCGGGCGGGCAAGAAAGGTGCCCTGGGCGCGCTGCGGAACGCCCAGTTTTCCAAGACGGTCTACGCCTTCGGGTTGCGGGTCTCGCCGAGGCCCGGATGCTCGGCCTCACCGATCTGCACTCAAACCCCTACAGCCCCCGGTGGGGAACGTACGGAACCTTGCATGTCAGGTTCGCCAAAGCCTTCAAAGGCGGCCCACCGCGCCGCCACACAATACTGGCGGTACCGGAGTTCGATTAGGCGTTGGACGGTTGCGGCAATGGGTCGAAAAGGCGCGCCCATTGTTCACCCAAACGGCTCCGACGCTCTCTGGATCACTGAGCGGCCACTTCCGGATCTCCATCCGACACATCGACAGCAGGTTCTGTGGTGCTGCGGGACGAAGTCGGTCTGAACAAGAACCTGACCCTGCACAGCCTCAGACACTCCTATGTCACCCCACCTGATCGAGTACGGATATCCCGAACGGTTCGCGCAGGAACAGGTCGGCCAGTCCCACCGTGTGAGCCACCGTTGACGATCCAGGATCTTCTTCTGCAGCAGCGAGAAGAAGGATTCCATGGCGGCGTTATCCTTCCTAAGCCTCCACCACGGCTATCGGGACTGCCCCCGGTTTTGTTGACTCCTTGATCTAGCGAGCTTGTGCTCGTGGAAGGATGTTGACTATGCCCACGGCTTATGGGGCGGAGTTCCGCCAGGATGTTATTGATGTGGCCCGTAAGGGTGAGGCGCCTCTGGCGCAGATTGCTAAGGATTTCGGGCTGTCGGTCACGACGTTGAAGCGCTGGATTGCCATCGCTGAACGGAAGGAATCCGGGACCGGCCCGGCGGCGGCGGAGTCGGCCGAGATGCGGGAGCTGAAGAAGCGGAACCGGCTGTTGGAGCAGGAGAACGAGATTCTGCGCCGGGCTGCTGCCTATCTGGCCAGGGACATCAACCCAAAATGATTTACCCGCTGGTCACGGATCTTGCCGCCGACGGTGTTCCCGTGGCGGTGACCTGCAGGGTGTTGGGATTCAGCAAGCAAGGCTATTACCGGTGGAGGGCCAGCCCGGTGACGGAACGGGACTGGGTCGATGCGCACCTGGTCAACGCCGCCCGGGACATCCACGCCGACGACCCGGCCTTCGGATACCGGTTTATCGCCGATGAGCTCCCGGGGATGGGCATCGTGGCGGGTGAGAACAGGGTCCAGCGCCTGTGCAGGGACCACGGCATCTGCTTCGGTGACACCCAACGCAACTCCGACGGAAGCCTCCGGCCCACCGCCGAGGCCATTAGCAACCTCCACGAGGCGATCGTCCTGGCCGACCAGAACGGGCTGGATTACTTCGGCGTGGGCGAGCACACACCCTGGACATGCCTGCGTCATCGCCGGGTTCTGTGATCGCCGCCGCCGCGGCGGCAACGAAGCAGATCAAGCTCGGCAGCGGCGCGAGTATCATCAGCACCGACGACCCGGTACGGGTGTTCCAGCAGTTCGCTATCGCCGACGCCGTCTCCGGCGGCGGCCGGGTGGAAATCACCGCCGGCCGCGGATCCTCGGTGGAGACGTTCCCGCTCTTCGGCTACGACCTGAACGACTACGACCGGCTCTACGCCGAAAAACTGGACCTGCTGATGACCATCAACAACAGCAAGACCGAAAACGTGACCTGGTCCGGAACCGTCCGGCCTTCACTCGACGAGCTGGCCGTCGTGCCACGGCCGGTCAACGGCTCCCTGCCCGTCTGGGTGGCCACCGGCGGCAGCGCCCCGTCCTCGGTCCGCGCCGGAAAGCTGGGCCTGCCCATCTCCTACGGCATCATCGGCGGAGCCCCCGCCAGGTTCGCCCCGCTGGCAGACCTCTACCGCGCTTCCGCGGCGCAGGCCGGGCACACCGGAGGGAATATCAAGGTCTCCGTGGCAACCCTCGGGCTGATCGCCCCGACCAAGAAAGAAGCGCTGGAACGCTTCTACCCCGGCTGGTACAACCTCAACATCGTAATGGGCAAACTCCGCGGCTGGCCCGCCCCTGACAAGCGCCAGTTCCTGGCCCAGGCAGACTTCCCCGGCGCGTACTACGTCGGAGACCCCGACGAAATCGCCCAGCGCATCGTGGACCTGCACGGCCACATGGGACACATGCGCCACTTCCTGCAAATGGACATCGGCGGCCTGCCCCAGGAGCACTTCCTGGAATCCCTGATCCTGCTGGCCACCGAGGTCAAACCCCGCGTCGAACGCCTCCTGGCCGGCAAGTAAGACACACATTCACCCCGCTCATCGTTTCCCGGCTTCTCAACAGCGAGGAAGAACCATGAACACCTACGTACTGCCAGACCTTGACTACGACTATGCCGCGCTGGAGCCCCACATTTCCGCGCGGATCATGGAGCTGCACCACAGCAAGCACCACGCCACCTACGTCGCCGGCGCCAACAACGCCCTCGCCCAGCTGGCCGAGGCCCGCGAGCAGGGCGACTTCGCCAACATCAACCGCCTCTCCAAGGACCTCGCGTTCCACACCGGCGGGCACATCAACCACTCCGTCTTCTGGAAGAACCTCTCCCCGGACGGCGGCGACAAGCCCGAAGGCGAGCTCGCGGCCGCCATCGACGACGCCTTCGGCTCCTTCGACGCCTTCCGCCACCACTTCAGCGCCGCCTCCCTCGGCCTGCAGGGTTCCGGCTGGGCCTTCCTCGCCTACGAGCCCATCGGCGGGAACCTCGTCATCGAACAGCTCTACGACCAGCAGGGCAACACCGCACTCGGCACCACCCCGCTGCTGATGCTGGACATGTGGGAACACGCCTTCTACCTCGACTACGTCAACGTCAAGGCCGACTACGTCAACGCCTTCTGGAACATCGTCAACTGGGCCGACGCCGCCGCCCGATTTGATGGTGCCCGCAACAACGCCACCGGCCTGATCCTGCCCGCGGCCGCCGGATCACAGGCCTAGGGGCGCTCCATGGAACTCGACGTATACAGCTTCGGCGACACCCAGCGCAACCCGACGGAGCCTCCGCCCCCTGAGGCCACCGAAGGTACTCCGTTGAGCGATGCCGGCGAATGGCCGTCGTGGCCAGCCTCACAGCCTGGCGAAGGGTTCTGAGGTTCCCTGTCGGAAAGGATTGAACTGTGCTGAACTGTGCTAGGGACTGCCGAGTTCCCGCCTTAATATGGCCGGCGCGCCATGCCGACGCTAGAAAGGATTGAGATAGTGCCAGAAAAAACGTACAAGATCGGATACTTCGTGGGAAGCCTGGCCAGCGGCTCCATCAATCGCACATTATCCAAGGCCCTGATCAAACTGGCCCCAGAGGAACTTGAGTTCACCGAGATTCCTATTAGGGACCTCCCGCTCTACAACTACGATTTTGATGCCGATTTCCCGGCGGAAGGCAGGGCGTTGAAGGAGTCCATCGAGGCCTCCGACGGCATCCTATTTGTCTCTCCCGAGTACAACCGGTCGATCCCAGGAGCGTTGAAGAACGCTATTGACTGGGGATCCCGACCGTGGGGGGCCAATTCGTTCGCCCGGAAACCTACCGGCATCATCGGTGCTTCCCCGGGCAATATCGGTACCGCCGTGATGCAGTCCTCGATGCGCACGGTGTTGAGCTTTCTCGATGCACCTCAGCTGAGTGCCCCGGAGGCGTACGTGAAGTTCGACGCCGATGTGTTCGGGGACGACGGTGAAGTCAGGGACGAGGGCACGGCCGCTTTCCTGCGCCACTACATGGAGGAATACGGTGCGTTCGTTCAGCGCGTCCTGGACGCCCACGCCCCCGGCCATATCGGCGACCAGGACCGGGACGTGTCCCACTAGTCCCCCACTAGTCCCTGGCCTTCCGGACTGCGGCGACGAACAAGGAGCACTATGACCACCAGTGACCTCTTTTTCCTGGACAAGTCCGATGCCGGCAGCTGGCAGGCGCTCAATGGTCTGGCACTGAAGGTCGCCGCCGCGGCCGGGGAGGCGGGGCTGTCCCGGTCTGTGGTGGAGCTGGTCAATGTACGGATCTCCCAGCTCAACGGCTGTGCTTACTGCCTGTATCTGCACAGCTGCGACGCCGGCGAGGTCGGAGTCACCGGCCAGCAGCTGGCCGTGCTGCCCACGTGGCGGGAGGCCGCGGTGTTCACCGACGTGGAGCGGGCCGCGCTGGCCATCGGCGAGGCCGCCACCGTCCTGCCCGACGCTGATACGCGCGTGAGGGAGCTGGCCGCGGCCCGCCTGCAGCTCAGTGATGCGCAGTGGCCGGCATTGCAGTGGGCAGCGGTCACCATGAACGCGTTCAACCGGGTCTCGATCCTGTCCCGACATCCCGTGCGGCCCCGCGCGAATACCTCCACCCGTCCGGCCGTTGCGGGAGCAGAATCGTGACAAACCTGGATGTAAACCCCGAGGAAATCGTGTGCGCGGAGAGCACCGCGCCGTTCGCCGCGGAGCTACTGTCCCCCGGGACGTGCCGCTGGGCGGGCCGCGGGCAATGACCGTGCGCCGGACCCTGCCGCAGCGTCAGCGCAGCCTGATCGGGTCATGGTGCTTTCTGGACCATTATGGTCCCGACCCGATCTCTCAGTCCGGCGGAATGAGGGTGCCCCGGCACCCGCACACCGGTTTGGCTACCGTCAGCCTGCTGTTCACTGGTGGAATTTCCCATCGAAACTCCTCCGGCGCCGAGGCGCTCGTTCGCCCCGGCGAGCTCAACCTCATGATCGCCGGACGCGGGATTTCCCATCAAGAATTTTCCACTCCAGAGACCACGCTCCTGCACGGGGTTCAGCTGTGGTACGCCTTGCCCGACGCAACCCGGCACATGCCCCCGGCTTTCGAGCACTATGCACCGACTCCGGTCACGGGTGAGGGAACGGCGCTGCGGGTCTTTGTGGGCTCACTCGCCGGATCCGCTTCCCCGGTCAAGACCTACACCCCGCCGCTGCTGGCCGCCTCGATAACCCTGGAGCCCGGAGCACGGCTGGAACTGGACCTGGATCCGGGCTTTGAGCATGGGGTGCTGCTCGATGCCGGGGACCTAACCCTCAACGGTTCGCCGATACCCGTGGACCACTTGGCTTACCTGCCCATCGGCCAGCGGTCGCTGGTGCTGGAGGCCGGACCGGACCCGGTGCGGCTGGTGCTTATCGGCGGGGAGCCGCTGGGAGAGCAGATCGTGATGTGGTGGAACTTTGTTGGGCGCACCCACGAGGAGGTCCTCGCCTACCGCGCGGCGTGGCAGGCCGAGATCGACGTCGAACCGGCCACCGCGCCCGCCGCCGGCATTTACGACGACGGCGCTGCCTACCCGCGATTCGGTCCCTACCCGGGCGGCCAGCCGGCCCCGCTGCCGGCCCCGGGCATGCCCTCGGTCCGACTGCGCCCCCGCGCCTGACCCGACCACCAGCCCCGGTAAGCACCTCAGAAAGCAAGCACATTAGGGAGCGACTATGGAACCGCAGGCCACCATCACGGTCCGGAACGATCCTGCCCGCCAACGCTACGAGCTGCTCGACGGTGACACCGTCATCGGCAAGGCCTACTGGACGGATTTCGAGGAGACAGCCGGGCACGGGGAACGAGGCGGTCAATTCTGGCGTGTCCCGACTAGCCGAAGGGCCTCTCGGAAACCGTCGGTTACGGCACATGGACTCCTGCCGCGTGCAACCGGGCTTGCCCCCACTTGCCGGGCGTGCGATCTTAAAAAGGAGCCTCGAACGTAGGCTCCCGGACGATGGGTGCCGTACCCGGTGTGCGACAAGACGGCCCACGAGAGATCGTCATGCCGTGGATTGTGCTCGTTATTTCAGGTGTTCTAGAGGCCGTGTGGGCGACTGCCTTGGGCAAGTCCGAGGGCTTCAGCCGCCCAGGCCCTTCAATCGCCTTCGCCATTGCACTCATCCTCAGTATGGGCGGCCTCGCCTATGCCATGCGAGAGCTTCCCCTCGCTACGTCGTACGCAGTGTGGGTGGGAATCGGAGCGGTTTTGACCGTCGTTTATGCCATGGCCACCGGTGCGGAATCTGTGTCTGTGCTGAAGATCTTGTTTCTGGCCATGATTGTCGTCGGCGTCGTTGGACTGAAGGCGCTGCATTAAGGAACGAGCCATCAGGTGCGGGCCGTGGTGCGGCCTAAGTGTCCATTGGAGGATCGGCTTATAGGACGAGCAACCGCCAAACTAAGCTGTGAAAAACCGCCATTCTGAACTAACAGTCAACAGCCAATGCGGTAGATGGTGAAGTGTGAAAGTGGAGCTGACGGGAACTGTGCGCAGCGGTAGCGAGACTGAGACAAGTCGGATTACTGCCAGCGGTGCAACCTACGATGAGGCCCGCGAAGCTCTGGAAGCGCAGATCCCGAAAGGGTCCGCGCTGATCATGATTCGCACCGATCAGTAAACCTCGGGCCGGGTAGATATCCGGGCTGGGCTTTAACGTAGTGGTGCCGGTGACTTGGATAGCTGGGGGCAACTTCCAAGGGCACCGGCACCAAGAGCCGCAGTCTCGGACAACCCTCATCACTCGCACCATATGGGGGTGGTGCGGTCCTCCAGCCTACTGACGTTTCATGAGAGTAACCAGCGCGAGGGCTGGGTGTGGGGCGGCCCGGGTACTCCTGCCGCGCCGGATGAGAGATAGCTGCGTTGATCCTGGGCGTATCTAGTGCGTGCTTCTTTAGCGTTGATGCCGACGGTGACCTGAACCTCTGAGGGGTCCACGTTTCGGATAATGGCCGCGAGGTCCGTTGCCATTTCTTGAATTTCTGCGACGTTCCGGGCCTGGGTGGTTTGCCCAAGTTCTGGAATCTCGATAACCCACCATTTGCCCTCTCGGCGGGCCGGTGGCGTTGAACGTTTGCGTTGCTTATCTCACTCCTTGGCAGGGAGGCCGGCTAGGTGTATTGACCACGAACGTTAGGAACGCGCGGCGTGGATAGGTGACAAAAAGAAGACCTCCGAGTGGAGTGGGGCTTGTCTAAGAGTCCGATCCACAAGGAGGTCTTCAATGTCCCATGCTAACGCGATCCTGACGCCGAAGGGCATGCTCCGACTGGCCCGGTGCATCGTCGAGGATGGGTGGCCGCTGCGTCGGGCGGCTGAGCGTTTCCAAGTATCCGTCACGACTGCGGCGCGGTGGGCGGCCCGCTACCGCGAGCATGGCGAGCCGGGCATGCAGGATGTGTCGAGCCGGCCCCGCACCTCACCCCGGAGAACCTGTCCGCAGCGGGAGCGGCGGATCATCGCGATCAGGGTCAACCGCCGCTGGGGTCCGGCGCGGATCGGTTACCTGCTGGGGATCCACCCGTCCACGGTGCACCGGGTCCTGTCCAGGTACGGGCTGGCCAGGCTGTCGTGGCTGGACAGGGCAACCGGCAGAGTGATCCGCCGGTACGAGCACCACAGACCCGGGGAGCTGGTCCACGTGGACATCAAGAAACTCGGGCGGATCCCGGACGGCGGCGTCACCGGAGCCTGGGCAGGGCCGCCGGCAGGCGGAATAAGACCGGAACGGCGGCGAACCGGCGACCGGGCTACGCGTTCTTGCACAACGCCGTTGATGACCATTCCCGGCTCGCCTACACCGAGATCCTGGCCGATGAGAAAAAGGACACCGCCGCCGGGTTCTGGGACCGCGCCAACGCTTATTTCGAATCCCACGGAATCGTCGTCAAACGGGTGTTGACGGACAACGGCTCCTGCTACCGGTCCTACGCGTTCCAGGACGCGCTGGGCCCGAAGATCAGCCACAAACGCACCCGCCCCTACAGGCCTCAAACCAACGGCAAAGTCGAGCGCTACAACCGCACCATGCTCGATGAATGGGCCTACGCCCGCCCGTACCGCTCAGAGGCCGAGCGTGTTGCTGCTTTCGCCGGCTGGCTCCATCACTACAATCATCATCGAGGCCACACCTCACTCAAAGGTCAGCCACCGATCAGCCGTGTTACTAACCTCTCAGGTCAATACAGCTAGGGCCTCCCTCGATGGTCCCCCCCAGCTCGGCGGTACGGGCCGCAGCGACTGTGGCGGTGTCGAGATATGGGGATGGTTGGGCTGCTACCGGCAGGAGAGCTAAGCGGGCCTGGCTCCTAAGATGCCCGGTGCAGGTACTGGTGCAGTGCCTCGCGCACAATCTCGCTGGGTTTGCGGTGTTCAGCTTCGGCCCGCTCCCCCAGCTCGCGCAGTAGTTCCTCCGTCAGCCGGTAGGAGCGCACTGGCGCCGGGGCTGCCTTGCCGCTTAGTGAAGGACGGCCCACGGAGCGTTGCACGGCTTCCGGTGATCCGAGAGCGGCTTCCAGTAGTGCCTGGCCGGCTCCTGGGCCGTTGCTCTTGGTGATCACGGCGCCTTCGGGCAGGGTATCCATGTTCTCGGCCGACTCTGCCAGCCGGTGGTAGCGTTCCTGTTCCTGGCTGGTCAGTGCTGGTTCGTTGGTCCTGGTCATCACTGCCTCTCTTCTGCAATGTCGATGATTTTCCTCCGGGCTTCCATCACATGGAAGATCAGAATGTCTGCCGGCGGGGTGATGATCGCCATGACTTCAAGCATCATCTGGCGGTTTCGTGACGGGTTGATGAACAGGTCCGGGCGTTGACCGCCCTCTATGCGCGGTTCGTCAAACTTTTCGATCCGGTAGAGGAAGTTCTGCATTGCGAACAGTGCATCGCTCTGGTCGATGCCGTGCTTCGCTGCGCTGTCTGTCCATCGAATCGCCACACTTATATTGTACTACAGAATTGGTAATAATGTAATACAGTATCGGTGGTGGGTTCCATGCGTGAAGGTGGGGCCGGAAACCGCACCACACAGTTCCCGGCCCCGTTATCTTTCTTGTTGTCCCTGCGAAAGGAAATCTATTCAGGCCCGGTGTCTCTCTTCGTTGAGAGTCCGTCTACCCGGACGTAGTGCACCGGCTGGTACCGGCTCCCACATTCTGCCCTGGTTATGTTTGCGCTGCATTCGTTTCACTTCCCGCAGCACCGCGGCTTCAATGAGGTCCGCTATCGAACCATATCCTTCCTGTGAGCCTGCGGTAGTGCCCGGACGCCGGGGCCTCTGCCGGCGCGGTGTATATAGCGACGTCGTGTGACCGAGCTCAGGTGCTGACAACAGCATCGGCCACCTCCGGGGGAATTTGCTGCGGTTCTGCGGCGATCCCGGCACGCCGGGACAGGGCGCGCAGACCGAAGACTAGACCAATCGAGACGGCGAGCGGAACGGCGAGCACGAGCGAGATCGTGGTGAGGCCAAAGCCCGCGCCAATCAGGGTCCCGCCGAGTGCACCATAGGTCAGGGTACCGAGCCGACCAGCGAATCCTGCCGACCCCATTCCCGTCGCTCGGAACTGGTCCGGGTAGGCCAGTGTAGTGATGGATTGCATGGCAGCCGCACCCGCGGGGAGCGACAATCCGATCGCGAACAGCAGCGCGAAGTAGCCGAAGAAGCCGAAGCCGGTGCCGAAGGCGGCCACGATCAGCAGGCCTATCACGCCCCAGAGGGTGACACCTGCCAGAGCGATGAAGCGATCAAAGCGCTTTAGGATGAACGCGATCGCGAACTGGCCGATCAAGGCGCCCCAGCCGTACATGGCGACGATCAGTCCGCTCTCGGCCGTCGACAGACCGGGGGAGGGGGCCTGGAGAAGAACCGGCATGTACTGCAGAACCAGCAGGCCCGACCCCTGCACCACGAAGAACACTCCCCAGATCAGCAGGGTCACTCCGAGTAGTGGCCGCGACAGTATCTCGGCGAACAAAGCCTTCGCGCGCGCCTCGCCGGCACCGAGGGTGAGACCCGCACGGGTGAGATCCACACCCGCGATGTCGCGGTCGGGCGCCACGAGAGCGAGGGCGCTTCGGATGCGGGCTTCCGGAATGCCGCGCGAAACAGAGATGATGGCCGGTTCGGGCACGAGCACGATGAAGAACGGCAGGATGATCAGAGGCGTCAGGCCCGCGATCAGCACCATGACCTGCCAACCCAGTGTGGGAATGACAGCCGCAGCCAGGTAAGCGCCGATGATGCTGCCGAGTCCGACACCGGCGAAGGCGATGCTGACCATCTGGGCCCGCCTTGCCGCGGGCACCCAATCGGCGACGATCGTGAGAGCGACCGGCATCACGGCCCCGAGCCCGAAGCACGAGATGATTCTGAAGGCCGCGAAAGAGTAGATGTCGCCTGTCAGTCCGAGCCCGGCAGTGGCAAGGCAGAACAAAACGAAGCCGACCACCGTCACGCCCTTCCGGCCCCAGCGGTCGGCGAGCGGGCCGGAGACCAGTGCTCCGATCGCCATTGCGACGACCCCGCCGGAGACAACGAGGGTGACCGCCGAAATTGGCACGCCCCAGTCGCGGATGACCGGAGGAAAGAGATGGCTGACAATTGTGATGTCCATGCCATCAGCGATCATGACGAAGAACATTATCAGCACGATGATGCGCTGGCGCCGGCCGATGGGCAGCGAGTCTACGAAGGCACGGACGCCCGTCGGAGGTGTGGGGACTGTGTTCATGATGGTGGCGCCTTTCCAATCTAGAAATCACCGGGAAGGTCGTCACTCAGACGGGATCCCCGTTGATCCGTAATGTGAATAATCAGACGACCGCTCTGCCCACAGCTGAGGCAGTCGCGGCTCTACTGCGGGTGGAGCGATTGGGTGATCGGGTGATCGGGTTCGGCGAGAGTTGCGACGTACTTCTGGCGAATGCCCGCCCAACGGCGGCCAACCTCCGCGCCCCCTTCGAGGTAGGCGGCTGGGGCGGTGCCGTAGGGATGCCGGCTGGGGCCGGGCACGATGTAACCGGCGGCCTCGAACTCGGCCCGGTCGATCTGGATGCTGTATGGCATGAACTTACTTATGTCGCCGCCCGGGAACAGGGGCTCCATGGCCCACGCGATGTCTTCGTGCACGGTACGGGCGTCGTCCCAGAGTCCCTCCACGATCGCACGGCGGAGCGCCATCACGGGTTCGGGGCCGCAGGCCACGTCACCGCTCCAAGCCGCCGGCACCTCGCCTGGGAAGGCCTCGAGTGAGGGGAGCCAGTTGTCCGCGGTGGGCAACAGAGGAAAGCGGCCTTTTACAGCGGCCAGGTCGTTCGCGTAGGCGTCACTGCCCGACAGTACGCCGAGATGCTTCGATGCCACGATCTGCGGGATCTCCGCCAGCGCCGCGTAGGCGGCGGAGGAGATTTTGCCCTTGAACACTCCAGAGTTGTCGTAGACGACGACGGCGGCAGCCGGAACGGCATCGCACACGGCCGCGTAGTAGGACACCAGCTGCTCGTCGTCGAGAGGCAGCCACATTGGTCGCCCGACGAACAGACCGTCCGCACCGAGCCCCATCAGGGCGAGGCTGCGGGCGATCGTGTCGCGGGTGTTCAGCGTCGAGGCCCCGCAGAAGACGGGGATGCGATTAGCGACCGTACGGATGACCGTGTCGTTGAACGCCAGTAGTTCTTCATAAGTGAGGGTAGCGACTTCGCCGAAGGTGCCATTGGTCAGCAGCACGTCAACACCGGAAGCGACGATGAGCTCGACCATGCGCGCGGTCTCTTCGAGGTCGACGGTGTCGATCGCGTCCGCACGGTCGGCTCCCGGCTTGGAGGGAGTCGGTACGATGCCGACCAGCCCGACGATGTCGGAGGAGCTGACCGTGCGACCTGTCACAGTTCGTCCTGGTCGTAGAACGCGCCGGGACGGTAGATCGGCTTGAGCGAGGGCGAGGGATTCGCGGGCGCAGGGGTCGCGTTGAGGATCGACTCGGGCTCTTCATAGAGCAGTCCGAACGCCTGCAGCGCGGGAATGTCATGCATCGAGAAGAGCTGAACCGGCTCGGTGGCGGAGTCGTTCGTCCACCGGAAGTTCGTCCAGTTCGGGAGCGTGATGACATCACCTGCCGAGAACGTGATCGTCTCGGTGTCAGTCTGCATCGTGCCCGAACCCGAGATGACGTAGGTGATCGCGCTCGATGAACGGCGGTGCGTGCGGCCATCGAACCCGGGGGCGAGACGCTGCACCCAGCAGTCCATGGTCGGCATGGTGGGCCCGCCCGTCACGGGGTTGGCGTAGCGCAGGGCGAGTCCGTCGAACTCATTCCCGGCTGAGAGATCGTAGAGGTCGAGTCGCGCCTTGGCCTCGGCCCACGGGTAACGGATCGGCAGGCGGCTGTCGCGGCCGCGCTCCCACGTCGGGCGCAGCCAGTGGCTGCGCGTGCCGATGCCCTCGCTCGACGACGGGCGCACGTTCTGGCTGTCATCACCGTAGGGCTCGTAGAAGACCTGTCCGAGTGCGAACAGCAGGCCGATGTCGAGACCGTCGAGCCACACCACGTCGGTGTCGCTCGGGTTGTGGTGATCGTGCCAAGCGAAGCGCGGAGTGATGAGAAGGTCGAAGTCCTCCATTGCCAGCCGCTCGCCGTCGACGGTCGTGAAGGCGTCCGGGTGACCTTTCGTCACGAAGCGAACCGCACCCATGGTGTGTCGATGCGACCAGCAGACTTCGCCAGGTTTGACGAGCTGGAAGCCCGCCGAGATGGTGTGGGTAGTGGCGCTGCCGCGGTCCACCAGCCCCGGGTTGATGAAGGTCAGATGGCGACGGGCCGTGTCGACCGGGCCGAGCGCGGTGGTCGCTTCATCGAGGGCAACCTTCACGTCGTCCCACGACCAGCGGAACGGTACGCCGGCGGGGCGCGGGCCCCCGATCGCGCGCATGAGGTGTTCCTCGGCGATCCACTGGCCGCGCAGGTATTGCTCGGCCGCGCGCTTATCGAAAGCTGCGAGCGTCGCGGCCTGTACCGCCTCAGATGTTCCGGTGTTGCTCGAATCCATGGGTGGTCTCCTTCGACCCTAGGCCGACCCTAGGCGAACCTACTCTTCCAATCATAATACGTTTCTGTTGTGCGGAGAGCAAGATGGCCAATGGATGCAGTACGATTTCGGCGACGGGCCCGTCATCGACGAGCGCAAGACGGTGTTGTTCGTGGCCTGGCTGGCGTGGTGCCGGTTTCGGATCGTGATTGCGCTGCGGCACCGGACAGCGCCGAGCGTGTTCGCGGCGCTGGATCGGACGTTCCGGATCTTGGAGGGTGCCCCGACCTACGTGTTCAGCAGTTCCGGGTTGTAGACGTCGATATCGGGGGCGGATCCGAAATAGGTCAAGGTGACATTGGCGTTGCTGTCGCGGATTTCATCCAGCGAGTTCTTCTCCGGAGTTCCGTAGGTTGCCCAGTAGGTGCCCGTCACGAGGAAGACCTTCTTTACGGGCATCCGTGCCGTGGCCAGCTCGGTCCTGAGTGCGAGCACGTGGGCGGCGTAGGGGAAGCCGTAGGCCGGTTTCTCGTCGGTGTAAACGATCACGAAGCTGCCCGTGGCCTTCTCGTCGTTGGCGGCGTAGGTTGCCATCATTTGGGCGTAATCCAGTGGTGCTGCCTCTGCCGGTGCGTCCATGCGGAGGGTTGCTCCAAGGGTGCCGAAGCGGGAGGTCAGCACGACAAACGACTCCTTGGGCTGGTTGCCCAGCAGGTGCGGGACGGCGGCGAGCAGGTCAGCGGAACCGGAGATGGTCAGTTTTTCAGTCATGGTTTTTGTCCTTGCAGAGACGTGGGGGGTGTGGGGCGGCCTAGGTGACCGGCCAGCTTCCCTTTCCCCCCGACGCTTCTATGTCTGTCAAGCGGGTGGAAACGGATGCGGACGCGGCTTTGGTGACCGGCCAGCTTCCCCTCTCCCCCCGACGCTTCTATGTCTGTCAAGCGGTGAAAACGGGTGCGGGCTGACCGACCCGATTGCCCCTCCCCTCGTCATTGTTTGCCGGTGGTGGGCGGCTCGTGGTGACCGGCCAGCTTCCCCTCTCCCCCCTTGTTGTTTTGGCTGCTGGCGAAGCTTGCGGAGCTGTGGCCGACGGAGGCCTGTCTACCCGTGAGGGCAAGGGGCGGGAAATTCCCGGAGGAAATCAGCGACGAAGGAGCGCCGCAGGGACATTTCCTGCACCGCGGGCCCCGACGAAGGAGGGGCTAGACGGGCCGGAGCGGACACGTACAATCCGTCAGGACAGCAGCCA
Organism: Pseudarthrobacter sp. WHRI 8279; assembly: GCF_040224115.2. Lineage (NCBI taxonomy): Bacteria > Bacillati > Actinomycetota > Actinomycetes > Micrococcales > Micrococcaceae > Pseudarthrobacter > Pseudarthrobacter sp. WHRI 8279. The sequence goes on along the minus strand of NZ_CP168163.1, from coordinate 52,335 downwards.
AAAAAGACAAGCGCTTTTACAGCCCGAGCGAAGCGAGGCACGATCTTCGATGCCCGGGTATCGGGCCAGCGTGTGCCTGCTGGTGGCGGTGGAAAGGCCTGACCGACTCCAGTCGAACGCGAAAACAATAGCTGAATTGCTCGTAGCGAATGATTCCAGTCTTTAAGACACGCCGTCTTTTCCTCAACACGCTGGGCGTTAAATGTGCCTTACTACTCCACAGGGTGTGGATTCCGTCCGCGAAATCAGCGCGATTTCGGGCCTTTTGAGGGGTCCTACCTGTGGATTAACGGTGCATTAAATGACATACTTGTAATACATCATCTTGGGGTTCCGAAGAGGTGTCTGCACTACATGTAGTGTTAACGCAGAGCTCATCCCAATGGTGTTCTCTACGAAAGAAGCGCACGATCGGGTGCAACCGATCATGCGCTTCTTTCACAAACAAATAGGGACCAATGCCTCGCAGGCAAATTGCCTGCGTCAAAGTCCAGGGAATTGTTTTGTGTCGTTTCCATAGCTCCGGAACGTCACAACAGACTACGAGTGCGTCTGTGGCCTGTCAATCCAATTGGCAGTTAGCGTTCCTCTGCACCCGGCGGTCCTGGGAAGGAGAGTAGCAGTGGCTACTCAAAGGATTCGGGTCCGTATCAAGCGGACCATCCGAATCATCCCCGTCCGGCGATAAAAGTTGCCAACTCTGGGCCGACATCGGTCACTCGACGCTGTCGGCCCAGAAGACCCCATACAGCCGAGCAAGGACAATAAAATGCCAAAGAACACCAAACAGACCAGCAGTAAAGCAGCGACAGCCGCAAGCAAGGTCCTAAGGGACGGTCGCACCAGCGCAGCTTCCAAGACAGCTGCCGCCAGTGCCCTCTCCCAGAAGGGCAAGGGAAAGTAATTGACGGTCTTCTACTTCAATAACACAGGCAACCCCATCGCGTTCCGGCGCCATCCAACCGACAGGTTTCTATTCGACAAGAGCGGGAATTGGATTGGTTGGTTCCCTTGGGGCGATAACGATGCTGCCGACAAGGAAGGAAACTACCTCGGAACGGTCGTGGGAAACCGCCTACTCAAGCGAGATTTTCAGCCCTACCGTGGTTACCCTGGCTATCCAGGCTATCCAGGCTATCCGGGATACCCCGGATACCCCGGGTTCGCCGGGTACAGCGGCTATCACTCGGGGTTCTCCGACATCCCGGAGGCCAGCCTTAAAGGCTGACACGACAAGTAATGCAATCTGGAAGTAAATGAGGCCGGCCCCTTGGGGCCGGCCTCAGTTTTTCCCTCAGCAAAAGGAAACTCAGCGCCACAGCGTCTTCGCTGCAGGAAACTTATAGGTCCAGCGGGGATTTCTCCCAGGAGATATCGACGATGGGGGCGCCTGCCTGGGGCATGGTCAACATCGAGAGCTCGAGGATGTCCTGCGCGAGGGTGGCATCGGCGGGTGCGGCGTCGTCGTCCGTGAGGATGTACTCGTGGCTCATGTGCTGCCCCCAGGCTCTTAGTGGATCGTGTTCCTTTTCCACTGTAGCCCGGCGTTCGGCCGTTTCCCGCTTGTGTTGCTGCGCCCGCGGCAGCGTGATCGGCGGCCGGAGGAGATGTTCCTATAGACAAGACCAACAGCTGAATTGGTCGGGAATGGCATCGGCTGTAGCACCCGGGCGCGGAGTAGACTCGCCGAAACGATCAAGAGTGGGGGACTCATTAGATGTCAGCATCAGCAGCTTCACCGGCCGTGGCCGGCTATAACCGTATGGCCGTCGTGTCACTGGTCTGCGCGGTGGTGGCGATAGCCGGCTTCTTTTTTGGTGGCTTCACTAGTTTGGCTGTTTTCGCTGTTGGAGCGGGTCACGTTGCCCTCAATCAGATCAACAGCGACGGTGGCCAAGGGCGCCAGTTTGCACGGGCAGCTCTCGCAGTCGGCTACGCCATCGCAATCTTCGGGCTACTCATCACAGTCATGTCTGTGTTGGGCCTCTACACCTAAAACCTCCGGGCTGGGCTGTTTTTATGGGGCGCGGGGGAGATTTTCGGCAGCAGTCTGACAAGTGGATAGCGTTGGCGGGTTTCCTGCTCGTGGTGGGTTATGCAGTGGCGGGTGCGCTACAGATTCTTGTTTGGAACCCTTTGGCTGCCGTCCCAGGTTCAACGCTGAGAGAAATTCATGCAGCCATGGACCGGGCCAACGAATCCCTTGCGGCGCCTGGTGTTGTCATTTGGGCGATTACGGGCGCGTTGCTGGCCGCAGCAGTGTTGATTGCTGCGCTCAGGCATTCCATATCGGGGAAAACTGCTGCCGCCCTTGACCTGCTGCTACTGGTGCTGGCAGCACCAGCACACTGGATGGCGTCCTTTCCGGCCGGCATGGGACTCGCTGATGCCTTCTTAATATCGGGTGGCGACTACGCGCCCTGGGGCGGGGTCCTGTATGCCGTGAGCGCCGTGTCGCTGGTGGCACTCATCGCCGTGGTTACGCGGAGGAACCGCACTCCGGACGAGCCAGCCCTCTGATTTCGTCGGAGTGATCACTGGGCCAGCTTCCGGGACGGGCCGTGGGCCGGCGAAAGAGGCATAGGTGGTTGGTTTTAGTTAGTTCGAAGCAGGTCTCGCTTGAGGCTGTAGTAGATCTCGCGGGCGATGAATCGTTTGAGGCAGCGGATGGCATCGGCCGATGAGTGCCCTTGTGCCCTTTTCCGATCGCGGTAGGCCTGGGATCTTGGGTCGTAGCGCAGTCGGCAGATGGCAATGAGGTAGATGACTCTGTTGGCTTGTCGGTTGCCTCCGCGGTGCAGGCGCATGCGGTGCGATTTCCCGGAGGAGACGGGGATGGGTGCGACGCCGCAGAGCCGGGCGAAGGCGGCTTCGTTGCGGAAGCGGTCAAAGTTTTCGCCTGCGGTGATGAGTAGTTGTGCGACGCTGACGGGGCCTACTTGGGGCAGCGCCAGGGTGTTGGGTGCGACGGCGGAGACCAGCCGGGTGAGGTGCTTGTCTACCTCGTTGATTTCGGCAGTGAGTTCGTAAATGCGGCGGCCGAGGTCCCGGAGGGCGTATTTCACTGCCTGCTCGGGCTCGTGGATTCGGCTCAGGTCCGGCCGTAGTGCCCGGGCTTGAGTGGCTTTGCCTTCGAGGGTTTTGGCGGTCAGTCTGGTTCTGAGATGGTCCGGTGCGGTGATCAGCACATCGCGCAGCTGAACACATGCTGCGCTGCGGGCCTTGATCGCAGAGTCTCTGACAAGGTGGAGATTGCGGATTGCTTCCACCGTTCCGGTGGTGTCCTTCGCTGGGTCTGTGCATTCACCGGAAAGTACTTTGCGCGCGGCGGCTTCAGCATCGACAGCATCGCTCTTACCGACGCGGTGCCGGACTTGGGAGTGGCTCTTGTTGACCTCTACGACATCGATCCCTGCCGCGAGCAGGTGCCGGGTCAACCCGGCGCCGTAGGAGCCGGTGCATTCGACGCCGAAGGCGTTGATGATGCCGAAGCTTGCGGCCCAGTCAAGCAATTCGCGGTATCCGTCCAGGCCGGCGGGGAACTTTCGGTCGCCGAGTTTTCGCCCGTCCTGGTCTACTGCCGCGGCATGGTGGACTAGTTGGTGAGTATCGACTCCGATGGTTACGGCCCGGGCGGGGTGTGTCGTTGTGAGAGTCATGCCGCCTCATTCCTGTCGAGGTTGTGATTGGCGAGCACGGTTGACCGGGCCGGGCGGACAAAGCACTGAAAAGCTAAGCTGCACGTTCCTATCAAGTCACGACTCCGTCCGGCCCGGTCGCCCTAGGTGAGTGGCAGGACAGCTGCACCGACAGATCTCCGCATAGACAGATTCATCCACCAAGCACCGAACGTCACGCAGCGGGCAAGTCAGGAACTGCTCCCCTGCCACAGTCTCATTCTCGGCAGCTGACCTGTCTCCGAACGTCAGGCTCGCCATAGCCGAAGCTATGGTCGAGACGGGCAGAGCAATTGAACCGACAAATCTCCTCCAATACAGATCCGGCCCTGTGCCGAACGTCAACATGCGGGTAAGCCAGGAACCACTGCCCTGCCACAGTTGCAATTCTCCTCAGTGCGCATGCGGGGGAGGCCGCCACCGCACCCAACGGGGTCCGGACCGGTTCCCCGGCCCGGCCCCCGCCCTTCTAGCGGTGCCGATTGTAGGCGGTGTCCTGGTTCTTCGCGACGGGGGCGATGGTTCCCCGGCTCACCAGTTGGTCCATCAGTTCCGCGAGCCGGTAGCCCGGCGTGTCAGTCAGGGCGAGCTTGAAGTGGTCTCCGGCTACTGATGATTGGCCTTTGAGGTACGCCAGCCATCCGATCAGGGTCAGCAGGGGCGCCCGGTACCCTTCGGGTGCGGCGTCGATGAGGTCGCGGGCGGTTTCCTGTGCCCGGTCCACGCGGTCCCAGTCCGGGGCGATCCCCTCCCCCACGAGCAGATTCCCGCTCCCCTCGGCGTCCGGCAGCACCGGGTCGATCACGTTGCAGAACAATGTGTCGCGCAGGTCGGGGCGCTGGAAGCACGCCAGCAACTCCACCGCGGTCTCCGGGTCCAACCAGCCGCCCCGGGTCAGTGCCTGGGCCCACAGTTCCCGGCCCGGAGTCAGCTCTGCACCGAGCACTCCCGTGAGCGCGTGACGGATCTGCTCTTCCCTGTCTGCCGGGCCTGCGAACGGTGCGTAGGTGGTGCCGGGCGTCTTCTGGTAGCTGCTGCCACGGAACACCAGTTCCGCATTCAGTTGTCCGTCGGTGATGGATTCCAGCGGTTCGGGCGGGCAGCACCCGGCGTCGCTGTCACACAGCAGGTTCCGCCAGTGCGACGCGGTGACCAGCCACGCGTCCTGCAGCGGCGTCCCTGCGCTGTCCAGCGCTTCGATGACGGCCTCGACGTGGTCGTGAAAGGGGCGGGTCTGCCCGGGCGCGGGGGTGGTGGCCGTGTAGATGGCCAGCAGCACCGCCGTGGCCTGCGTGTCCAGTGCGAGGTAATCCACCATGGAGCGGGCGAAACCTGCGGGTTCGGCGGACGCGGGGGCGTCGACGCGCAGTGTCGCGCCCAGCGTCTTGCCCCGCATGGTCAGGAACACGAAGGATTCACGCGGTACGAACCCGAGGGAGTGCGGGATGAAACCGAGGATGTCGGCGGGGCTGGAAATGCGGATTGCATCAGTCATGGTTTTGAGAGTCCTTTGCTGAGGATGATGGTGGGTGGGGCGGCTTTGGTGACCGGCCAGCTTCCCCTCTCCCCCCTTGTTGTTTTGGCTGCTGGCGAAGCTTGCGGAGCTGTGGCCGACGGAGGCCTGTCTACCCGTGAGGGCAAGGGGCGGGAAATTCCCGGAGGAAATCAGCGACGAAGGAGCGCCGCAGGGACATTTCCTGCACCGCGGGCCCCGACGAAGGAGGGGCTAGACGGGCCGGAGCGGACACGTACAATCCGTCAGGACAGCAGCCAAAATGTCGAAGACAAGACAGGGCCAGGGGCGGTGGAGCCCTGCGGAGCCGGCACTGGCCCCAGAGCCGGCCGCGCCAGCGGACGCCCATTTCCTGGTGAGCCCTGCGAACCCTCCCTCAGCACCCCGGGTCTGCTAACGGGTGTCCCAGACTTCGGTGGCCGCGCGCCCCCAGACCGCCGGCACCGCGTGTGCGAAATGGCGGTCCGCCGCCGCCAACCCACGGCGCAAGCCGGCCACGACAGCGGACCGCCCGCGGTGACCGCCCCCACAAAGGGGACGGCCACCTGTAGCGGACTAAACTCCGAGGAGTTCGGCCACCTCGGCCGCATCGGACACCAGCACCGCCGCCCCTTCTCTCAGGAGCCGGTGGCATCCTGCCGAGTTGGCGCTGTTTATCTGTAGTCATGGAACAGCGTTCTCGATTGTCAGTGATTGGTTGGTTCTTTTTTGTGGTGGACACGTCAGCTTCGCTGTCAGTGGCTGCCCATAGGGTGCTCCCATGATTGCCCTTGGAGCGTTCGGGTTTCGTTGGGTGCGGTCCACTTCCGGAGTGGACTTCGCCGTCGTGTTCGACCGGCGGAGCGGGGTGATTCATCCGGGGGCGTGTGACTGGTTGCGGTCTTTGGTTGAGTCGGGCGCTTCGCCGAACACGGTGCGCAACTATGGTCTGAGGGTCGCGGGGTTCCTGAGTTGGCTTCCGACTCAGGGGCTGGCTTGGACCCAAGCGAGGTCCTCGGCGATGGTGCGGTGGAAGAACCATCTATCAGTGACCCCCGTGCAGCATGGGGCGGCGGTGGCGACGCTGAGACGTCCCGGGACCGTCGGCGCGTGGCTGGTTGCGGTGGTCGAGTTCTACCGGTGGGCTGCGCTGGAGGGTCTCGTGCCAAAGGAGTTGGTGGCCCGTTTATCGGAGGAGCAGTTCGTTCGGCCTGGTCCCCGGGGTGGGGAACGCGGCCGGACGCGCAGTGTTGCCGCGAAGGAGCTGCGGGTCAGGACGGTGGAGGTGCCGAGGGCGCCGGCGTGGTTGTCGGAGGCAGCGGACCGACGGGCGTTGCTGGCGCTTTCGCTGCGTCCGCGGGACCGGTTCTTGGTGGAGTTGCTCTACTTCGCAGGGTTGCGTGTTGGTGAGGCGTTGTCGTTGTTTCGGGAGGATCTGCACTTGCTGGCGGACAACCGGCCGCACGGTTGCCAAGTGAAGGGGCCGCATGTTCATGTGGTGCGCAACCGTTCGGCGAACGGGGCTCGTGCGAAGTCCCTGCGCGTGGTCCCATTGCCTGCGGAGCTCGCGTTCTCTTACCAGGAGGCGCTGCGGGAGAGGATCGGCCGTGTTGGTGATGACCGGGGTCCGAACGTTTTCGTCGCCCTGGATGGGCCGACGGCGGGACAGGCACTGAGCTACGCGAGGGTGGTGGACTTGTTCCGCCGGTTATCGAAGCTGCTGGGGTTCAAGATCCGTCCGCATGTGCTCCGCCATACGAGGGCGACGATCTGGTTGCGCGGGCTGGAGGGCGATCCCGTTGATCTTGACGTCGTGCGGGTGTTGCTGGGTCACCGGTCGATCGCTTCGACGCTGATCTACACGCACGCCTCTGAGGAGTCGCTGAGGGCAGCGGTCGCCAACCCGGCAGTCCAGTTCCCGGGGGCGGGCGCATGAGTGCCGTTGCAGAGGAACTGCTTCGGTCGCTATCTGGTGCCGGCACTGGTTGGCGTGAATTTCTGTCCGGGATGCTCAGCGATGCCTGGGCCGTCGGTTCCTGGGACCCGGGCCGGGGCGTGTTGACGATCGACCCATTCAACGAACTCAACGATTTCAAAGTCTGTGACCGGCCCGGCTGCACCAACCCGGCCGCCCGCGTGGCGTATTGCCAATCGTGCGTGCGAAGGGCCCGGGCGGCAGGTTTACCGGTCGAGGAGTACTCCCGAACCCGGCCGAAACTGGATCCCTTGGAAGGGCGGTCCACGCGGGGCTTCGCACTGTGTGGGGTTCACGACGAGACAGGCCGCCGTTGCGGGCGGGCGCAGACGACCCGTGGACTCTGCCCATCGCACTACTACCGGTTCACCAAGAGCTGCAAAGCCCGAGGTCTGCCGATCACCGATGAGATGCTGGCGGCGTTCATCAGCGACCGGCGAGGGAAAGTGGCCCACCCCTCGGTGCCATGCCCGGTGGAGGGCTGTGACCGGGTGTTCTCCATGCCCCTTTTGAGCGGGCTCTGTGACTACCACGACTCCGGGCTACGGGCGGCGCAGCGGCTGGACCACGCGCTCACCGCGACAGGGTTCATCGAGTCCGACAGTGTCCTGGAACGCCATCAGTTGCCCTTGCGGTCTTTGCCGGAGCCGATGCGCACTGAGCTGCTGTTCGTCCTTCAGCAGTACTCGACCCACGGTTACGGGAGGCTGATAGTGAACAAGCTGCGGCCGTTTATCAACGATGCCCGCCACGACGAGCACACCAATCTGCTGGAGTGTTTCCGCACGCACGAGCACGCCACACGGCTGAAGGGAGTCCGGTCGGTCGGGATCCTGGTGTTGGAGAAGGCCCTGCGGAGGTTCACCGGGTATGAGTCGCTGCAGGAGGACCTGATCTACTTGCAGGACCTCCCGCTGCGGGTGACGAACTCGCACCCCAACGCCGACCTTGCCGGGTCCCCACTGGACATGAGGGAAATCTCCCAGCCATGGCTCGCCGCGGCTTTCCGTGAGTGGCTCGGGTCTACGTTGGAGCCCCGGGCCCGAGTCCAGCGGTGCTTCGCCGCCTGCGTCGAGGCCTCCGCGGTGCTCCGTGCCAAACGCAGCGACGCAGGCATCGATCCAACCCGGCTGGCCTACGAGGACATGGCGGCCATCTCAATCCGCTTCGAGGCCCGCTGGCCCGTCAGGGCCTCACAAACAATCCACGCAGTCTGGTGGGAGCTTTGCCGGACCGCCAGACGACTGGGCACCTGGAAGCAGATCCCGGAAAGCTTCGCGCAAAACTACGCGGTCCACAAGAGGACGGCCCGGCGGGACCGGAACGACCAGAGAGTCGAAAACGACAGGGTCACCCCTGCCGCGGTGATCGAGCACCTGCGCAACCACACCGGTCAGATGAACGTCGGCATGCACACCAAAATGTATCGGTGCGTGCTGGAGCTATTGATGGAAACCGGGCGACGGCCGGGCGAGATCACCTCTCTGGGCACGGACTGCCTCCTCCAGGACCGGCATGGCGGCTGGCTGCTGCGCTACACCGCTCACAAAACCGGAGGAGCCATCAAAGAGCTCCCGGTCGAAACACCTGTCGTGGAATCGATCCGCCGCTGGGAAGGAGTCCGGGAAGAACTCGGCATCCGGTCGTCTTTCCTGTTCCCGACCGGCCGGCGCCGGCTGAAGGACGAGAACATCCCACATATCAGCGAGCCATACTTGGCCCGGATCCTGCATAAGTTCGCCGAGTCGCTCCCGCCCGTTCCCGGTCCGGTGCTGGACCCGAACGGGAACACGGTCGACTTCGACCTCGCCAGCGTCCAACCGTATGACTTCCGTCGCGCCTACGCGCAGCGGCACGCGGACAACGGCACGGACCCGGACGTGCTGCGCCAGCTCATGGACCACGTCTCCATGGCGACCACGATGGGCTACTACCAGGTCACTTCAAAACGCCGCCGCCAGGCAGTGAGCACCCTCGCGCCTCTGGCCCACGACCGTCACGGCCACCAGATCGGCATCGGTAACGGACGAGTGCAACTGAAAATCACCCCGGTCCCCTACGGAGACTGCGCAGAACCAAACAATGTCGCCGCCGGCGGCACCGCATGCCAGCTCCGGTATCAGTGCGCCGGCTGCGGGTTCTTCCGCCCCAACCCCTCACACATCCCGGAGATCGAAAAGGAGATCCTGAAACTCCGATCCCAGCTGCGCATCGCCGAAGCTTCCGACACAGCAACCTACCTCCTCGACGCCCAACGCGGCCTGATCACCGACTACGAAAAAGTAATGGCAACCATGCGCGCACGGCTCGAACAGCTCCCGCCCGAACAACGCCGCGAAATCGACACCATGTCCGAAGTCATGCGCCGCGCCCGCAGCGCCGCCCTGGCCAACAAACAAATCGAGCTGAGGGAACTATGACCACCGGCCACACCCGGGCCAAGGGAAACGCCGCCGCACTGTCCCGGGCACGCGCGCAGACCTCAGCCCGCAAACACCAAGACGTCGTGGCAGCACTGAAAGTCGCCGCGGACCGCGGACACTCACTCACCGTCTCCACCCTTGCCGCTGCCGCGGGCGTGAGCCGCCAATACCTCTACACCCAACCGGACCTCTTGGACGCTCTCCGCCGCCACCAACAAACACAAACCAGTCTCGAAGATCCGCCGCTGCGCGCTGCGCGGGCAGCTGACCTGGTCAACGCGCACGAGACCATCAAACGGCTCAAAGGCCACATCCGTGAACTGAACCTAAAACTCGACGCGGGACTGGCAGCGCAGATAGAACTACGTGATGAGAAACGACTCCGGCAACTCTACGAACAACGCGGCCAGGAGATCGACCGGCTCATCGCCAACAACACGGACCTTTCCCGGACCATCGCCCAGCTGCGGGAAACCATGCGCGGCCTCGAAGACGACCTCACCATCGAACGCACCGCACTGCGCGAGCTCACAGGCCAACCATCAAACGTCACCAACATCCGGTTCGGCGACGCCCCCACACCCATCTGACCCGGCATGCGGTCACAAACGCCGCACGATCCAAGCCAACCAGGAACCAGGTCCTGCCCGTCCCTACACTCGCGAGACAATGGATCCATGAAGTTGGAACTACTCCACATTGATCAATGCCCCAACACAGCCAGCGCACACAAACTCCTCGAAGAAGCGCTGACTGCCTTGAATCACACCAATACTAAAATTCACATGCGCTTGCTGAAGTCCGTCTCTGACATTGAGGGCACCGGATTTGCCGGGTCCCCCACCATCACCGTCAACGGAGCCGATATCTTCCCCGAGGGGGCACCCTCAACCGATCTGGCCTGCCGCATCTACATGACCCCCAACGGGTTTGCCGGCGTGCCAACAATGGACCAACTCACCAAAGCCCTCCGCGATCGTGGACTCTGAATCCGTGGCCTGCTCGTGCTGCGGAAGGCTGAAGCACCGTTCCAAAATGCACGCTCTTGGGTCGGAACCCGCTTACATATGCCGGCGCTGCGGCCTATGGGTTGCGCTCCGGATCCGGCGAGACCCTCCCGACAAACGCTGACCGAAACCACCACTGACAAACACCCCAAGTCGTGGACGTCGTTGACACAACGAATCCGCGGAATCTAGCGCAGAACAGTTGACAGCACACAGATAACGCTGTGCACGCTCCCGGGAACGGCCGCGACATGCCGGGCGATGGTCTCCGCGTGATGGGCCGTGTTCAGCGCACCCGACCGCCAGCGGGCTTCCACGACACAGGTCACCCCGGCCAGGGCGGCGATGATGCGGTTCCTCTGCAGGAAGCGGTACCGGGTGGGGGCGGAACCCGGCGGGAGTTCTGAGAACGTCAGGCCGTTGCCTCGGATCGCGGCTGCGAGGTCAGCGTTACCGGACGGGTAGTCCCGGTCAAGGCCTCCGGCCAGCACCGCAAGGGTCGCAGGTCCGTCTCCCTGACTTCCGGCCAACGCGGCCCGGTGCGCGTGCCCATCGATGCCGTAAGCCAGGCCCGAGACCACGCAAATCCCACGCTGCGCCAACCCGTACGCCATGTCCCCTGTCACGGAGGCGCCGTAGCTGGTCGAGTCCCGGGAACCGGTCAGCGCCACACACTTAAAAGGTGCTGGAATGCCGTTGTCGATATTGCCCCGGTACCACAGCCCGTATGGGGCGTCGGGCAGGTCGTCCAGGCCTTCCGGCCAGTGCTCATCCCCCGGGATAAGGAACCCTCCGCCCAGGCGTTCGATGGTGGCCAGGTCCTTCTCCGGGTCCAGGTCAGGCACGCGGGGCACCCAGCGCTTCAACGCACCTGACAGTTCTTCGGCCGTGACGTCCTGAAGCGAGTGGGCGGGTTGGGCGCCGGTGGCAAGCCGCAGTGCGGCGTACGCGCCGAGCCTGCCCACGAGGGCAAGACCGACACGGTCGCCGGGTTCGAAGAGGCGGGTCAGGGCGGCGCGTGCAATGCGATCGTTCATGGTTTCTCTCGTCCTTTGCTGAGGATCCGGTGAGCGGGCGGCCTTGGTGACCGGCCAGCTCCCCCACTCCCCCGGGCGTTTTTTGCCTGCTGGCGGAGCAACGCGTAGCTGTGCCCGACGGAGCCGGGGCAACCCGAAGGGCAAGCAGCGGATGGATTGTGGGAGGAAATAAGCGAAGCGCCGACACAAGGCATCGGCTGCGCAGCCGTCCGCAGGACGGTTGAGCCGGTGGAGCGGGCACGTACGATCCGCAGGGACAGCAGCAAAAAGCAGAAAAATGTCTCTACAGCCCGAGCGAAGCGAGGTCCGTACAACTGGACCTGGGTGCTGGCTGGGCGAGGCCGGAAAACCCAAGCCTTCAGGCAGCGCGTAGTTTCGGGGCTAGGTCGTGGTGCTCTCTTGTGCAGCACGGGCATGCTGGTGGCGGTAGAGCGTTGCACGGCTCCAGCCAACGAGGCGGGCGGCGTCTTCGGCGGTGCGGCCCTTGGCCCGGGCGTCCTGGGCGATCGCGAGTTTGTCCGCTATGACGATCGGATCAGTCAGCGGTCGGCCGAAGCGTCTTCCGTTCTGCCTGGCAGCGGCGATGCCGGCATTGACTCGCTCGACGATCAGCTCGCGCTCATATTCGGCCAAGGTGGCGAGCATGTTCAGCATCAGCCGGCCTGTTGAGGTCGTCGGGTCTATACCGTCGGAGATGGATCGGACCTGAAGGCCGCGTTCGCGCAGCAGGTTCACGGTGTTCAGCACGTCGATCAGCGACCGGCCCAGCCGGTCGACCCGCCAGACCACGACCGTGTCGCCTTCTTCGGCGTACTCGAGGAGCCTTTTCATTCCGGGTCGCTCGATCGCCGTCTTACTTCCGGAGGTCACGTCGGCGAAGACGTCGCGCTTCTGCACGCCAGCGGAGACCAGAGCGTCGAGCTGCAGCTGGGCGTCCTGGCTGGAAGTACTGACCCGGGTGTAACCCAATTGCCTCACAAGACGATTCTGACTCGAAAAGCCCTCGATGCACCTGCAGCGAGACGATTTACTGCAAGACGCCTTTTCGAGACGCCGAGGACCCAGTCATTCCCGCCCCGCTCGCGCGGCCGCCGCTGGCCCTCCAGGCTCGGGGACAGTGTCTTGAAAAGCTGTTGGTTTTCAAGACACTGTTCAAGGCGGTTTCCTTCCCTTCCAGCTGGCATACCGTGTCTAGCGCCGGCTGGCGATCAGGTTCGCGCCTTCCCGCGGGCTGCTTGCAATTCCCACCAAGTCAGCGCGGCGGCAGTTTGGTGGGAAACAGCGGGCGACAATCCGTGCAGACGTTGATGTCGGAATCCTGCGGTCCGCGTGCCAAAGTAACTTTGCGTTCAAGTTCCAGCCGGGCGTGCAGGGACCAGGCCATTATGATCAGGGCCAGCAAGCCGACTATGCCCTGGACCGAGGGTAGGGCCTCCCTGGGCGAACCGGCCCAGATCAGGCCGAGCAAGCCCATAACAGGCCACCGCAGATCGCAAAGGGTAGGCGCCGCACCGATTGGCGCGACCGTATAACTGCCTGCCAGGAAGCCTGCCAGGATCGAACCCGCCCCTATCAGGGCGTAGCCTGCCCAGCCGGTTCCGGCGCCGAAGATCATACCCGTGGCGGCCGTCAGGAAGACGGCGGAGGCAACGGCCGCGATGACGGTCACCGTCATCCGCTTCCGCGACCAGTTGGCGAGCACTTCCGGTGACTGCCGCAGGCGGCGACGGGGGACGCTCTTCCTGCGCTGTTTGTTTGCCATCATGGCAGCTCCTGGTTCCGGGTGGACTGCCGCGGTTGCAGGGCAGACCAGATGATGACGATGGCTACCAGGGCCAAAGAGATGAACCCGAGACCCGAGTACCCGGCGGCGGCCAGCACGGGACCGGCCAAAGCCCCGCCGGCGGCTCCGGCGGCGTTCATGCCCAGGTCGGAGATGCCCTGAAGTGCGGGCCGGTCCTGCAGCTGCACCGACTCAGCGACCAGGGCTGACCCGGCGACCACGGACGCGGACCAGCCGAGCCCCAGCAAAATTAGGCTCGTGGTTACGGCGCTGCGGGAGTCGGCAGCGACCCCGGCCAACACCAGCGAAACCAGCAGCATCCCCTGGCCCACAAGAATGGTGCGCAGCGGCCCGACCTTGTCTGACATCCAGCCGAAAACGGGAGACAGCGCGTACATGCCTGCAATGTGCAGACTGATGGTCAGTCCAACCACGGTGAGACTGGCCCCGTGGTCGCGCAGGTGCACAGGGGTCATGGACATGAGCGCTACCATCGTGGCGTGACTGAGGGCGACGGCCGCTACCGCGTACCGGGCACGGGGGGTGGTGTTCAGAATCTGCAAGCCGCTCTGAGGCCGGGGCGCGGCAAGGTCCGGCACCCGTGCGGACATCGCGGTCAGGAGGGGGTCCGGCCGCAGGCCCGCCGCATAGACGACGGCGGCTGCAAGCTGGGCGGCCACGGAAAAGGCAAAAGCCCCTGTCAGCGGGGGCAGGCCAAGGGAGGCGCCGACGCTCTCTCCCGGATCGAAGAGGTTCGGACCCAGGACGGCGCCGATCGTCGTGGACCACACCACTATCGAGAGGTCCCGGCCCCCGGACCCGGGCAGAGAAAGGTCAGTTGCGGCGAAACGGGCCTGCAGATTCACCGCGGAACCTGCACCAAGAAACATCAGGCCCAGCAGCAACAAGGGAAAGAGTCCCAGGGCCGCGGAGGTGATGGCCGTGACGGCGCCGGCGCCCGCGATCAGCGCGCCCAAGGACAGCGACATCCGGCGACCGCGGGCTCTAGCCAGCCGGGCCAACGGGACGGCGGCGAATGCGGCACCCAGGGTACTCATCGTGGCGGCCATGCCGGACCAGGCGTTGGACCCGGAGAGTTGCGAGGCCAACAGAGAACCCAAGGACAACGTGGCGCCCATACCGATGCCACCGAGAACCTGCCCACCGACCAGAACACGGATGATGCGACGCTGGAGTCGCTGGTTCCCCATACCGGGCTCGCCGGAAGGAATGACCAGGCCAGGCCTCAAGCCCCCACCCGGTCTCAAGCCTCCGGGGCGCTCCTCCGTGTCCATGCCTATCCTCCTGGCGTGCGTATTCCTGCGCGCACCGCGCAGAGCTTCGTATACCCTTAGGGGTATCATACCCGCAGCGTTGAGGTCCGGGGCGATGGTGACGGAACCGCCCCGTTTCCCCACGGACCAGCCCGGCACGTGCGAAGTTGCAATGACCCGCGGTACGTCCGACACCCCCTAAAAGTTCCCCGCCGAGCCGTTCCCCAAATGTTTATACATTTGTGATTTTTCTGTGTAGATTGGGCCCGTGCCGCCCACCGGGCGCTGCACCCTTGGCCTGTTACCGAGCCCAGCCGCCCGCCAAGGCCCATACATCACAAGCTCCGGCAGGGGCGGGGGAACCAAAATACGGATTCGACATTGAATCCTCGGGGTTAAGCCGCCGGCAGGTACGTCCGGCGGCCGGGTGACTCCCACCCGCATCCGACAGCTCACCTCGCAGGTATCGGGAGAGGTTAAGCGGCTCTTCAGAATTGAGAGTGTAGTTTCGGTCTGAATCCGCCGGATTCCAGCAGCGATCTGGCGACATAGTTGGTGAGATTCCGGAAGCCGAGGGCAGATCCTCGTAGGTGTTCGAGTCTCCCATTGATCGCTTCACTTGGGCCGTTTGATGTGCCGGGTCGCTCGAAGTATGCCAGCACGTCCTGGGCCCGTCGTTTGAGGGTGCGCCCGAGAGTTCGGAGC
Source organism: Pseudarthrobacter sp. WHRI 8279 (assembly GCF_040224115.2). Classification (NCBI taxonomy): domain Bacteria; kingdom Bacillati; phylum Actinomycetota; class Actinomycetes; order Micrococcales; family Micrococcaceae; genus Pseudarthrobacter; species Pseudarthrobacter sp. WHRI 8279. The sequence continues at coordinate 36,962 of NZ_CP168163.1, read as the reverse complement.
TCGGTCAGCGCGGTGGGGACGCCGCTGCTGAGGGAGTCAATCACGGCTTGCATCATCTGCTGACCTTTGGCCCGGGGATCCATCACCGGGACCGCGTCGGGGAGTTCCTCGGCCGCGGCGCTCTTGAACCCGGAGAACCCGTCCATGGCCACGACCTCAACCCCGTCCCGCCATTCTTGGGGGCGTTCCTGGAGCCAGGTCGCGAAGGCTAGTTTCGAGCGGCCCTCGACCATGTCCAGCAGGCGGGACGGGCCCGTGCCATCGCGGATTGGGGTCAGGTCAATGATGACGGTGACGTACTTGTCTCCGCGGCGGGAGTGCCGCCACACATGCTCATCAACACCAATGACCTTGACCCCGTCGAAGCGGTGCGGATCATCGATCAAGACCCTCCGTCCTTCGGCCAGGACGGCCTTGTTCGCGGTATTCCAGGTGACGCCGAGTCCTTCGGCGATCCGGGCGACCGTGAGGTGCTGGCAGACGACGCCTTCCAACGCCCAGCGCAGCCCCCGGCGGGAGAGTTTCGCCCGCGGCTCGGCAGCCTTGGAAGTATCCTGCCGCCAGACGTGCCCGCACCCGGCGCAGCGGTAGCGGCGGATGCTGACCAGCAGTGTGGTCGGCCGCCACCCGAAGGGTTCATGGCCCAGCCGACGGGTCACCGTGTCACGGGGAACGCCCTGGCACCCGCACTTCCGGCACCAGTCATCAGGATCAACAACACGGCAGGCAAGGACGGCGCGGCCCGGGCGGACATGCTGCCCGGTCACTTCGAGTCCGAGTCCGTCGAGGCGGCAGAATGTGGTCAGGTCAGGGCTTTGGAAGGTAGCGTTAAACACGAGGGCCTTGCGGTAGAAAAATCACGATCTAGACAATCCGATTCTCTCCCAAGGCCCTCACCCCAGCCGAAACAACCTCCCCGCCCCGGACTTCTCACGCGGCAGCGCCGATTACACTCTCAATTCTGAAGAGCCGGTTAAGCAATGTCAAAGAAAAATGCCCGCCACAGGGCCGCCACCAGCAGCACCCTGTCCGCCATTTCACGAAGCGTTTCCAGCCACGGCGGAGCAGTGGGCCGCCAGGCCGCACTCGTCGCCGTGGGATCCGGGCTCGTGCTGAGCATGGCCGTGCCAGCCCACGCCGGAGCCACCGCATCCGACCCGCAGGGGCTCACCGCAGCGTCCAGACCTCCTCAAGGACCAGGCGGGAGAGCTTTCCCCGTGCCTTGGGTGTGAGGTCGGCGTTGGTATGGGTAACGTAGGACACGAAGGTCCTCCTAGCGTCGAGATGAGTGTGGTAACCCGAATCGATACCGGAGGCCCTCGCCTTTTACATCACGCCACGCTGTTCACAACGTCCGTGGGAATTACACCTAGGTCCGGAACCTGACGATGACGTCGGCGTTACCGCCAGGTTACGGACATTCGGGATGGTGTGTTTCTAGAACGGGTACTGCTGGTCCGAACGACCGACGGTGATCCACTTCAGTTCGGTGAACTCGTTGATCACCGCGCGGCCGTCAAACCGTCCGTAGCCGCTGTCCTTGACTCCACCGTAGGGTGCCTGTGCCTCGTTCTGGACCGTGGGTCCGTTGATGTGGCAGGCACCCGATTCGATCCGCATGGCGGCGTCGAGGGTGCGGTTAATGTCCTGGCCGAAAACAGCGGCTGAGAGGCCGTACGCCGTGGCGTTGGCGATGCCGATGGCGTCGTCGTAGCCCTTGGCGCGAACCACCGTGGTGATCGGACCGAAGGTCTCCTCGTCGTAGATCTGCATTTCCGGCGTGACGTGGTCAATGATTGTGGCGGGCATGACCGCGCCGTCCGCGATGCCGCCGGCAACTACCCTAGCTCCCTTGGAGAGTGCGTCCTCCATCATGCCGTTGAGGCGCGGACCGTTCTTGGCGTTCAGCATCGGGCCTACGATGCAGGAACCGTCAGTGACAGGGTCTCCCGTTCCCAGCTCGGCCGCCCGTGCCGCGAACTTCTGCACGAATTCGTCGGCGACTGAATCATCGACAACGATCCGCTCCGTGGACATGCAGATCTGGCCCTGGTAGAGGAATGAACCGAACACAGCGGCGCGCACGGCGTCGTCGATGTTGGCGTCATCCAGAACGACTAAGGGCGACTTTCCGCCGAGTTCGAGCAAAGCCGGCTTGAGTTCCCGTGCAGCCTTTTCGGCGATGATGCGACCCACACGGCTTGATCCCGTGAAGTTGATGCGGCGAACGGACTTGTGCGAGATCAGGGTGTCTATGATCTGCGGGGAGTCCTCCGCAGCGTTGGTGATGACATTGAGCACGCCGTCGGGCAGTCCGGCGTCCCGCAGCGCCTCGGCAATGAGCAGGTGGGTTTTCGGGCTCGATTCGGAAGCCCGGAACACTACAGTGTTACCGCATACCAGCGGGTAGGCGATGGCCCGGGCGCCCAGAGCCACAGGTCCGTTCCAGGGAGCGATGCTCAGAATCACGCCGACCGGCTGGCGAACAGTCATGGAGAGGGTTCCCGGCTTGTCCGTCGGGATGGTCTCGCCCTGAATCTGGGTGGCCAGGCCTGCAGCCTCCCGGAAGAGGTTCGCGGCCGCGACGACGTTGAAGGCGGCCCAGAGTTCGGACGCACCAACTTCCTGGGCCATGGCGGAGATGAAATCCGGCATCTTGGCTTCCAGGGAGTCCGCCGCCTTCAGCATGATCGCACGCCGCTCGGACGGACCCGTCTTGGACCAGGTCAGAAACGCTGCCTGAGCCGAATCGACCGCTTCGATGGCGTCTTCCTGTGCGGCGGCAGCGGCCGTTGTGACAACGTCCCCGCTGATCGGATGAATGCGCTCAAAGGTTTTTCCGTCGAGTGCCTTGCGGTCCTTGTTGTCAATAACGAGTAATGTTTCCACGAGCTTTTTCTCCTACTGTTCTGGTGCTGATGACAATCAAACGATAGTGACTGAATACCGGGAGCCGTTGTGGCTCCGGGGCTTACAAGCGGGGCCGGTTCCAACGCGTCGTCCCGACGGCGCGGAACCAGCAGTACTGCCGCCAGACCCACCGCCGCAGCAATGCCCCAGACGGCGAAGTTGACGAAGTTGCCCAGTCCCGCTGACACCACGCCACCTCCGCCAAAGATTGCCAGGACGGCCCGGATTTGCGCTCCCACCGAACCAAATCCAACGACGGTGACCAGCAGGTACATCACAGGAAGCGACGCAATCCCCGTGCCCATGAGGAACCAGTGCCACGCCTGACAATTCAAAGGACACCGCGGTCAGGGGACGCGGGCCGAACCTGTCGGCCAGTCTGGAGGCCACCAGCGCTCCGACGATCGCGCCAATGTTCACAGCCAGCAGGTCAGTCCGCTGATACCCGATGCAAACCAGGATCATCGAGGGTAGGAGACGCCCGGTCAGAAAGCCGCGGAAATGCCCTTTGGCCTTTCCTGTAGGGACCATTGCCCCGTCAGCTGACTCCTGAACAGGGCGGTGCAATGGCTCCAGCCCGTACATCCGGACAATCGCCTCCGCCTCTGCAGTGTGCCCCCTGGACGCCAGGTACGCCGGAGATTCCGGCGTAAGACGAACAGGAGTGGTCGATATTGGCTGGAAACCAGTCAGGTTAGGAGGCTGGAAGAAAATCAGAGGAGTCAGCCTCCATGGGCTGCCTGCGGGGGGTTTCTGAAACCGGCGACGGCGTCGTCGGGGCTTTGGCCCGAGACCTGGTTCTGGGTTTGGCTTCTGGCTTGGCGACGTCGGCTTTCAGTTCCTCTACGAGCTGGCGCCACCGACGGCCGGCCTCCCGCGCACCTTCCAGGTATTCGACCGGGGTGGTCTGGAAGGGTGAGCGGGGCGATCCGGCCTTGATGTATCCGGCCTCATCGAACCGAAGCTTCTCCAGGGCGATGTTGTACTTGGAAAATTCCGGGAAATTTGCCCGCGCTAGGAAAGTCTCATACGTCCATTCGATCCGTTTGGTTAGGTGCCGCGCTGTCTCGATGTTGTTGGCGACCAGGGCCTCGCGGAGGGCAATAACCGGTTCCGGTCCGCAGAGGGCGCTGCTGCTCCAGCACCCGACGGCCTCCTCCGGATACATGGTCTTGGCCAGGAACCAGTCCGTCTCCAAGGTGAGCAGGCGCATCTTCCCTTCGACAGCCGCAACGTCGAGGCCGTACTTGGGTGTCAGGGCTATGTATTTGGCCCCGACCACCTGAGGAAGCTTTGCCAGTTCAGCATAGACCGCCGTCGGAATGGGTCCCTTAAACGCCTCTGTGTTGTCATAAAGCATCAAGGCCATGTCGGGAAAGGCATCGACAATTTCCTTGTAGTAGGAAACCATCGTTTCGGCGCTGAGCCCGCCCCACATCGGGCGGCCCAGGAAAGTTCCCCGGACGCCAAGGTCCTGGAGGAAGCAGATCCGATCAATGGTGTCGCGCGTGTTGAGGGTAGTAGCACCGATGAAAAGCGGCAGATCCGGCGCTACCTCCGCCGCCGTTTCCGCAACCTGCCGCGCAAATGACTGCCACTCCGGCAAAGTCAAAGTTGCCATTTCGCCAAGGGTTCCGTTTGTCATGATTCCATCAACGCCGTCGGACACGAGCTGGCGAATCATCCGGTCGGTTTCCGCCAGATCAACCGTGTCGCGGGACGCGACATCACCCGCTCCCACAACAGATGGGCTGGGAGTTACTGCGATTACGCCTTGTAAGTCCTCCACTCCGAACTTCTGCATGTTGGCACCTCCTAAAATTGTCACGGCCCTGCCGCACGCAAGGAATCAAAGACTTTGACTGATGCCGACCAGTCAATGGGATTATTCGTCGGCGCCGACTTCTTGCAGCCGACGCCAACCATGAAACTTCGCCTAGTTTTGGAGGCCCGCCATGCGGGTCATTCCACGAACTCCCAGGCCGCCGTCGCTGTTGATGATGGTGCCCGTCACTGCCGCACTGCGCTCACGGGAGGCCAGGTACGCAAATGCCCACGCGTGATCGGAGGGCTGTGCGACAATCCCAAGTGGGTTGTTCCCCCCAATGAGACCCTCGATGTCCGGTACATCCTTGAGTCGCAGACCCTCGTTGGCCAGCGCCGGGACACCCCGAAGCTCCGTGACCGTCCCGCCGGGCGCCACGCCGTTAACCCGAACGTTCGGCGAGAGCTCGTACGCCAGTTCCGTGATGAGCCCGCGGACAGCGAATTTCGAGGCCATATACAGCGGCCCGCCCCCGCCGGCGTAGAACCCGGCGTTCGATACGGTCATCACGACGTCGCCGCGATTCGCGATGAGCTGGTCCAGGGCTGCCTTGACCGTCATGATGTTGCTCTTGACATTAACCGCAAACAGCTGGTCAAAGGCATCACTGATCTTCTCCTTGGGCAGCTGGGGAATCTCCGTGAAGTAGTCGAAAACACCCACTACACAGACCAGAGTGGTGAGCGGACCAAAGGCCGAGACAGTTTCGGCAACCGCCTTGTCGTTGTCATCCATGGACGTCGCATCGCCCTCGATAACGACAACAGAATCTGACGAGAAGTTCTTGCGCAGATCTGCAGCTTTATCGCGTGAAATCTCCAGGATGCCGACCTTGGCACCCTCCTGCACAAAGAGTTCAACTACCCCTCGGCCGATGCCTGAGCCGCCGCCCGTGACGAGCGCGACCTTTCCATCCAAAAATCCCATAATTTATTCCTTTCTCATCAAAGTCGATAGGGGTTTTGCACGCATCTCGGAACCCGGCCCGTACGGCGTCTCCAGCAACCTTGAAAAGGTGGCAGAAGGCTGCCAGGTCAGGCATTCAAGCTGCAGCGGATCCAGCTGGGTCTCGAAGCCCAACTTGGGTGATGTGACGACAAGCCGTTCACCGTTGCCGGTCCGGATGTATGCCAGTTGGACCACGGTGAATTCGTTGGCAATCTGAATGATCGGATCTTCGCCGGCCTTGTAAATGATGCCCATGGTTACTCCTTCGTCACATGATCAATGCGAAGTTATGGGTCATGATGGTGGTCTGATCCAGAACGACCACACGCTGGACCATGTGGAAGCCGTCGTCCACCCGGCGAAGAACGTCGTGACGCTCGCCCGAGAGGATGTCATACGTGGGCACGTCCCCCCGCGTCCGGTACAGGAGCAGATTCGACGCGACCTTGAACTCGTCGTCCTTGTCGCCTCCGACCACCCGCACGTTCGTGACGAAGTGGCGGGATCGTGAGGGCGGATCTTCAGCCCAAGCATATTCGGTCTCCAGCCTGAGTACCCGCATCTCCATGGTGTCCCAGTCGTCGTCCATCAGGGTCATGCCTTCGATGATGTCCGTTTCGGCCTCCCGCTCCCGGGTGACCCGAAGGGGCACAACGTAGTGCAGGTCCTGCGCCATGAGGTCAAGCCATTCGCGGTACTTACCTGCATCCAGCAATGCGGCTTCCGCAAAGAGCCATTCGGTAATTTCCCGGACGGCCGTGTCTACTACCTGTGTTTGGGGTGTCTGTGCTTCGATTGTCATGTTTAGGCCTCCACAGTCTCTTTGGTGCCAGCCAGTGCCTCGACCTTGCCGTTCCCCTGAGCCCCGTTTGGGCTGCGGTGGGCTTCCGAAGGCTTGTCCGAAACTGGCCTGTCCTCAAGCATGAGTTCCATCCAGTATTCGAGGAAGTTTCGCTGGTTGGCTTCCGCGTAGTCCATCGGATAGGCCACACCGGGGCCGGGCCAGTCCGGATCCGGTGTGAGTGCGCCACGGCCCATCTGGTAGTTCAGGTCACCCTTGCGGGCAAATTGACCAGCCAGGACGCGGGTGATGCTCCGCCAGTTTTCTGCGTCGTCCTGTTCGAAGGCGCCCGAAATCCCGAAGGTGTGAAGATACGTCTTGTAGCCTTCTTCCTTGAACCAGTCGGGTGCGTCCTTTTCGACCAGGAAGAAGGAGTAGACCTCCATTTTTCCAGGGCCGAGGGGGTGCCACAGACGCAGCGTGAGGAATGCTGTTGGAGCGGAAACGTGGTCTTTCGATACCATGAAGTTTCCGATGGACAGGTTGGGGAAAACGTTTCCGTGGATGAAGTTGTTCGGCCGGAATATCTCGACCTGTTCCGGCTTGAGCCGCGCTTTCATCTCGTCGATGATGTTGTCCGGCATTCCCATGAACTCGGGTAGGGGGATTCCCGGCGGCGGGCCGATAATTCCGATGCCATGACCGTGCTCGGTGTGCACATGTTCGCCGTACAGCGCGAACATGGGGTCCGGTGGAGCCATCCCGAGTTCCACCATAGAGCGGTGAGTCATCATGGTGTGGTATGCGTCGCCGACGAAGTTGTCGGATCCGAGCTTCCAGTTGGCATCAACGATCCAGCGTTGCGGGGCCCCGACCACTTCCATGCCGGCGTCGCTGCGGTCCATCACGATGTCCAGGTAGAACTTGAAGTCACCTAGGTAGTCGGAAAGCGATTCGGCGTGGGGGTCAAGGCAACCGAAAATCATGCCTTTGTAAGTGTCGAGTTGGGGGATGGAGCGCAGGTTCCAGTCCGCTTTTTCGAGTTTGTTATCGTACCCTTCTTTGCCGGCGGGGACACCTACGAGCTTTCCTCCGTTGTTGTACGTCCAGCCGTGGTAAGGACAGCGGAAGTGGGAGGCGTTACCCATTTCCGCGCGGCAAATTTGCATGCCACGGTGCCGACAGCTGTTAAGGTGGGCACGCACGTTTCCGTCTTCGCCCCTAGTGACGATGAACTGATCCTCCGCGATGTAGCGGACTACGTAGTCACCGGGCTTGGCGATCTCACTCTCATGGGCCAGGTAAACCCATGAGCGGCCAAACACACGCTCTCGTTCGACGTCATGTACCTCGGGGTCATTGAGGAACGCTGTCGGGACGGTCCACTTGGCCTGCACATCGTGCAGCCCTTTTTCCAGGTTATGTCGTAGCTTATCGCTCAACTGTGACTGGTGTTCTTCAGTAACAGACATCGTTGTCTCCAATTTGGCATTGTGTGCATCAAAAATGTGTGCACCTATTATCGCTACCTGAATTGCCGGTTAGCTGCGTTGGTCGGGACGTCCAATCTTCTGCCCGCCCCTCGCAGACTAACTTCCTAGCATGTTAGTATGCTGTCGTGGGTAGGTCAACAGGCCTGGCACCAGTCACTCAAAGGAGAGGGCACATGGCAACACCTGTTTTGTCACCGGAATGGATGAAGAGTTACGCCGATCTTTGGAACGAGACCGAGCTCACGCGTGAAGGTATGAAAAAACTCAGCATGGTCATTGAGTACCGCCTGGCGGAGGACGAGAGTCGGGCCGGTCAGGTCGAGGTCCGCGAAGGCGAAGTCGTTCGGGCGGGGGCGCCGGCGGCCGGCATCAAGCCTGATTATCTGCTGACGGCGAAGGTCGACACTTGGCAGCGGTTGGGGCGAAGTGAATTGTCGGCATCGAACGCAATGGTCACGCGGAAAGTTAAGTTCCGCGGTCCGATGGCCGTCGCCTTGGCCCACCTTCCGTCCCTGGAAGAAGCCATGCGCATGTTCGGCCAGATCGAAGACACGGACTGGGCCGTCTGACCGGCGGTAACCGCGGCCGGGCGCCACTTGGTGTGTCCAGCCGCGGCGCCGGGCTTCCTGGATGATCCACCCCCGACCGGTTTCCCGGTGAATTAACCAGTGATTTAAGTAGGACGATGGACCACGAACAGACGCCGGCGAGGGATGGGACGGACCCTGACCGATACCGCTGGCAGGACCAGCACGGCGAATCCGTACTGAAAGCTCCTCTCCATGTGAACGGAACGACGTTTGACGGCAGGCTGCTTGGTTTCAGATTCTACGAGGACTCAGCTGTTTTGATGGACTTCAGCGGCCAGGAAGTAGTGCTGGCGAGACCAGGGGCTGACCATCCTGATGGGGCCTTCGGCCTTCTTGTAACAGCACCCGGGGCCGGTGGGGATCTCGCGTCCGCAGTGGCGCAACTACCCGATCAGCCCGCCCTGATTGTCATCGAGGGCGGCACTGAGCTCACCCGCGTCCTGTTATCACAGGAAGCTCGGCTGAGCAAGGGCCTGACCACTGTCATAGTCGACGACGGCAGCACTGACTACGCCGTGAATCTGATACGTTCCGGACAGGCGGACGCCGTCGCAAGAACCCAGGCGTGGGAGCAAGACGTCCCGCATCCAACCGAAAGTGAGAGATGAGCACGTGAAGTTGCTCACGATTCGCACTCCGAACGGTACACGGGCAGTCCGCCAGGTTGACGATGTACTCATAAAAGTGGATGGGTTTAACGACGTCGGCATGCTGCTGCGCAACCCTGACTGGCGCTCCATAGCTGACGCTGCCGACGGGGATCGTCACAGCCTTTCGGAAGCCGACCTCGCGCCAGTTATTCCTGTTCCCGGCTGTCAACGGTCATTAGGAATTGCCCCTAGGCGGCCAGCAGATCTGGTTGGGCCCCCGTTAGCAGTCCAGCGCCTGCGATAGCTAATTGGTTTTCTTGCGTCCAGGTTTCCCAGTAGCGTTTCGGCGTCATGCCGTCCAGGGATCCGTGGGGCCGTTCATGATTGTAGATAGCTTTCCATTCCTCGGCCAAATACTTCGCTTCGGCCATGGTGTCCATGATTTCTTCGGCGAGTTGTTCCCTTCTGAACTGGGCGTTGAATGACTCGATGAAGCCGTTCTGCCAGGGCGATCCCGGGTCGATGAACGCGGTGTCCACGCCGGCGGTGTTGCACCACTCGATCAGTGCGGCGGCCGTGAATTCCGGCCCGTTGTCACACCTGACGTAGGTCGGTGTGGTCCCGGTTTCGGCGATTATATTTCTCCAGCACCGCAACCACGTCCGACGCTTTGAACGACCGCCGCGGGATGACCACCAGCGCGGTGCGGGTGAATCGCACCGGGTTTGATGGAGACATCGATTACCCGGAAGGATGATTCCCATGCCAGCACAACGGAAGTACCCAAACGAGCTGCGTGAGCGCGCAACGCGGATGGCCATGGATGCAAGGAAAGACCCTGCGACCAGGACCGGCGCGTTCCGCCGGATAGGTGAGCAGCTCGGGGTGAACCCGAGGCGCTGCGGACCTGGGTGAGCCGGGCCGAGATCGGCGAGGGCCTGAGGCCGGGCACGACAACGGCGGACGCGGACCGGATCACCGAACTCGAGCGTGAGGTCCGCGAGCTGCGCCGGGCGAACACGATCCTGAAGCAGGCCTCGGCTTTCTTCGCGGCGGAGCTCGACCGCCCGTCGAGGTGATGTGCGCCGTCGTAGACAATCACCGCGATGAACACGGGGTCGAGCCGATCTGCAAGGCGCTGCAGATCGCCCCGATCACGTACTACGCCCGCCGTTCCCGGCCGGAGTCCGCCAGAGCAGTCAGCGACCGCGAGCTGGGGGAAAGGATCGAGAGCGTCCACGCTCACAACTACGGCGTCTACGGCGTCCGGAAGATCCACAAGGAGCTGCACCGGCAGGACATCCCAGCGGCGCGCTGCACCGTCGAGCGGCTGATGCGCCAGAAGGGCCTGCGCGGGATCTCGCGGTCCAAGGGGCCGCGCACCACGAAGCCAGCACCGGAGACCGGCAGGCCCGCGGACCTGGTCGAACGCCGGTTCCAGGCCACGGCGCCAAACCGGCTGTGGGTCGCAGACATCACGTATGTCCGCACGTTCGCCGGCTGGGTCTACGCGGCGTTCGTCATCGACGTCTTCTCCCGCAGAGTCGTCGGCTGGCAGGTGGCCACCAGCCTCTACACCGACCTAGCACTGGACGCTTTGGAAATGGGCATCTGGGCCAGGATCCAGGACGGCGCAGACCTTACCGGGCTCGTGCACCATTCCGACCGCGGAGTCCAGTACGGATTCAACCGGTCGTCGCAACACCTTGATCACGGAGGTGTGCGATGGGTCGCGAGAAGCAGGAGATGCCGCAGGCGGCGGGGGTCGGGCGGAGGCAGTGGGCGGCGGATCGGGCCCTGCGTCCGCCGATGCGTTCACCTGGGCGGCCGGAGCCCTCTCGTGCGGTGCAGTGAGCGTTCTGGGCACTGATCGCGTCTGGACTGACGACGGCTGAGGCCCCTGCGGAGGTGGGCGTGTCGTGGCCGGTCGGGTCTCGTTGGTTCCGTCACGCTGGCGGCATGTCGCCGATCAGTCTGGACGAGCCCACGGGCCGTTACCTGTCTTTCGCCGAGCGGGAGGAGTACGCTTTGCTGAACGCCGGGCAGGTAGGCGTGCGGAAAATCGCCCGGCGGATTGGAGGCTCTTCAGAATTGAGAGTGTAGTTTCGGTCTGAATCCGCCGGATTCCAGCAGCGATCTGGCGACATAGTTGGTGAGATTCCGGAAGCCGAGGGCAGATCCTCGTAGGTGTTCGAGTCTCCCATTGATCGCTTCACTTGGGCCGTTTGATGTGCCGGGTCGCTCGAAGTATGCCAGCACGTCCTGGGCCCGTCGTTTGAGGGTGCGCCCGAGAGTTCGGAGCTCGGTCAGCGCGGTGGGGACGCCGCTGCTGAGGGAGTCAATCACGGCTTGCATCATCTGCTGACCTTTGGCCCGGTCTGGTTCCCGGTAAGCGGCAACCATGCGCTGGTAGGCGCCGCAACTGGCTTCGACCTCAACATGCGTATCAGCGGTGAACAGGGTTTCCAGGCGTTGGCGTTGGTTCTCGGTGAGCAGGTCCGCGCCTGTGTGGATGGTCCGGCGAGCCGAATACAGCGGGTCCCCGGCCCGTCCGCGGTGCCCGCACGTCTGCTGCTGAACCCGCCGCCGGCACGAATCAAGGGCATCGCCGGCCAACCGGACGACGTGGAAGGGATCCATCACCGGGACCGCGTCGGGGAGTTCCTCGGCCGCGGCGCTCTTGAACCCGGAGAACCCGTCCATGGCCACGACCTCAACCCCGTCCCGCCATTCTTGGGGGCGTTCCTGGAGCCAGGTCGCGAAGGCTTGTTTCGAGCGGCCCTCGACCATGTCCAGCAGGCGGGACGGGCCCGTGCCATCGCGGATTGGGGTCAGGTCAATGATGACGGTGACGTACTTGTCTCCGCGGCGGGAGTGCCGCCACACATGCTCATCAACACCAATGACCTTGACCCCGTCGAAGCGGTGCGGATCATCGATCAAGACCCTCCGTCCTTCGGCCAGGACGGCCTTGTTCGCGGTATTCCAGGTGACGCCGAGTCCTTCGGCGATCCGGGCGACCGTGAGGTGCTGGCAGACGACGCCTTCCAACGCCCAGCGCAGCCCCCGGCGGGAGAGTTTCGCCCGCGGCTCGGCAGCCTTGGAAGTATCCTGCCGCCAGACGTGCCCGCACCCGGCGCAGCGGTAGCGGCGGATGCTGACCAGCAGTGTGGTCGGCCGCCACCCGAAGGGTTCATGGCCCAGCCGACGGGTCACCGTGTCACGGGGAACGCCCTGGCACCCGCACTTCCGGCACCAGTCATCAGGATCAACAACACGGCAGGCAAGGACGGCGCGGCCCGGGCGGACATGCTGCCCGGTCACTTCGAGTCCGAGTCCGTCGAGGCGGCAGAATGTGGTCAGGTCAGGGCTTTGGAAGGTAGCGTTAAACACGAGGGCCTTGCGGTAGAAAAATCACGATCTAGACAATCCGATTCTCTCCCAAGGCCCTCACCCCAGCCGAAACAACCTCCCCGCCCCGGACTTCTCACGCGGCAGCGCCGATTACACTCTCAATTCTGAAGAGCCGGATTGGACGTGACCCGGGGACGGTCTCACGCGAGATGCGCCGCAACGCGGCGACGAGGGGCGGCAAGCCGGAATACCGCGCTCTGGTGGCGCAGTGGAAAGCTCAACAGGCCGCGAAGCGTCCGAAAAGAGCGAAGCTCGTGGGCAACGAGAGGTTGCGTGAGTACGTGCAGGACAGGCTCGACGGGAGCGTCCGCCGGCCCGACGGCAAGGCTGTGACCGGGCCTTGGACGCCGGCGTGGAAAGGTCTGGACAAACCGCATCGGCAGGACAGGCGATGGGCGATTGGGTGGAGTCCGGAGCAGATCTCCCACCGGCTCCGCGTCGATTTCCCTGATGATGAGTCCATGCGCATCAGCCACGAGGCGATCTACCAGTCGCTTTTCATCGAGGGTCGCGGGGCGCTCAAGCGGGAGCTGGTCACGTGCCTGCGCACCGGACGTGCGCTCCGGGAGCCTCGCGCACGATCCCGGAGCAAGCCGCAGGGTCATGTCACCGCAGATGTCGTCCTCAGCGAACGGCCCGCCGAGGCCGGGGACCGCGCTATCCCTGGTCACTGGGAATCTCAATGTTTCTGTCAGGCCACCTGGGCGGTGATGCGTGGTATTGGTTCCTGGTAGATGGTGTGGTCGCGGAGCATGGCCCAGAGGACGTTGATGCGACGTCTGGCGAGGGCGATGAGGGCCTGTTTATGGGACTTTCCCTCGCTCCTTTTCCGGTCGTAGTAGGTTCTTGAGGCTGGGCTGTTCTTGAGGCTGGAGAGGGCGGCGAGGTAGCAGGTTCGCAGGAGCCTGCGGTTGAAGCGGCGTGGTCGGTGCAGGTTCCCGCTGATTCGTCCGGAATCGCGCGGGACGGGAGCCAGGCCCGCGACGCTGGCGAGCCGGTCGACTGAGTCGAATGCGTCCAGGTTGCCGCCGATGTTCGCGAGGAAAGTTGCGGCGAGGACGGGGCCGAATCCAGGCATGGTGAGCAGAACGTCGGCGCTGTCGTGCTGCAAGAACAGTTCGGTGATCTGGGCATCGACGTCGGCGATTTCTGCATCGAGGGTGCTGATTTGTTCGGCCAACCGGACGACCAGGGCAGAGCCTGTGGTCTGTGTGGGCAGGACGGTGTGCTGGGAGTTCGCCGCTATCAGTGCCTTCTCGGCCATCTTGGCACTGTTGCGGCAGCCGCGTTTCCTCAGCCAGCCGATGAGTCGGGTCAGTCCTATCCGCCGGATACCCTCGGGGGTCTGGTATCCACTGAGAAGGGTGAGCGGCGCTTTCTTGGAGTAGTCGAACGCGCGCTCGAGGGCAGGGAAGTATTCCAGCAAGGTGGCGCGGAGCCTGTTGATTGACCGGACACGGTCGCTGATCAGATCGGTGCGCCGGGCGGTGAGGAGCCGCAGGTCCACGCCGATTTGGTCCGCGCCGCGGACGGGTTGGAGGTCGGTGCGCATGCGTGCATGGTCGGCAATGATCCTGGCGTCTTTCGCGTCGGTCTTACCATCTCCGCGGTAGGTAGCCGCGGCGTGGTGGACTATGCGTCCGGGTATATAGAGCAGTTGCTGGGCGTGCGCGGCCAGCAGCTCGATCAACAGGGCCGCTCCGCCGGCGTTCAGATCTGTGGCCCAACAGACCTCATGACCGTCCGCGATCTTCGCGATGGTGGCTATGAGTTCGAGGAGTGCATTTTCGTCGCTCTCGACCCGTTTCGAGAGCAGCACCGCCCCTGCCTGATCGATCACGACGCAATGATGAGCTCTTTTGCCCGAGTCAATTCCTACCCAGAATGCCGGCATATTCAGTCCCCTTTGATCAGCTCCAATATCGGTTGGCCCTGTCGATAACTGCGCCGGCACGTCCTTACCCAACGATCAATGTCGTAATTCTCAATCAGCGGTCGAGTCATCGGCGGGCAGCGGGCGGCCATTCCCAGTGAGCCGTCCAAGCGGCAGGGAGACCTGTGCCATACCCGCCACCCGAGGGTGATCGAACACTACGACAGCTCCGAAATCACCCACAAGAACAACGTAAGGAAGGGTGATCTGATCATCGGGACCGGACGATCCGCGATCGGCACGCTCATCGAGCGCAGCAGCCGCTCCACGCTTTTGGTGCATCTGCCCAGGCTCGAGGGCTGGGGCGAGAAGCCACCCGTGAAGAACGGCCCCTCGCTCGGTGGGTACGGTGCGGTCGCGATGAACGCGGCACTGACAGTGTCGATGACGAAACTGCCCGAACAGCTCCGCAAGACTCTCACGTGGGACCGCGGGAAGGAGCTGTCCGCGCACGCCCAGTTCGCGCTCGATACCGGCACGAAAGTGTTCTTCGCCGACCCGCACTCGCCCTGACAACGACCGACGAACGAGAACACCAACGGACTGCTACGCCAGTACTTCCCAAAGGGCACCGACCTCGCACGGTGGAACGCGGACGACCTCGAAGCCGTTGCTCTGGCCTTGAACAACCGGCCACGTAAAGTGCTCAACTGGAAGACCCCGGCCGAGGTATTCAGCGAGCAACTACAGTTACTCCAACAACCCGGTGTTGCAACGACCAGATGAACCTGCCCAGTACCGTGCGATCCGCTACACCCAGCGACTGGACGAAGCAGACGCTGTGGCCTCCGTTGGGTCCAAGGGCGATAGCTATGACAATGCCCTCGCCGAGGCGTTCAACTCACTGTTCAAGGTCGAACTTGTCCGCAACAAGGGCCCATGGCGGGACATCAACCATCTCGAGGTCGCCGTGGCTGAGTACGTAGATTGGTTCAACCACCGGCGTCTCCACGGCGAGATCGGCCATGTCCCGCCAGTCGAATACGAGCAGCTCCACGCAGTCCACCCGGCCCCGGAACTGCTCTCAATTTCCAACTAAAAACGCCTCCACAAAACCCGGGGCTTGACACACCTGAGCCGCCTCGGCGACAGTTCCCAGGCGCGCCACGGCGGCCAGGACATCCTGTCTTTGGGCACGGGTGTGGGACTGCTGGGAACGCTTCCCGAGCGCCCCGGTGCTCGACGCCGATTCTTCCGTTGAAGGAGATTTTTTCCTTAAGGAGAGACTATTTTTCGATGTTGATTCCATGGTGTTGCGACTCCCGATTATTCGGGGGCGTTGCAACGATCACTAGAACTCGCCCGGGCAGGTTGGGTTGCTGGCCACCGGGGTGTTTAGGTCAGTGGCATGACTCCCTTTCCGTCCAGTACCTGGGTGAGGCGACGGAGTCGCCGGTGGTTTGGCAGACGTGGGCTTGGTGCAGCAGCCGGTCCACCGTCGAGGTGGCCATCCGGCGGTACCCCGCTGTGCCGACGCTTAATAGCTTCGTCTACAGCTCGGCCAGCTTCTCGGCAACAAAACCACCGATGGAAACGAGATGCTGAGTCGCAAGTTCCCGGGCACTGGAGCCGTCCCCGTTGGCGATGGCATCGAGGATTGCATGATGTTCGTGGTCTGCGGACAAAAACCACTGCTTCGGCCCTAATTTGCTGGTGACGGCCATCAGGAAGTCACTGCGGTCCCAGTAGGTCCTGGCGATGTTCAGGGTGTCGCCCGGCTGGGCAAGGAAATGTATAGCCCGGTGAACGCGGCGATTGAGGCTCAGGTACTCCTCCATGGGAAGATCAGGGTCCTCTTCAACCATGCGAGAAGAAAGTTCGACCGCGTTGCGCAGGATTACCAGCCCCGAAGCCGTTCGGCGCTCGGCTGCCATTTCTGCAGCGATGCCTTCGAGTGCCCCGAAAATGCGGTAGTAGTCCACTGTCCCGGCCGGCGAGGGGCGCACAACCCGGACGCCGACCTGTGGCACAACTTCCACGAAGCCATCGAGTTGGAGTTTCCTGAGGGCATCCATCACTGGCTGCCGGCTCGTTCCGAATGTGGTGGCGATTTTGAGGGCAACTAACTCCTCGCCCAGCAAGTACTCCCCCATGATGAGAGAGCGCTTAATCGCGTCATATACGAAGTCCCTCTTTCGCGGCCGGGACTGGCTCTCGGCGCTAAGGAGATCGTCGCCGTTCCACCGATCCTTCATGGCATCCATGAAGGAAATTCTAACATTTCAGAAGGGCCATTTCTTGCCCCCAAGAGCCAGAGGCCACCCCCGTGAATTATGACGGGGATTGACCAGCCCGATGGCCCGCCTTTCGCCGCCCATGCCGACCGGCACGAGCTCGCCGGCGCGTTCCGCCAAGCCAATGAGGCTGCTCCATTCCCAGACAAAAGGAACTGCCTTAGGTGCAGGCTTCACCGGGAGCAAATCGCTCGCCTGCGTCCCCAAGGGCCGCATGCTGCCCCGCGTGAAATCCACGTTGGAGCACGCTGATCAGGAACACAATCACACGGTATAAGGTCCAATTGGGGGCGTCATGATCCAGGCCCCCGCTGATCCTGCGTTGGTGCGTCTTTACGAAGATTGCTCATCACAACCTCCGTTAGGGTCGAATATCAGAACTAAGAGGACTGCTCAGTCTTCTTCAATGGTCAGCGCCCTGGCGGGGCACTCCCGTGCTCCCGCACGCGCGTCGGCTTGCAGCTCTGCAGGCGGTTCCGGAAGCAGAACCTTGACGACGGCACCATCAAGGTCGTAGACATTCGGCGCGACGGCCGCACAGTTTCCATACGCCATGCATTTTTTTGGATTTGAGGTGATTTTCACTTTTTCTCCTGCCTTGCCGACGCCCTCATGCAGCGGCCTGGTTATCTGAAATTTCCTTCTCAAGGTTTTCGACAAATGCAAGATTCAACTCGGCCACGTCGGTGATTCGGCGTCGGACTCCGAGCATCCATGACCGGGCATTGATGCCAACGAGGGCGCTGGGCGCTCCGTCGCGGAAGTACACGAACAGGCGCTTGTTGTCCTTTGCTTCTGAGCCAAGCAGCTCAACACGGTCGTCTCCGCGCGGGGAGCCGATAATTTCAATCCTCGAACCAAACTGATCAGACCATACGTAGGGGACGGAACGGAATGACCGGGCTTTTCGCCGCCCGGCAAGCAGATTCGCTGCCGCAACCTCTCCCAGCTGAACCGCGTTGGTCCAGTGCTCGATTCGCCGCTGAAAACCCTGCAGGGGATGGTTTATCCGGGCAACGTCGCCCGCAGTAACAATTGAGTCACTGACAAACAATTTGTCATCGCAGACGACCCCGTTGTCGATCAGTACGTCCGAGTCAGCCAGCCACTCCGTGTTGGGCACGGCCCCAATGGAAAGGAGCACATTATCGAACTCAAGGCGGGTTTCATCGTCGTTGATCACCTGAACGGACGGGACGCCCTTAACGGAACCAACCACCACCTTGCGCACCATGGATTCTGTGCGCACATCCACTCCGTGCTGTCGTTGAATATCGGCCAGCACCCGACCAACGCGGGTACCCAGAATGGCAGCCATGGGCTCAGGGTCCCGTTCGAGCATAGTCACCGCCACACCCATCCGGCGGGCGGCAGAGGCTACTTCCGAGCCCAGGAAACCTCCCCCGATGATGCCCAGAGTCTGTCCGTTACGGAGGCCTTCAGCCAGCCGCTGTGCATCCCCCATCGTCCTGATGACATGCACTCCCTCTTGATGAGGGTCCAGGCCCGACAGACTCCGCGGCCGTGCGCCGGTTGTAATAATCAGTCCGTCATAGGAAAGATCGCCGTCTACGCCGAGAAGCAATCGTTTGTGCTCACGATCCAGGCCTGTTGCGCGGACGCCGAGGCGAAACTCAAGCTTGAGCGACTCGACCTCTTTCGGCGTCAATAACGCGATGTCTTCTCGCGCCCAGTCGCCCAGGAGAAACTGTTTGGACAGCGGAGGCCGGTCATAGGGCATTTCGGATTCTTCGCCCACCAGGATTATTCGTCCGTCGTACCCTTCCGCGCGCAGTGTCTGCGCAGCGCGCGTACCTGCCAGTGAGGCCCCGACAATAACTATCGTCTCCATTTAATGCTCCGCATTGTTCAATTCGACTGTCCTTACGTTCGAGCTCGGGTCTGATTCCGAGTCACGCGCCGGCCTGCGATCGGGGATGAGGGTGGCCGGCGCCTGAGGTCAGACCTGAATCTCCTTAGGAACCTTCAGCCATGGAAGCCGGGGGCTTGTGGCCCCACGGGCTGAAAGCCTCGTCGAAGTTGGTCCAGATACCGGGTTCGGAGATGTCAACCCTCGGCATGTTGGCCGAGAGCTCATACCGGTTTCCGTTGATCCAGAAGTAGCAATACTGGTTTCCGCCGACACCGTGACGGCCCGGGCCAACTTCGACCTGAATGCCCGCCCTGGACAGCACATCTGCAGCTTCGCCCAGGTGTTCGAACGAATCCATCGCGAGGGCATAGTGGTTGAGCGTTGCGTTCGGGTTCTGGGTGCTAAAAACGGCGATATCGTGGTGGAACTGGCTGAACCGGGTCCAGGCCGCGCCGACAACGCCGGGCGCAGGCTGGAAAATGTCCGAGACCCTGCCCTCGAGCACGTTGACGATGAAGTCCGTGAGTCCGCCCGCATCCTGCGCGTGCAACGTGATGTGGTCGAAGTCCCTCGCCCGAATTCCTTGCTGGTGGGCGCCCGCAGAACTAGGGTTGAGGTACCCGCGTTCGACCACGGTGTCGACCAGTTCAATGATGTGTCCGCTCGGAGCAGTGAAGCTCAGGGCAACGCGGACACCGGGATCGACGTCGGTGCGCTGCTCCGTGTGGATGCCCGCGTCGGCCAGCCGTTTGGCGTAGTACGCGATGTCATCACTGGAGTCCACCTTGACGCCAAAGCGATGAACACCGCTTCGTCCTTCACGGAGAATGAGGTCGCTGACTCCGTCGATTCCGCACCCGAAACGCACGGCGCCATCCTCACGGCCCAACTCCTTGAACCCCAGAACGTCTGTGTGGATCGCCGCAGCCTCGTCGATATCCGAGACGCCCAACTCGGCATAGGCAACTCTACTGATTCCCATGTGGGGCATTCCTTTCGTCGTTTTTGGTGAATTGCTTATATGAAATATTTCCGGCGCTTTCACGCCGGTTAATCCCCAGGGAGTCAAGCAGGCGGGAATTCTCCACCAGGATCATGCGCACTTCGTCCACGGAGTCGTTGTAGTGCCGGTGCCAGACCATGGGAGGGGTGTAAATGAAATCGCCCGGACCCCATGTCAGCGTTTCAGGTCCGATTTCGGAATATCCGGTTCCTACAGTCACGCAGTGCACCGACTCGTGCAGGTGCCGTTGAAGGTCCGATGCTTCGCCCGGCGGAATGGATTGGAGATAGAATTCCATCGCCTTGGCCGGAACATCAGCCAGAACCCCAATTTCGGTGGGATTGCCGGTCACGTCTGCCGTGAGCCAGACCGCGCTGTCAGCACGGGTGACCAGGGACGCGGGCATCGAAGCTTCCGGATCGGAGTGCTTCATCTCTTGCAGCTTGTCGAGCCATTGGTCGAAGTTCGTCAACGTACTTCTCCGTGACTTCTGGCAAGGCCCAGAGCGGCCGGTGGTCCTGCAAAGGCCGTCAGGGAGGGGGCGAAATCCGCCACCCGGACTTTAGTGCCACGCATACAATATTTCTCCTTTGAAATACTAAAATCTTAGAATTACTATAGAGGCTGCCGTTGCCGTGCGCAAGGGTCTTCTGGATCAAGTTCCAGAGCCGGAAGCGGCCTATAAGAGGACCCTGTTCTTACCTTCCGCCTTGATGGCCGCGTGGACCTCCTGAATCGGGTAGCGACCCGCGATGCGCTGGCGAACGAATCCTCCATCCGCGAGGCGGACGAGCCGGCTCAAGAGTTCGGATGACGGAGCAGTCATCTGAGACGCGGCCTCCACGCCCGCAGCTTGAACCCGCTCCGGGTCGTGTTGGGTAGCCACGGAAACCATGAGTAGGGCTCGGGCCCAACCCCTGTTGTGGCGTCCACGATGACGTCAATCTGTGAGAGGCCGTCCAGCCAGGGCTGGCCCCGGAAGTCGAATGCGAAATCTGCATGTGCCCGAATGCCGGCGGCATACTCGCCATCATCTAACACCTCTGTTCACGCAGCCATTCGGCAATCGCGGTGATTGCCTCGCGGTCCTCATCAGTGAGGGTTCCCAAGGTTATGGTGCTGACGCCGAAGGCTTCATCAAGGTGCTGACCGAGGTGCCGGTTCAGGACCGCGACTGATTCGGCTGCTGTCAGGTCAATCCACCGAACCGGTTCATTGATCCGCAGCGTGTACGTCAGGCGCCTATCCCGCCATGCCGTTGTGTGGGCGGCAGCTTCGGCACGCTCTGCAGCGTCCTTGGCCTCTTCGTACGTCGGAAGCTGCGCGCATACTGCGGTCAGCGCGGGCGATAGCAGCACGGTGGCGGCCTTCGGAGTGGTGCCCGATCTTGATCGGCTCGCCGCCTTCGGGCAGACGTGCGATGTCACGGCGCTGCCGCTCCCAGACTGCATCCTCCTTTGCGGAGCGGCCGGCAGCCTTGGCGTTCCGCGCCTCCACCCGATCCTCCTGGCGGGCAGCTTTGTTGGCTTCGACTTCGGCCGTGGTCCGAATGTCGGTACTGAGATCGGTGTTCACTTCAAATCCTGCTTCGCGCAAGGCGGTCAGTACGCCGCAACCGTAGAGCGCGCTACGTCAATCAACGCCCGTGCCACCAAGCGCGGCTTTACCGGCCGCATCGAGGTCACTGGCAGCACGCGTGAAGTCACCGAGACTGACCAGGCCCGGCTCAAGCGGACACACCTCGTCGTGGACACGGAAATCACCGGAGAGGCCCCCTGCTACAACGGCTGGACGTTCCTGGCAGCCGTAGACACCGTAGAGACGGCAGACGGGGCGGACTTCGTCATCCGCTCAGCGCCCGGTGTCGAAGAGTCAGTGGTGGACCGCTCCGCCTTGGAAGCTGGCCGGTGCCAGCACTGCTAGTCCATCCGCAACAACCGCAAGTACACGTACCTGGTGCGCAAGGTCGAAAACGGCGAGACGGTGCAGGTCGGCTCCAGCTGCATCAAGGACTTCACAGGCTGGGCTGCCAAACCCGTCTTCATCAGTGTTGTTAACCTCACCGAAGACCTCGGCGGCTTCATCGGCGGCTTCGCCTTAGCCCCCGAAGACACCCCGGAAACCGTGGTTGCCCTGGCATGGGCAACCAGCCGGATCTACGGCTGGGCGGCGGCTCCGCCGCATCCAACGCCAACCGCACAATCAGTCGCCCAACTCCATGACGGCGGGCCAGCGCACGAATAGACGGCCCCTCCACCCGTGCGTCCCGGCGAATTCTGGCGAACAGCTCCACTTTTGACCCCATCCCATGCCCTCCACCCTTGGAAACCAGATGAGAACAACGCTGGGATGGGTCCAAATCAAACCGTCACAAGCTACCCGGCGAGTCGGCAGGTGGGCTCAAATCAAACCAGGCGGATTCCAACCATCGTCGCAACACTGGGTGGTTAAGTGTGGGTGGTTAGCAGCCTAGCAAAGCGCTCAGCGGGGGTCTCGTCGTTGAGCGTTAGTCGTGGTCGGTTGTTGAGCGCAGCGGCGACCCTGGCCAAATGTTGGGGGCCGTAGCCGGACAGGTTAGTGAACTTCGGGAAGTACTGGCGTAGGAGCCCGTTGGTGTTTTCATTCGTGCCTCGTTGCCAGGGTGAGTGGGGATCACAGAAGTAGACCGGGACCCCGGCCGCTGTGGTGAATTCGGCGTGCTTGGCCATCTCGCTTCCCTGATCCCAGGTCAGCGCTGCCAGCAACGGACCTAACGCCCGGATGGGTCCGTCCCGCAAGTCCTCGGCGCGGTTGTTCCCGCCAGCCATGTGCACCAGGAGCAGGTAGCGGGTACTCCTCTCTACCAAAGTCGCGATAGCGGAACGGTTCTGAGCCCCATGATCAGGTCCCCTTCCCACGATCCCGGAACGGAACGGTCGCCCGCTTCCTCTGGCCGATCACTGATCATCAACACGTCATCAACAGGTCACCGGCGAACCTGGATGCCCTGCGGGCGATGGATCTATTCGGTTTGCGGCGATCCCGGCCGGTGGGAAGGCATTTGACGAGCTCCTTGGAAAGACCGCCCCGGCCCCGGATATAAAGGGCTTGGTAGATCGTTTCGTGGACGATGTGCAGCTCTTTCCGGCCTGGGAGGGCCTTCTTCAGTTGCCGACAAATCAGGCCTGGACTCCACCACTGGTCCAGCTTTGCCTGGATGTAGGCCTTCAGCTCCGGGAGGACGGCTATCTTTCCCGCCCGCGGGCGCTGACGGCGGGTCCTGGCCTTCTTCTGGGCGTAGTGCGGTCGGTAGCATCCCGCAGGGTTCCGGTTCCGGCGCAGTTCGCGGCTTACGATCGAGGGTGCCCTGCCCAGGCCGGCAGCAATGGAACGCAGGCTATCCCCCGCGCGGTGCCTGTCAGCAATGATGATCCTCTCGTCCTCCGACAAGTACCGGGCAGAGAAGACTGCCGGCTGCTCCCGCACCATGGTGATGGCTGGGTAGCTCCATGTCCGCCCGGTCACCGGATCCCGGACCGTACGGCCGTTGCGCCAATGCGAACCTGTTTTCCGCCCAACCCCGACGATCCGGCAGACCTCGGAATTGTTAAACCCTTGCTTCATAAGCCGGATATAGTGCGCACGCTCGGCTGTCTTCCCCGCCGGGCCCGGCCTCAACTGCCGTTTCTTCTCTACAGCCATCGCAACTCCTGAAATGCTCAGGTGTTGCGACGATGGTTAGAATCCGCCCCATCACCGGGTCCAACTCAAACTGCCACAACCAGCAGAGGACCCTCGAACGCATGACACCAAGTTAGTCAGAGGGTTTCACGGCCTGCGATCGCTGTCCTGGCCTGTGCCCAGCAGGATGCGGTCTGGGCACGTCAGCAGACCGCCAACCAGCTCCGCTCCGTGCTGCGCCAGTTCTACCCGGCGCTCCTTCAAGCCGGCTCGGTATGGCAGAACGGGCTCGCCCGCCCCGAAATCAGGGAACTTCTGCGCATCGCACCCACCCCGGCCGCCGCCGCACGGCTCAGCACCGCCCGGATCGAAGCAGCACTGCGCCGCGCGGGCCGCTCCCGCGGCATCGCCGCCCAGGCCCAGCGAATCAAGCTCATCCTTCGTGGTGACCACGCCCGGCAGCCCAGGCCGTCGAAGACGCCATGGGCCACCAGGTTTCCGGGCTTTTGCTCCTTCTCGATGCTGGCTGCCAAGCCGTCGACCAGCTGAGCATCGCGGTCGAGAAGGCCTTCCTGGCCCACCCCGACGCCCAAATCCTGCTCAGCTTCCCTGGGGTTGGCACACAGCTCGGTGCCCGGCTCCTGGCTGAAATCGGAGACGACAGGAACCGTTTCTCCGACGCCCGCGCCCTGAAGGCCTACGCCGGCTCCGCACCAATCACAAGAGCCTCGGGCAAGAAGAAGTTCGTCGGCCGCAGATTCGTCAAGAACGACCGCCTTAGCACCGCCGGGTACATGTGGGCGCTGTCCGCCCTTACCGGATCCCCGGGCGCCAGAGCCCACTACCAGCGCCGCCGCGCAGCTGGCGACTGGCATGCAGCGGCCCAGCGCAACCTCTTCAATCGCTTCCTCGGCCAACTCCACCACTGCCTCAACACCGGCACCCATTTCGATGAAGCAACAGCCTTCACCCCGCGGGCAGCAGACCTCGCCGCTTGACTTCTTAAACACGTGAGATGTCTTCGTCGCTGATTTCCTCCGGGAATTTCCCGCCCCTTGCCCTGCGGGTAGACAGGCCTCCATCGGCCACAGCTCCGCAAGCTTCACCAGCAGCCAAAACAACGGGGGGAGAGGGGAGGCTGGCCGGTCACCAAAGCCGCCCCGCTATGGTCCGCGCCAGCACCCGCTTCCAGCCGGTTGACAGACTGTGAGTCTTTACATGGCTGGTCCGGGACCGGCTGGCAGGGTTGGCGTAGGTCGCCTCGCCGCGGTTGTGACTCATGACAAAACTGGCCCCCTTGGGTGCCTTGCCTATGAACTGTCCGAACGTGGCGGGCGGCCGGCGCCAGCCCGGCCCACCTCGGTCGCCTGATAAGAAGCCTGCCCGACCCCTCGGGGTCGTGGCCCATCACAGTTCTGCCTCGAAGTGACCTCTCCCGGGCATGGCGCCGGTCCGCAGCGACCGGGAACACCTGCCGTCTCTGGAAAGGAAACCTGACCGCGATGACCACTGTCGCACAGTCCCGTCTGTTCGTCATCGGCGTGGACACCCACGCCCGCACCCACACCTACGCCGTGATCGCCGTCAACGGCGAGCACCTGGGAACCGAGGCCTTCCCCAACACCCATGCCGGCAGGGACCGCGATCGCCTGGGCGGCACGCCGCACCGGTGGAGACCTCGGCGCACTGTGGGTTATCGAGGGCATCGGCAGCTACGGGGCCCAGCTCGCCCGTCAGGCGGGGCTGGCTGGCTACCGGGCGGTCGAAGCGGCCCGGATGGGCCGTGCCGGCCGCCGCGGGATCGGCAAGTCCGACCCGATCGACGCCCGGCGCATCGCCGCCGCCGTGCTCCCCCTAGACGAAGAGCAGCTGCGCACCCCCGCGGATGAACGAAGGGATCCGCGCGGCAGCCCAGATTCTCATCACCACCCGGGATGAGCTCACTGGCGAGAGGACCAGGGCCGTGAACGCCCTGACCGCCCTCATACGGATTGCCGACCTCGGCATGGACGCCCGGGGTCCCCTCGGCGCCAGGAAAATCGCCGAGATCTCCCGCTGGCGCCCGCGAGAGGAGGACCTCGCCGCCGCAACCGCCCGCACCGAGGCCGTCCGGCTCGCCAAGAGGATCCTCGCCCTCGACGCCGAGATCACGGACAACACGAACCGGATCGGCGAGCTCGTCGAGGCCAGCCCCGCCGCGGCCCTGGTCAAGGAGACCGGGATCGGGCCGGTCACCGCCGCCACCGTCCTGGTCGCCTGGTCCCACCCCGGACGGGTCAGGGGCGAGGCCGCATTCGCCGCCCTCGCCGGGGTGAACCCCATCCCCGCATCCTCAGGCAACACCACCCGGCACCGGCTCAACCGCGGCGGCGACAGGCGCCTCAACCGTGCCCTGAACGTCATCGCCATGGTCAGGATGGTCCACCACCCGCAAACCCACGCTTACGCCGACAGGCGCCGCGCAGAAGGCAAGACCGACCGCGAGATCCGCCGCTGCATCAAGCGCTACCTCGCCCGACGCCTCTACCGTCACCTCAACACCGCCGCCGGCAGCGAATTGGGGGTTGACGAGATATAGAAGCTTCATAGAAGCGTCCTCAACATCGTAATGGGCAAACTCCGCGGCTGGCCCGCCCCTGACAAGCGCCGGTTCCTGGCCCAGGCGGAGTTCCCCGGCGCGTACTACGTCGGAGACCCCGACGAAATCGCCCAGCGCATCGTGGACCTGCACGGCCACATGGGGCACATGCGCCACTTCCTGCAAATGGACATCGGCGGCCTGCCCCAGGAGCACTTCCTGGAATCCCTGATCCTGCTGGCCACCGAGGTCAAACCCCGCGTCGAACGCCTCCTGGCCGGCAAGTAGCCCCGGAATCAAAGGACTAAGACAATCATGGAACTTGGTGTCTACAGCTTCGGCGATACACAGCGCAATCCCGACGGGATTTTCGCTCGACCGCGGAGGCGATCGGCGACCTCTTCGAGGCGATTGTCCTGGCAGACCGGACCGGGCTGGACTACTTCGGCGTGGGCGAACACCACACGACAGACATGCCCGCCTCATCCCCGGGGCGGTGATTGCCGCCGCCGCCGGGACAACCAGGCAGATACGGCTCGGAAGTTCCGTGAATGTCCTCAGCACCGATGAACCCCCTCGCGGTGGTTCCCCGCCCGGTCCGCGGCCAGCTCCCGATCTGGCTCGGCACCGGTGGCAGCGCCCCCTCCTCTGCCCGTGCCGGAAAGCTGGGCCTACCCGTCTCCTACGGCATCATCGGCGGCACCCAGCCCGGTTCGCTGCTTGGCCGGGATGCCGCCGAGGACCTGGCCCGCTTCGATGTGGCCTTCCAGGAAAGCTTCCTGGGCCTGGTCGGGTAAATCCTATGAATGGCCTTACCCGAGTGAGAGAGCCGGAAGACGAACAGGTGGTACTTCGTCTTGACCCCGTTCAGCACCACCCAGACTTCGCCGAAATCCACCTCGGCCTCAGCGCCCGGGGCGTGTTCCTGCGGGACGAATACCTCCACTCTGCGCCGGCTTCAAGATCGATCTGGGCCCGGCGGAGCCGCACGTAGTCACGCACGGTCGAATACGACAATTCCCTCGCTCCGTATTCTTCGATGAGCCGGGCCAGGATCCTGCGGGCAGTATGGCGCTGCTTCCGCGGCGCTGTCGTGTCCTCGACCAACATGGCATCGATCACCGCTTTGAACGGCTCCAGCCGCCAGCGCTACACCACGCAAATGGACTTGACCCCTTGCGGGCCAGGGTGTGGCGGTGTTCGGGAGACGATCGTTTGATGAACAGATCGAGAGCCTCGATGCTGGTCATGTCTCGTCGGCTTCATCTCAGCCCGACCCGCGCATCAGACCGGTCAGCCACGCCAAAACGGACAATGAACACTCTAAACGTGACTAACCGTTCCATTGCAGCTCAACCCCCGCCACCAACAGCACCGGGGTTCCCACCAGCGCTCCGGCGTCCACGAAATCCAGGAAGTGCTTGAACAGGCCGGTATAGGACCCCTGCAGACAGGTGCTGCCGGCAAGTACGACGTCGGCGCGTTCGATGTGTTCCACCGCCGCCAGCGCTTCTGCGGACAGTTCGTCCCGCGCACGCGCCCCGGTGAAGCCCGGAGCGTGCCAGCGGTGATGCCATGCGCGGTCATGTCACGGCTCTACCCGCGGGGGAAAATTACGCTGCCGGCAGATTTCAGTGCTGAACGTCCCCACAGGCGTACTCATAGGATGCTCGCACCAAGGAGGCCACAACCTCAGCCTCGTCGTCATTACGCGGTGCATAGACCATAACCGACCCCGCGGGAATCAGCCCGCGTCGGGCTACGGGATGCTGTTCCGCCCAGCCGGCATCGATGGCGGCCCTCGCGGCGGCGTCCGGCAAAACCATGTGCAGGGAATGGTCAGGATCCGGGTGCAGGTGCGCAAACTCCGTGCCGATCATGAAGGCCTCCTGCGGCCCCTTGGCCTTCTCCACCCGGAGAGTCAGCGCTTCGGCGCCCGGCACGGAGATCATCGACTCCCGCCAGGCAACAGGCAGTTCAGCCAGCAGTTCGCGGAGCCGCCGACGCGGTCCGCCATCTGCGGGCTGCTGGTCCAGCTGCACGTGCGGATTGGTGGGGGTAGTGGCTGGTCCGGGACCCTCCCGGCGTGGCAAGGCCGCGGGTTCCATGTCCCTCACAGCCGAAGCACGGGGCCGACAAGGACGAAGCCCAACTCGTTGCCATAGCGGGCGAAGAAGGCAAACAGTGCAAGTGCGGCCCCAGCGAGTGCGAGTTCCTTGAGGAACTGGATCTGCTCCATGGACTTGGCGGCCGGGTCCGTTTCCTTCCAGAACGCGTGCATCAGGAAGGCCGTGGGAACCAGGAAGAGGAACAACAGGAGTGCCCCCAGGTCCGGCCAGATGCCGAAAGCTACCATGAGCGCCCCGACGCCCAATTGGATTCCCGTGACGGGCACGAGGAAAGCCGGCACTCCCTTGCTGGTCGCATACCCGGACATCATCTCCCGTTGGGCGAAATGGCCGACGGCGGAAGCGAGGAAAATCGAGGCGAACAGCAACCGCCCGACGAGTACCAGAATGTCCATCACGCGCTCCTAACTCATGTCGAACCGAATGTTCATAGCTATGTTGTCACTTGTGCGCCGAAATAGTTGAAAGGTCAACCGTCGGCAGTCCGTCGAACCGCTTGGCCGCCACTGATCCACGGAAGAGTCAGGAGAGACGACTTTGTGCTTCAGGCCGACCCTCGTGGGGTCATAGGCAAGACTTCCCGACACCGCCGACATCTTCATTGATCTCACACAATTGAATACTTCTCCCTTGAAATACTAACATCTTAGAATGACTATAGAGAATCGGGTTGCCGGGCGCAAGGGGGCAGAGAGGGCGACCACGCCTGCCTCGCTGACGCGACGCCAGAGGCGACGGCTGGTCCTGCTCGGGATGCTGTGTGCGGCCGGATGGCTGGCTTCGGTGCTGGTCGGACACTATGTGGACTGCGGGCCCGAAGTCCACCGGATCGGGCTTGCCGTTCACATCCTGGCTCTTGTGCTGTCCTTTGGCACAATCCTCGTGGTCGACTGGCTGGGCTTATTGTGGCTGCTGGGCAAAGTGGAGATGCACGCGTCCGGCAAGCTTGAGGCCGCTGCCAAACCTTTGCTCGCCGGCTGGGCCGAAGCCCATCTACGATCTCGCGGGAGCTGCGTCGGAACGCGTCGACGAGAACGTATCGCTTGGACTACAAGGCGTCTACAGCGCAGTGGCATGCCGAACGACGAGCCCGCCGTCCCAAGACCGCGAAGCTGATCACAAATGATGGCAGGCGTGGCACCTGCGCCGAGGGCGCACGAAACGCACGCCACGATCGCGAACACGTCAGCAAGCCTGGGCGCATGTCACTGACGCCACAACCTTGAAGAAGAGACCCTCCGAAGCCGACGAGCGGAAAGTCGCAGGCCACTGGGAAGGTGACCTCATCATTGGTCTCAACCGGTCAGCGATCGCGACTCTGGTCGACCGCACGACACGTTTCGCCATGCTCGTTCATCTGCCTCGGCAGAAGGGTTCTGCTGCTGCGCTCCCTGCCCCGCCGGGCCGGTAAAACGATCGGCCGGGTGCTGCGCTCCGGGCCCCTGCACGTCCTCGCCCACCCCGTAACTGCGCTCATCCTGAACGTCGGCGGCCTCGCGGTCCTGTACTTCACCCCGCTCTACGCCGCCGCGGCGCAGAATCCCGGGCTGCACTGGCTCATCCATGGGCACTTCCTTCTCGCCGGATACCTCTTTGCCTGGGTCATCGCAGGGCCCGACCCCGCGCCGCGACGGCCCTCGGTCCCGGCCAGGCTCGTCATTCTGGGAGTGGCGA
The DNA here is from genome assembly GCF_040224115.2 of Pseudarthrobacter sp. WHRI 8279. NCBI lineage: Bacteria > Bacillati > Actinomycetota > Actinomycetes > Micrococcales > Micrococcaceae > Pseudarthrobacter > Pseudarthrobacter sp. WHRI 8279. Next base: position 7,327 of record NZ_CP168163.1, on the reverse strand, counting down.
TCGCCGCGCACGCCATCATCTCCCAGCTGCTCTACGCCGGCCTGTTCATCCAGGTCACGGCCACGGCCGCTGAGCTGCGCCAGGCCGGGGAACTGATGTACTACGCCGGAGACATCGCCGAACTGATCCTGGCCTTCGCCATGGTCACCGCCTGGCGTCCCAGCCCCGCCAGAAAGCATCAACAAAACCGGCAAGAAACCGCGCCGGGAACGGCCTAAATTCGGCGCCAATGGCTGCGATGCCTCGATCCTCCCCCGGCCACAGCAACATCTAATAGCTCATAAGCCCCCAGACCGCGGTCCGCTTCCTGCACCCCGAAGGATCATCAAGGACGACACCAAGCGCTGCAAAAGGACCGCCACTTACCGCCGCAAATCACATAAGCGATCAAATACCATTTTTCGGGACCGATTCCGGCGCGCCGAAACGACTAGTCAGAAATGGTCCTTTTTGATTGCCGCGGCGAGTCTCAGTTTGCGAGTCAAACAAGGCCGCTAATTGCCCACTAATCTTTTGGGGGGACCCTTCACCACGGATAGGGCTAGAGGCGATTGCGCTTAGCCCTACGGATGAATTGGGGATGACGATGAGTAGCGCACAAGACCGCGGCAAACGACAACTACTGCTTACGGTTCTGGCTGTATCAGCTGCCTCCATCGCCATCGGTTGGGGGCGACAGAAATCTTCATCAGCAGCTTTAGCACCGACTTCAACCCAGAACCCGGCTACGCCCGCAGTATCAAGCAAACCCTCACGGGCCAAGAAGACTGCATTTATCGTCCTCTCTGTCGTTGCGGTTTTGGTTCTGGCAATGGACGCCTACTGGCTTTACAAAGTCGGTGACATCGCCTCAAATGCTCTTGGCGCCACATTCGTTGGCATCGGTGGGATGCTCCTGTTGTTTGCTGACACCGACGCGATGGGTTTGAGCAAACGAGACTGGCGTCGGTGGACTAAGCCTGCGGGGAACATCTTTGTCGCACTGGGGGCGCGGCGGTTACCTGGGCGGCTTGGCAGACATTCCTGAAGACCTACCCCTGGCCTTGGCCGATAACGTTCTAAAACAGATCAGACCGCGTCCTTTCGTGAATTCTAAGTGAAGAGCATTGAAAGCGAACAGACCTCGGGAATCTACGACCAGAAAGACAGAGTCGCAGATGTGGTCGACATGAGAGCAGAAACTGGAGACTAAATGGGCTCTTCAGAATTGAGAGTGTAATCGGGCTCTTCAGAATTGAGAGTGTAGTTTCGGTCTGAATCCGCCGGATTCCAGCAGCGATCTGGCGACATAGTTGGTGAGATTCCGGAAGCCGAGGGCAGATCCTCGTAGGTGTTCGAGTCTCCCATTGATCGCTTCACTTGGGCCGTTTGATGTGCCGGGTCGCTCGAAGTATGCCAGCACGTCCTGGGCCCGTCGTTTGAGGGTGCGCCCGAGAGTTCGGAGCTCGGTCAGCGCGGTGGGGACGCCGCTGCTGAGGGAGTCAATCACGGCTTGCATCATCTGCTGACCTTTGGCCCGGTCTGGTTCCCGGTAAGCGGCAACCATGCGCTGGTAGGCGCCCCAACTGGCTTCGACCTCAACATGCGTATCAGCGGTGAACAGGGTTTCCAGGCGTTGGCGTTGGTTCTCGGTGAGCAGGTCCGCGCCTGTGTGGATGGTCCGGCGAGCCGAATACAGCGGGTCCCCGGCCCGTCCGCGGTGCCCGCACGTCTGCTGCTGAACCCGCCGCCGGCACGAATCAAGGGCATCGCCGGCCAACCGGACGACGTGGAAGGGATCCATCACCGGGACCGCGTCGGGGAGTTCCTCGGCCGCGGCGCTCTTGAACCCGGAGAACCCGTCCATGGCCACGACCTCAACCCCGTCCCGCCATTCTTGGGGGCGTTCCTGGAGCCAGGTCGCGAAGGCTAGTTTCGAGCGGCCCTCGACCATGTCCAGCAGGCGGGACGGGCCCGTGCCATCGCGGATTGGGGTCAGGTCAATGATGACGGTGACGTACTTGTCTCCGCGGCGGGAGTGCCGCCACACATGCTCATCAACACCAATGACCTTGACCCCGTCGAAGCGGTGCGGATCATCGATCAAGACCCTCCGTCCTTCGGCCAGGACGGCCTTGTTCGCGGTATTCCAGGTGACGCCGAGTCCTTCGGCGATCCGGGCGACCGTGAGGTGCTGGCAGACGACGCCTTCCAACGCCCAGCGCAGCCCCCGGCGGGAGAGTTTCGCCCGCGGCTCGGCAGCCTTGGAAGTATCCTGCCGCCAGACGTGCCCGCACCCGGCGCAGCGGTAGCGGCGGATGCTGACCAGCAGTGTGGTCGGCCGCCACCCGAAGGGTTCATGGCCCAGCCGACGGGTCACCGTGTCACGGGGAACGCCCTGGCACCCGCACTTCCGGCACCAGTCATCAGGATCAACAACACGGCAGGCAAGGACGGCGCGGCCCGGGCGGACATGCTGCCCGGTCACTTCGAGTCCGAGTCCGTCGAGGCGGCAGAATGTGGTCAGGTCAGGGCTTTGGAAGGTAGCGTTAAACACGAGGGCCTTGCGGTAGAAAAATCACGATCTAGACAATCCGATTCTCTCCCAAGGCCCTCACCCCAGCCGAAACAACCTCCCCGCCCCGGACTTCTCACGCGGCAGCGCCGATTACACTCTCAATTCTGAAGAGCCGGATATGCCAGGGTCAGCACCGCAGACCAAAGGTAGTGCCCATTAACGTGGTGTAACAGCCCGGCCCCGGGCGTGTTGCTACCGGAGATAAGGCGGCCACCGCGTGATTCTTGAAACGACCTACCAAAGTACGTTTCGAAAGAGAGTTCACGCGATGACCGCACCCCATATTATCGACCCTGCCCGCTTCCTGTCAGAACAACTCGAGCAGGCCTCGCCGGATCTGATGCGATCCATGCTGACCACATTCATCAACGCGCTGATGAGCGCCGAGGCCGATGCCGTCTGCGGTGCCGAATACGGTGCCCGCTCCGAGGCTCGGACGAACTCCCGCAACGGGTACCGGCACCGGGACTTCGACACCCGCACCGGCACGCTGGACGTTGCCGTCCCCAAGCTGCGGCAAGGCTCGTATTTTCCGGACTGGCTGCTCGAGCGCCGGCGCCGGGCCGAGGCCGCGTTGACCACCGTGGTCGCGACCTGCTACCTGCTCGGGGTCTCCACCCGCCGGATGGAAAAGCTCGTCGAAACGCTCGGGATCACCCGGCTCTCGAAGTCCCAGGTCTCGGTCATGGCCGCCGACCTGGACGCCCAGGTCGAAGCGTTCCGCACCCGGCCCCTGGACGCCGGCCCGTACACGTTCGTCGCCGCCGACGCGCTGGTACTCAAAGTCCGCGAAGGCGGGCGCGTGGTCAACGTCCACGCCATGATCGCCACCGGCGTCAACGCCGACGGGCACCGCGAAGTCCTGGGCATCCAGGCCTCCTCCGCGGAGGACGGAGCCGGCTGGCTCGGCTTCTTCCGCGACCTGACCGCCCGCGGGCTGACCGGAGTGAAACTGGTGACCTCCGACGCCCACGCCGGACTCGTCGCCGCGATCGGGGCGACCATGCCCGGAGCAGCCTGGCAGCGCTGCCGGACCCACTACTCAGCGAACCTCATGTCCGTCACGCCCAAGAGCAGCTGGCCGTGGGTCAAGACCCTGCTGCACTCGGTCTATGACCAAACCCGACGCCGCGTCTGTGCACGCCCAGTTCGACCGGGTCCTGAACGCCCTCGCCGAGAAACTGCCCAGGGTCGCCGACCACCTCGAAGCCGCCCAGGCCGACATCCTCGCGTTCACGCCTTTCCCCAAAGGCCTGTGGCGCCAGGTCTGGTCCAATAACCCCCAGGAGCGGCTCAACCGGGAGATCCGTCGGCGGACGGACGTGGTCGGAATCTTCCCCGACCGTTCCGCGCTGATCCGCCTCGTCGGAGCAGTGCTGGCCGAGCAGCACGATGAATGGATCGAATCCCGCCGCTACCTCGGACTCGACCTCATCCAGCAATCACAGGCCGTCGGCACCGTGCCGGCGACCGCCACCGGACAGGAGGTCCCGGACACCGACCTGGCGCTCAGCGCCTGACCACAACTCAAGAATCACGCGGGGAGAACGTTACACCACGTCAATGGACTTGACCAGACTAAAATGCGGAACTGCAGCATGCGGCGTTGGAGGCCGCGGGCTGTCACCGGATCTTTACCGACCATGGTGTGAGTGGCTCGAGGGCCAGCCGGCCAGAGCTGGACAAGATGCTCGATCCCCTGCGGGACGGTGACGAGGTTGTTGTCTGGAAGCTGGACCGCCTTGGGCGCAATACCCGCAATCTGCTGGCGCTCATCGATGATTTGGAGCGCCAAGGCGTGCATTTCCGCAGCGTCACGGAAGGCATCAGCACAACGGGGTCGATGGGCAGGGCCATGCTCACTGTCATGTCCGCGTTCGCGCAGCTCGAGCGCGATCAGCTAGCCGAACGGACCAGGGCAGGCATGGCCGCGGCCGCCGAACATGGGTGGAAGGCCGGGCGACGGGAAGTCACTGCCGGCCATGCGAAGGTCAAACGCGCCCGCGACCTGAAGGCTCAAGGTCTGACGCCTGCCGACATCGGGAAGATTATCGGTGCCAGCCGGGCCACGGTGTACCGCTATCTGCGCATGGAAAGCAACGTGGGGATCTGAGTGAAGCGCGTCGCCCCTGACCCAGTTAGTCCTGATGTACCGGAATGGCATTCCAACCTCGAAGATAGCCGTGTTGGAAGGCGCCGCTGAGACCACCGTCCGTTACCACCTGCAAATTGCTGCCCTGCTGAGCCTGGCATCCGGGACGAGCACAAGGCATCCCTGCCGCCTTCGGCCCGACGATTGCTTGGGGTTGCCCTGCGTAATCTGGCTGACGTCATCGCCTTCCATGAGTCCGAGGGCAGGGTACCCGTCACCCATGGCAAAACGGCGAGGGAGCGAACATTGGGCGTGTGGCTCATGCGCCGACGGCGCGAGGCGGAACAAGGAAGCCTCTCCCCCATCTACCGTGAGGCCTTGGCCGTCATCCCCGGATGGGACAAGCCCTCAACACGAAAGCCCGACGACGAGGCACGCTGGCAACAGCGGCTGGAGGAACTGCAGAAAACTGGACCGCCGGCGACGTCTGGCCAAGGCATCAGAAAACTGACGACACCCTCGAACGCATTTTGGGTGTGTGGTTGCATGGGGAGCGGATCGCTTACCGTGCAGGCAGGCTGGCCCCTGACAAGGAGAAGAAGCTGAACGAGATCCTGCCCGGGTGACGGGAAGGCCGCGGCCACAGGGGAGGTCGTCGCTCCAGCCGAACTCAAGGTGGCGACCCCAGGCGAAGCCCGGAGCCGCTGCTATCCCCTAGCCCGACTCCGGACCCGGCCAGACCCCTGGGCACCCCCAAACTCACAAACTCACAAACTCACGAACTCACGAAGTCTGTTTGTACGTGATTCCCAGAGTCTGCGAGTCCCAGACCACCGGAGTCCGACACTTTGTGAATCCCTGCAAACTCACGAACTCACGAACTCACGAACTCACGAACTCACGAAGTCTGTTTGTACGTGACTCCCAGAGTCTGCGAGTCCCAGACCACCAGAGTCCGACACTTTGTGAATCCCTGAGCCCAAACCACCACGGAACCATGCAGCCCGACTCCGGACCCGGCCAGACCCCGGGGCACCCCCAAACTCACAAACTCACGAACTCACGAACTCACGAAGTCTGTTTGTACGCGATTCCCAGAGTCTGCGAGTCCCAGACCACCGGAGTCCGACACTTTGTGAATCCCTGAGCCCGAACCACCACGGAACCATGCAGCCCGACTCCGGACCCGGCCAGACCCCGGGGCACCCCCAAACTCACGAACTCACGAACTCACGAAGTCTGTTTGTACGCGATTCCCAGAGTCTGCGAGTCCCAGACCACCGGAGTCCGACACTTTGTGAATCCCTGAGTCCAAACCACCACGGAACCATGCAGCCCGACTCCGGACCCGGCCAGACCCCGGGGCACCCCCAAACCCACAAACTCACGAAGTCCGTTTGTACGTGACTCCCGGAGTCTGCGAGTCCCAGACCACCGGAGTCCGACACTTTGTGAATCCCTGAGCCCGAACCACCACGGAACCATGCAGCCCGACTCCGGACCCGGCCAGACCCCGGGGCACCCCCAAACTCACAAACTCACGACATGTCTCGGTGGGACACGGGCCCCCGAAGTATCGTGGGGATACCAGTCGGCACCACTAAGAACCACCTCTATACCTCGCGCAAGTCAGCAGGGTGGTGGGGTGACACCATTGCAAACTACTCGTGGCGATACCCGATGGCACGCCCATCAAGAGGGACTTTGCAACTCTCTGGGGGAGTGGCTCTTTTACAACCGTACAGCCTGAACTAACAGAGTAACGGAGTTACGTAGTCCTAGAGTCACAGTGAAACGCAGTCACTGACTCTGTGCATCTACGGCGGTTCATCCAGCTGTGGGGGAGTGGGACTGGTAATTTTGGCGTAGCGCTTGCCGGCTGCTAAAAGATGTTCTCTCCGTTTTTTGGAGCTGACCCAACCTTTTCTGGTTGTGCAACTTTGGTGGAGTCCCAATCCGCAGTCGGTCCGAGTGCCACGGTAACCGAACTTAAGGAAGCACTCATGAGAGTCGTATCTGTCGTCAACCAAAAAGGCGGCGCGGGAAAAACCACCACGGTGATGAATTTGGCCGCCGTTGCCGCCCAGAGCTCGAAGGTGCTTGTCGTCGACGCAGACCCACAAGGTTCAGTAACCATGTGGGCAACGAACGCAGAGGAACTCCCTGAGAAGGAGCAGTTGCAGTTCGACGTTGCGACTGAAACGGATCCCGAAGCGCTCACACAAATGCGCGCTCTCGACTATGACACTGTCTTCGTCGACACCCCAGGTAACTTGGAAAACATTCAAGTGCTCAAGGCCATCGTTAGCCAGTCGGACTTCATTGTGATGCCCACAGAAGCCACTCCTTTAGCCCTTTTGCCTCTCGTTTACACTTTCGAAAAGATAGTCCAACCCTCTGGTCTGGACTACAGAGTCGTGGTTACTAAGGCCGATTCGCGTTCCCCGCAGGACGCGCTGGACGCCCAAGAGATGTTGCGAGAGCAGGGAATCCTTGTATGCAACTCGTTTGTTCGCGCCTACAAGGCACACGAGCGGGCGCCAATGTACGGGACTGTGGTCACTTCCTATGAAAAAACCCGCAACTCTGAGAAAGCAACTATGGATTACAAAGACGTCGCCCTGGAACTGTTTAGTCTCTGGGCCAAGACCAGGAAGGGCTGAACTCGATGGCGCTCA
>NZ_CP168164.1:0-103360 GCF_040224115.2 Pseudarthrobacter sp. WHRI 8279 | reverse complement strand
CGACGTTCCTTGCTCCGCTTGTCGTTACCGGAGTCCGTGCCGTTTTAAGACGTTTTGGAGGGAGCGCAGCACAGAACGTTGTACGAGCCGGGGGACGCGTCCCAGGTCTTCGCGGTACAGTCAACCGCAGCCTCAATCAAGTGGAGGGTTCGTCTCCTGATGACTGATTCGAGTTCCTCGATGGCGTCCTGGTCGACTTCGAGTATGTGGACGACCATCGGCTGCATCAACGCCCTTAGTGCGGGTGGAGGGCTTTAGGGACGAAGTTTCCGCTTCGATACCCTGCTCTATGAAGGCAGGACAGACGGGATTTGTGCAGGATGAAGCTCACAACACGGATTAGATCGGCTGCTGATGGGTGGCTTGCCTTGGAGGTCCTTGAGCTGCCCGGTCTAGAGGCGTATGCGAAAGCTTTTGAGGACATTCCTCAGGCAGTGCAGGCGGCGGCCGCTGCACTGACAGGCCGGCCAGCGGATAAGTTCGACGTCGATGTGAAGCTGTAAGGGATGCTGCAGCTATTTTCATTGGTGGTCGGAATCCGTTGCTGACCACGCCTTGGCTTCGACGAGGTCGACTGGAACACCCGACTGGACGTCGGCGACCCCTCCGGGAGCTGGACGTATCCGCCCGCGCTCGGTGAGGCCATGACCCCGGCCGCGAGTTCGTCGGCGAGGAACTCATCGTTCATGTCACCCCAAGGCCGGGGACTGGCTCACCTGTTGCTTCTGTTTCCTGTTCCGGCGCCGGTCCCAGCTCGCGCGCGAAAAGAAGGCCACTCGTACTGCATCGAGTGCGATGGATAGCACGATTCCGGCTGAAATGCCGGACGCTTTATGTGTCAGCGGTGGAGTGGGCCGTCTTGGTTGCCGCGGCAATGCCGTCAATGTCGACCGGCAGGTGCGAAGGTCCGCGCAGGAAAGGGCTCGGTCGGTAGGGTGGTGGGTCGGCGACCAGCCGCGGGTTCTTCAGTCTGCTGGCGAATGCGGTGAGGGCGATTTGGGCTTCGAGTCGGGCGAGGGGTGCGCCGAAGCAGATGTGGATGCCGCTGCCAAAGCCGAGGTGTTGGTTGTTGGGTCGGTCCGGGATGAACAGGTCGGGGTCGGTGACGTGTGCGGGGTCACGGTTGCCTGCGGCCAGGAGCATCGTGATGGAGGCGCCTGCGGGAATGGTCGTGCCGGCGACGTCGATATCGTCGAGGGCTGTGCGGAAGGGAAGGAAATGTACCGGGGGCTCGTAGCGCAGCAGCTCCTCGACCATCGGAATGGCCAGGTCGGGATCGTTGCGCAGTTTCTGAAGCTCCTGCGGGTGGCGTAGCAGTGTCAGCGCGCCGTTGGAGATGAGGTTCACGGTGGTTTCGTGTCCTGCGATGAGCAGGAGAAGCCCGGTGCTGACCAACTGGTCGGCGGGCATGCGGCCTTCCGGGCCGTCGCCCGTGGCCATCGCCGAGAGCATGTCATTGCCTGGTGCCTGCCGGTGGGCCTCGACTAGTTCTTCCATGAATGCGCGCAGTTCCTTGCCGGCCTCAGCCCTCTTCTTTTGTTGTGTTTCCGGATCGAGGCCGGGATCCGTGGATTGCAGGGCAACGTCCACCCAGACCCGGAAACGCTGTTCGTCGCCCGGGGGGACGCCGAGAAGTTCGCAGATCACGGTGACGGGCAGTGGATACGCAAGGTCATCGACGACGTCGATCCTGGTGCGGTCAGCCATGTTGTCGATCAGTTCGGTGACGATTTCCGTCATCCTTGGCTCCATTCCGGCGACCCGGCCCGGCGTCGTGGGCGGTCCGAAGTCGCGCATGGCGATCCGCCGGAATTTGTCGTGGTCGGGCGGATCCATGCTCAGGAACGTCGGAGTCATGCCCAGGATGCCCCCGTCGTCGTCATCGTCACCGGCGGCGCCAGCGGCTGCGGCAGCGGCAGCCGGGTTGCGGCTGAGGTCAGAACTTACCCGCGGGTCATGCAGCAGGGCGGCGATCTCCGCGTAAGTGCTGACGACGTAGCTTTCGTCCGGAAGCTTTGTCACCGGATTCTTGCGGAGTTCCGCGTAGAACGGGTAGGGGTTTGCCCTGTTGGAGGGATCGAGGATCTGCTCCCAGAGGGTGGCCTGGCTCATGGTGGAGGCTCCTTTATTCGTGGAACGCGGTTTCTGCGGTCCTTCGCGACGGCATGTCACCGGCGGCGAGGCGGGTTAATCTGGCGCGGCGTTCATTGGGATCGTGACCGGTCACGACGACTGTCGCGTCCTGGGTGGGGCTGGTTATTGGCCGGAACTTCGCCGGCACGGGCCGGGCATCGGCTGACTCGTCGACGTGGCTAAACGACGGCGGGAAGGGGGCGGCCTGCTCAATCAGCGGTTCGTAGAATTCGAGCCATTTGTTCTGGTTGAAGGCGACGGCCGCAACGATACGCCCCTTGTAGCCATAGACAGCGACGAAACGTTTCAAGGCCACCGATCCCTGGACGATGGCTACCTCATCGGCGACCGAAGGCACGCCGACGCTCTTGATTTCGGTGCCGAACTGGACGGACCAGAATTTTGGCATCGCTAGGTGCGGCCACCGTTCCGTCTCGCGGCTGACCATGTTGTGCGCCGCGACCTCGGCCTGGGAGATGGCGTTGCCCCAGTGCTCGACGGCGAGGTACTGATAGCCGTACATCGGCTGCGGGGCGCGCGCTATGTCGCCGGCGACGAAGACGTCATCGGTGACCAGGCCGTTCGCGTCGAAGGCGCGGCAACCGGTGTCGCATGCGACGCCCCATACGCCGCAGGCCAGGCCTGAATCTTCCAACCATTCGACATTGCGGACGGCGCCGAGCGCGGCGACCGCCACGTCCACCTCCAGCGTAGTGCCATCGGACAGGACGGCCCGGCGCAGCTGCCCGGTGGCGTCACCCTCAAGGGTCAGGACCCGGACACCGCAGCGCAGATCCACACCTTTCTCGAGCTGCAGCTCCCCGGCGACTGTGCCGATCACCCCGCCGAGGGCGGCAACGAGCGGTGCCGGGCCGGCCTCCGCGACGGTGACCTGCAGGCCGAGTTCACGGCACACGGAAGCGACCTCGCACCCGATGAACCCCGCGCCGATGACCAGCACCCTGCGTGGCCCCCGGGCGAGGAGGTCGCGCAGCTTCGCTGAATCCTCCCGCGTGCGCAGCGTGAGCACTCCTCTCAGGGCTGCCTCCGCTGCGTTGGGCCAGGGTCGGGCGCGCAGGCCGGTGGCGATCAACAGCTTGTCGAATCCGATCCGGGCGCCGTCGGCGAGGTGAAGCTGCTTCGCGGCCAGGTCCAGACTCGTGGCCGCTACGCCCAGCCGCCAGTCGGCGTCGATGTCGCGGCGGCGTGGCAGTGTTGTATCGTCCGACCGCGCGGACCCGGACAACAGCTGTTTGGAGAGGGGCGGCCGGTCGTAGGGTTGGTGCGGTTCCTGCCCGACCAGGGTCAGGGAGCCGGTGAAGCCTTCCTCCCGCAGCCGCTCTGCTGCGTGCAGCCCAGTCAGCGATGCACCGACGATGACGATCCGTCCCGTCTTCCTGAACGTTTCGGAGCCCTCCCAGTCGTCCCTGGCCGTGTCCGGTGTTCCCGCCTTGGTGCCCGGGTGCAGCGACCCGGTCTGTCCGTCCGCGTGTTCGAGTCTGATGGCCTGGACCGGACATGCAGCGGCTGCCCGGCGGATCCTGGTGCGCTGCGTCCCGTCGGGGTCGGGGTCGTAGGTGAGTGCCTCGTCTCCCTGGATGGTGAAGACATCCGGTGCGAGGAAGGCACATTGTGCGTAACCCTGGCATTTATTGAGATCGACGACGATCCTCATGCCGGTTTCTCCGTCCTGCCGGCTTTCCTCTGCCGTGGGGCCGACGCCTCGCCCGATTCGAGCGGGCCGCTCATCTCAGAGCATGGAGGGGGTCCGGGAAGGCGTCGATTCCATTCACGATCAAGTGAATTTGAGTCTAGACCCGGTGCGCAGCCAGCGGAAGAGTGTGCAGTTACTGCATATTTCTTCCAACTGCACTATCGTGCGTGGCCTGCTTTGACGCAGGGCGCCGAGTGTCCTTGGGGTCTGTTCGCTGATCGGCAACGACCCCGCGGACACGCTCCTGTCGCACCTGCAGGACATCAGATGCTGGATTTCGCGCCCACCCTTCTGTGGGCAGGATTATCCTGTGGTCATGCTTATCGCGTTCCTTGGCCGCACGTTGCCCGCCGGCCGGGCATCCCGGCACAACCCGATCGTAGCGCCGTGTTCCGAGTAGGGAGCACACCATGGCTGTAGACGGGTTACGGGAACGCAAACGGGCGGCTACGCAGGCCGCGATCGAACGCGCTGCGATCAATCTCGCACTTGAACACGGCTACGACAACATCACTGTAGACATGATCTGCGAATCCAGCATGGTCTCGCAGCGCACCTTTTTCAATTACTTCGGTTCCAAGGAAGGCGTCATCCTCGGGGTGATCCCGCCACTGCCCTCCGATCAGCAGATCGACGCCTTCGCCCGGAAGGCGGGAACGGACGTGTTGGGAGACTTCCTGACGTTGGTCGTGGAGTGGCTCCTGGACCAGGAGCCCGACGCCGACGTGGTCATGGCCCGCCGGACAGTGATCATGCAGACTCCGGAACTGCTGAACAAGCAAACGGCGCGGATGGCCGAATTCGAGGAGCAGTTTGTCGCGATCGTCCATACCCGCTACGAGGCTCAGGGACGCGACCGGGCTGCCGATCCAGACCTCGAAGACGAGGCGCGCATGGTCGTCTCCCTGAGCACCGGCGTTATGCATTACGTGATGCGTCAGCGGTTGAGCGCCTCGCCGGCGGCCTCCACGTCGGAGCTGTTGCGCAGGTCCATCAAGCTGATCCACCGCATCACGAACGATGCGTCGCAACCCCAGAACCGCATGGCACCAAAACCACGATCGATACGCTCCCGAACGCGCCGGTAGCTGGCGCCGATGCGGCGTCCAAGCGCCACATCCTGCTGATCTTCGCCGGCTGGCCTGTTCGTGGCGGAGGGAGTTAATGGGTCTCGGCTTGCTGCGCGCCAGGTTGGGAGGGTGGCGGCCGATGAAGGCGATGGCTCCTGGACCAGGAGGCTGACACCGCGGCTGGGTTCCAAGGGGAGAGGGCAAGGATCTGCAGGCCTTCGAGCTATTCGGAGCGGTCCCGGGAGAGGGCGCCGCTGATTGCAGCGCCCTGTCCGACAGCGGTGATGAACGGATGAAGTTGCCGAGGAAGCCGGTTACTGGTGCTCCTGTGCTGAAGAACACAAAAGACTGATGTGCCGCCCATGCCATGGCGTTCATCAGGCCTAGCTTCGCGGGCCCTTCGCCGCATCGCTGCGCGGAATTTCAAGTATGCATTTGTGCAGAAAATGCATTCATGCAATTATCTATGCATGACCAAAACTGCGACCCCCTCCCTGCGGGAGCGTCGGAAGGCCGAAACCTGGACTGCCCTCCATGAGGCTGCCGCGTCGCTGGCTCTGGAGCGTGGCCTTGAGCACGCGACGGTGGGGGCCATCGCCGACAGTGCCGGCGTATCATCCCGGACATTTTTCAACTATTTCCGGGCCAAGGAGGATGCCGTCCTGGGCCTCCAGGAGCCTGTACTGGATCCGCAGCTGCTGTCCCGGATGTCCCCCGGCGTTGATCTGGTAGGGCAGGTTTCGCGGCTGCTGGTGGCGGTGGCGCGGACGGCTCTGGGGAGCACTGACGCGCTCCGACGCCGTCAGCTCATGGCCGCGTATCCCCATCTGGCCCAGCGTCAGATGGAATACATGGTCAAAGCCGAGGCACTGGTCTGCGAGGCCGTGGCCAGCGTACTCGCCAGCGATCCTTCATGGGCTGCCGGAGACGAGGGATTCGGCGCTGACGATACGGCGCGGATGCTTGTCATGATCGCCGGCGTCCCCGTCCGATTCAATCTCACCTCCGCGGGCTACGACCCTGTCAGGGGCCTCAGACCGCAAGACCTTGATCCCTCCCTGGCCCTTCTTCGCCAAATTCAAAGGAAACTTTTATGACTAACATCCCTGCCCGCCAGGCCGCGACGGCCGAGGGAAAGCAGCACATCATCCTGCTGTTCGTCGGGCTGATGCTTTCCATGCTCCTGGCCGCGCTGAACCAGACAGTGCTCAGCACCGCGCTGCCCACGATCGTGGGGGAGCTTAATGGTGTGAGCGACATGCTCTGGGTCATTACCGCGTTCATCCTCGCCTCAACCATCACGATGCCGGTTTACGGCAAGCTGGGCGACCTGATGGGCCGCAAAGCCCTTTTAATGGCCGCGATCGTGCTGTTTATGGCCGGTTCCGTGGTCGGCGCGCTGGCAGAGAATATGGGTGTTCTGATCACCGCCCGTGTCATCCAGGGACTGGGTGGAGGTGGCCTGATGATCCTGTCGCAGGCGATCATCGCCGATGTTGTTCCGGCCCGCGAACGCGGCAAATACATGGGCGTCATGGGTGGCGTTTTCGCTATTTCTTCCGTTGCCGGCCCGCTGCTGGGCGGCTGGTTCACCGAGGGCCCGGGGTGGCGCTGGGTCTTCTGGATCAACATTCCGCTGGGCCTGCTGGCACTGGCCGGCGCTGCGTTCTTCCTCAAACTCCCCAGGCGCAGCGGGAAACCGCGTCTGGATCTGGGCGGCATGGTGCTGATTGCCGTTGCGACGACCTGCCTGGTGCTCTTTGCCACCTGGGGCGGGAGCAAGTATGAGTGGAACGATCCCATCATCCTGGCTCTGATTGCCGGCACCATCGTGGCGGCCGTGGCTTTTGTCCTCGTTGAACGCCGCACGGCCGAGCCGATCATTCCCCTGCACCTGTTCAAGGACCGCAACTTCAACCTCACCACCATCGCCGGCCTGCTGATTGGAGTGGCGATGTTCGGCGCCATCGGCTACCTTCCGACGTATCTTCAGATGGCTTTCAGCGTCAACGCCACGGATTCGGGACTGCTGATGATCCCGATGATGGGCGCCCTTCTCGTCGCCTCGGTCGTCTCGGGTCAGCTGGTGTCCAAAACCGGCCGGTACAAATGGATGCCGATCGCCGGCGGAGTCATCGTGGCGGCGGCATTGGCTCTGCTCTCCACCCTCAAACCGGAGCAGCCGCTATGGGAGATCTGCGCCTATCTGGCCGTCATGGGCCTGGGCCTGGGCCTGAACATGCAGATCCTGGTCCTGATCGTCCAGAACTCCTTCCCGCTGCGGGAGGTCGGCACGGCAACAGCATCGAACAACTTCTTCCGCCAGATCGGCGCCACCCTGGGATCAGCTGTCGTGGGAAGCCTCTTCGCGAGCCGCCTGCACGACCTGCTGATTGAACGCCTCCCGGCAGCGGCCGCCGGCGGCGGGGCGCCAGGCGGGTCCAACTCGCTGACGCCGGCAGTAGTCAACGCCCTCCCGGCGCCGATCAAGGAGGCCATCATCTCCTCCTACAACGATGCCCTGACGCCCATCTTCGTCTGGATGGTTCCCCTGGCGCTGATCGCGACCGTGCTGCTGTGCTTTGTTAAGGAGAAGCCGCTGGCCACCGCCGTTGAACACGACGTGCTGTCAGAATCGATTTCCGAGGGCAACATCCTGATCACCGCCGACGACGCCGAAGACGACGCCCCTGCCCAGGCGGCCAGCTCCGGCCGCTAAAGTCCCTGACACCTGCCCGCAGGTTTGCACGCCGTGCAAACCTGCGGGTAGGCTTTTTCCATGAGTGTTTCTCCGGGCACGGTCCGGTCCGTCCAGCCCGGATGGGAAGCGAACAAAACCGCGACCCGCAACGCCATTGTGGACACGGCGTTGAATCTTGTCCGGGTCAAGGGCCCGGGCCGGTTTACAGTGGACGACATCGCCGCGGCCGCCGGGGTGTCACGGCGGACTTTTTTCAATTACTTCCCCAGCCGTGAGGCGGCCCTGGTGGTCAACATCGAGGAGTTCCTGGACCATGCGGCGGACCAGTTCCTGGCCCGCCCTGCCGAAGAGCCGCTGGTCGAGTCCATGTACGAGGTGCTGACCGCCCTGGCGGATCCGATCCACCTGGCCGCGATGGCCGAGGTGTACGGCCTGGCCGATACTGACGCGCAGATGAACCGGTTCCAGCTCCAAGGCTGGGAGAACTGCGCCGAGAGGCTGGTCACCGCTATCAGTCAGCGCCCGGGAGCGGATCACGATCCCCTGTATGCCAGCGCCCTGGTCGGCTCGGTGCTCTCCTCAGGGAAAGCCGCACTGTCCCAGTGGTACCGCCGCACCGGCGGTGATGTTACCGAGGAGTCCCTGACACTCCTGCGCCAGCTCCTGGTCGACGTGGTCGGATACCTGCGCCACGGCTTCACCCTGTAGTCCAACCTATTAATCCCCCCCTTTTATCAGAACGGCTGAAATCCATGGCATCCATGCTTTACCACTTGGGCCGGTTGGCCTATCGTCGCCGCTGGTGGGTCCTGGCGCTGTGGATAGCCGTGGTGCTGGGCACCGGTGGCGCCGCGGCCGCGTTCCACGGCACCATGAGCAACAACTTCAGCATTCCGGGCACCGAAAGCCAGCGCGTCCTGGACCAGCTCGAAGAGGAACTGCCAGAAGCAGCCGGAGGCAGCGGCGCCGTGGTCTTCCATGCCACCTCCGGCACTTTCACGCCCGACCAGGAAAAGGCCATCGGAGATGCCCTGGAGCGGCTGAAGGACATTCCGGAAGTCCAGTCAGCTGCCAGCCCTTTCGAACTGCAGAACCAGATCGACGCCGGAGCAGCCCAGCTCGCCGAGGGCAAGGCCCAGCTGGACGCTGCCGGGAAACAAATCACTGAAGGCCGCCTGCAGCTGGACGCGCAGCAGGCCCAGTTGGACGCCGCTGCAGCCGCCGGGGTCCCCGGCATGGACCAGGCCCTCGCCCAGCTGAAAACAGCCCGTGAGCAGCTGGACGCCGGTGCGAAGGAAATCGCCGCCAACGAGGAAGCTCTGGCCTTAGGCCAGCGCAAGCTGGATGCCTCAGCCGGGATGCGGACCGTGTCCGCGGACCGAAAATCAGCCGTCACACAGATCCAGTTCACCCAATCGATCTACGAAGTCGCTCCCGAAGTCCGTGAAGAGGTGAAGGAAACCATCACGGCTGCCTCCGCCTCCGGGGTGGAGGTGTATCTGAGCCAGAGCATCACCCAGGATGTCTCAGAAGTCCTCGGCACAGCCGAAATCATTGGTGTGGGCGTCGCGGCCCTGGTCCTGATCGTCATGCTCGGAACCCTGGTCGCTGCCGGCCTGCCGCTGCTGATGGCCATCATCGGCGTAGCCGTCGGTGTCGGCGCCACGTTTGCGCTCTCCGGTGTGATCGAAATGGCATCCGTGTCGGTATTCCTGGCCCTGATGCTCGGACTCGCTGTCGGCATCGACTACTCACTCTTCATCGTCAACAGGCACCGGACCCAGCTGCTGCACGGGATGGCCATGGAGGAATCCGTGGCCCGGGCCACGGGTACGTCAGGAAATTCGGTGCTGTTCGCCGGGCTGACCGTCGTCATCGCCCTGGCCGCCCTGGCCGTACCCGGCCTTCCGTTCCTGACCATCATGGGCCTGGCAGGTGCCGGCACCGTCGCCCTGGCCGTGCTCGTCGCCCTGACCCTGACCCCCGCAATGCTCGGATTCATCGGAACCCGAATCCTGTCCAAACGGGCATGGGACAAGGCACGTGCCGCGGCTGCCGCCGCTGCCGAGAAAGCGACCCGGGCCGGGACATCGGCCGAAGCCCTGGAAGAAGCCGAGGACCAGGAACACAGCCGCCACGGCTGGGGCGCGTTCGTCACCCGCCATCCCATCATCGTTCTCACCGTGACGGTCCTGGCACTGGCCATTACCGCCCTTCCGGCGGCCCAGCTCCGGGTAGCCCTGCCCGACGGAGGCACCGAGCCGGTGAACTCCGACGCCTACAAGGCCTACTCCACCCTTGGCGAGTCCTTCGGCGAAGGCGTCAACGGCCCGATCATCGCCGTCGGCAAACTCCCCGAAGGGCTAAGCGCCGCCGAATCAGAGAAACTGCAGTACGACGTCGCGGACCGGCTCCGGGACGTAAAAAACGTCACCGCCGCCCTGCCCGCCCTCCTCAGCGAGGACGGCCGGACCGCGATCTTCCAGGTCATCCCGGCCGAGGGGCCGGCCAGCGCCAGTACCGAACAGGTCGTCGCGGACCTGCGCAGCGCCGCCGCAGACATCGAAACGGACACCCGGGTGAGCATCGGCCTGACCGGCCAGACAGCAGCCAACATCGACGTCTCCGAGAAACTGTTCAACGCCCTTCCCCTGTACCTGGGCGTCGTCATCGGACTCTCCCTGGTGCTGTTGCTGCTGGTCTTCCGCTCCATCCTGGTCCCGCTGCTGGCAACGGGCGGGTTCCTGCTCTCCATGGCAGCGACCTTCGGCGCCATCGTCGCCGTCTACCAGTGGGGCTGGCTCGGCGAGATCTTCGGGGTCCACAACCCGGCGGCGGTCCTGAGCTTCCTGCCGATCATCCTCATCGGCGTGCTGTTCGGCCTGGCCATGGACTACCAGGTCTTCCTGGTCTCGGGCATGCGCGAATCCCACATCCACGGAGAAGACGCCCGGACCGCCGTCCGGACCGGCTTCAGCCACGGTGCACGCGTCGTGACCGCCGCCGCGATCATCATGACAGCCGTCTTCGCAGGGTTCATCTTCTCCGGACTGACCATGGTCCGCCCGATCGGGTTCAGCCTCTCCTTCGGCGTTTTGGTCGACGCATTCCTGATCCGGATGACCATCATCCCCGCAGCGATGCACCTCCTCGCCGAAAAAGCCTGGTGGATCCCCCGCTGGCTGGACCGCATCCTGCCCGACGTCGACGTCGAAGGCGCCAAACTACCGGCCGCCCCCGCCGCCACCGGACCGTCAGCCCCTGTACTGGTCAGCACACGCGACTGAGCAGGATCTCAGGTGCCGCCTTGAACATTGCCCCAGGCCGCTGTCGCTCAGGAAGGCACCTTTTCTGCCCTGCAGCAGGTCTCCTGTGGGCATGTTGCGTCGCGGGACCGCTGGAAAAGATTGGATCCGTAACGCATGATCCATGCCCCTTCCCGCAGCCGCGGGACTAAGCGGACAATGCCCTGCCGCTGTTTGGAAAAACCGCCGGACTTCCCTGCGCCGGACGCGGCAGGGAGCCCGACAGTTTTTCAGGCTACGAACTGTCGGGTCGCCGTAGCAGGCAGGACAAGCCCCAGGGAGGCAGGGGACTCAGCGTCTCGGTTGTTCTTCCCTGGGCAACCAACCAACGTTCGTGGTGGCCTCCGGAGTGGGAAAGCCTCAGTAAGCCAAAAGAGCGAGGCTACCAATGCTGCGGCATCGGCGAGGAAGCACAGCGCCGGCCTGCTTAGCCCAAATGTATAAAGCGAAGCGACTCCGGAAAGAAGGCAGGAAGTGACCGGTCATGCAATGGACGCTCAACCATCCGGCGGTGGCCCGCAGTATTCCAATCACGGACGGGACAAACTGTCCCGGGACGAAACACGCACGCAGTTCCTAAGTGCGGCTCAGGAAGTGTTCGCAGATAGGGGCTATCACGGCGCCGGCATGAATGAAATTGCCCGGGCGGCCGGAGTAAGCAAGCCGGTACTCTACCAGCACTTTCCCTCCAAGCGGGAGCTCTACATAGAGCTGCTGGACATCAACCTCAGTACCTTGACCGATCTCCTGCTGCGAACCCTCAACTCCACGAAGGACAATAAGGAAAGGGTACAGGCAGCCATACATGCGTTCTACCGCTTCATCGACAGTGACAACCGGGCCCACCGCCTCGTCTTTGAATCCGGCCTCATAAACGACCCTGACGTAAATTCGCGCCTTGAGACATTCAACAACGCCTTTGCCGGTGCCATTGCCCGGGCCATCAACGAAGATACAAAACTACCGGTAGCAGAGGCAGAACTGCTGGCCAGAGGGCTGGCAGGCTTAACCCAGGTAAGCGCACGCTATTGGTTGGAGACCAACGGAAACCTGAACCTCAAGACGGCCAGCGGCCTCATCTACAGCTTGGCCTGGCAGGGAATTTCCGGCTTCCCCAAGGAAACCTGAACCGCTTCCCGGCGGGCGACCGCTAGTCCACGCTCCCATAGCTGCAGGCACCAGCCACTTCAGCAAGGGTGGCTCAACTAATGGGAGCCTTACCAAAAAGCTGCGGACGGCTTCATCGAACTGAACATTCGGGCTTCAGCACGGCAGGAGTGGCGCCGCTCCATGCCGGTGGCAGCAGGCTCCGGTCGGTGGTTGGCTGTTCGTCGGTTCAGGGTCCATGAGCTGCCCGGGTCTTTGTTCGACGCAGCTTGCGTATCGAGAGGACGGACGAGCAGCAACAGCAGCTGAACGATGCCGCCGCTATCAGCAGTGCCACCCAGTCACTACATAAGTAGTATGGAGTATGTTCACTCGTGCACGGATCCTGGATGCTGCCGTAGAGCTGCTTGGCACACAGGGCCTGAAGGCGCTCACACATATCAGGGTTGATGTGGCCGCAGGGGTTCCTAAAGGTTCGACATCGAACTATTTCCGCACTCGCGCCGCGCTCCTGACCGGTGTGGTTGAGTGGCTTGCGGACCAGGACCAGGACCTGGCTGTTCTGGTTCGGCGGCCAAGCCCGCCGGCTAATGTTGGCGCCTTTGTCGCTCTGCTGGCCCACTGCATTGAAGCCGCCACCACAGCATCCAGGCCCCGGACCGTTGCCCGGTATGTGCTCTTCCTCGAAGGTACGCACAACGAAGACGTCCGCCGCCCCCTGCTCCCCGGACGTGCGTACATCCGATCCTTCATCGAAACCTCGATGGAGAGCCTCGGAGCCCATGATCCTGCCGGGGCGGCGACTGCCATCACCGCAGTCGGCGAAGGAATGATTATTCAGCGGATGACTGTAGACCCGGATGCGGACGTGCGCGCACCCATTGATGCCGTCGTGCGCGCGTTTGTGCCGCGTCGGCACAACCGCGCGGACTGATAGGGCACTGCCGGAGACCATGGCCACCAACGCCGGCCCGCTGATAGGTGTGGCGATGGTCGGCGCCATATCGGCTGCCTTCCGACGTATCTTCAGATGGCCTTCAGCGTCAACGCCACCGATTCGGGGCTGCTGATGATTTCGATGATGGGAGCCCTGCTCGTCGCCTCGGTCGTATCGGGTCAACTGGTGCCCAAAACCGGACGGTACAACTGGATGCCGATCGCCTGCAGTAGTCAACACCCCGCGGGCACCAATCAAGGAGGCCATCAACTCCTCCTATAACGACGCCCTGGCACCCTTCTTCATTTGGATGGTTCCCCTGACGCTGATCGCCCGTACTACTGTGCTTTGTCACGGAGAAGCCGCTGGCCACCGCGGTGGAGCATGACGTGCTGTCAGAATCGATTTCCGAGGGCAACATCTTGATTACCGCCGACGATGCGAAGACGATGCCCCCGCCCAGGCGGCCAGCTCCGGTCGGTAAATCCAACTGCCACACCCTGCCCGCAGGTTTTGCACTCCGTGCAAAGCTGCGGGTAGGCTTTTTCCCATGAGTGCTTCTTCGGACACAGTGCGCTCCGAACCGCGATCCGCAACGCGATTGCGGGGAGACGGCAATGAATCTGGTCCGCGCCAAGGGCCCGGGCCGGTTTACCGTGGACGACATCGCCGCGGCCGGAGTATCACGGCCCTCAGCCCGTGAACTGGCCAGCACAAGCGCCTGACGCGATGTCTCCAGCCTGCCGAACGTGGCCCCCGACAACCGGCCCTCAATGAACCAGCTCAGGCCACCATCCGGGCCTCCCGAAAGGAAGCGAGAGCACCATGACATTGCAGGAGGCAACCGTTGCGGCCCTGGAAGAAAATATTGTTACCCTCCAGCGGGTTTTGCGGCGCCTGACCGTCGCCAGCATGAGGCCTGGCCGGCCGGGCGCGGCCCTGCAGACTGTAATGCGCATGATCGCCGAGTCAGGTGAATGCCGGGCCCGGGACCTTTGCACGGACCTCGGGGTCGGCGCCCCCGTGCTGAGCCGCCACATCGCCGACCTCGAAGAGCGCCGTCTCGCCGTCCGCCGCCCCGACCCCAAGGACGGACGCTCACAGCTGATCACGCTCACCCCGGCAGGATTCGCCGAGCTGCAAGAAGCCGGGGACAACCGGTCAGTGCTGCTACGAAGCGCCCTTGCCAGCTGGCCAGAAACCGAGGCACGGAACACCTCCGAAGTCCTCGGCCAGCTCTCCCGAACCCTGAACACCTACCTCCGCGAACACCCCGATCCCACGCCCCCTCCACAGAACCTATCTGGAAAATAGTTCCCGACCTATCTGGAAAATGGCTTCTCCCCGTCGGTCGGTAGTCCCTCCCGGCGAGAGGCGTCGATACACCACAATGAGCGGGCGATCCGTTCCCGGCCCAGGCGGTTCAACTCCGCGGGGTTTGTCCGTGGGCCGCCGCATAGGTAGCTATCACTTGACCCGGAGTGTCCCCGCTGCCCAGGAAGTCTTTCTTGAGCTTGTTCGTCAGTTGCACCAGTGCATCAGACGCGGGGTCAGGGTAAGACCGGTAGGCTGGGCTATGGCTTGCGGTGTGTCTTCCTGCTCAAAGCAGCAGGCACGCTCAGGCTGTGAGTGCAGCGAGTCGGCCATCACAGGCGAGGCTGTGTCACTGGCATGCCCTGCAGAAGCCGGCGCCGCGGAGGTCATAGCCATCGACCTCATTTGGTCCGTCTGCAGGCACATCACCGCTGCCGCCGACGTTGTGAAAGTCACCGTGCCAGCATCAGTGATCACAGCTGCCTCCGGAAATAGTTGCCAGGAGCGGGCAGGAGGTCCTGGTTACGGGCAGCCCATCCCCGATCCGGCCATTATCTCCTGCCCCCTGCCGAACCGTGAGTTTCCTATGCATCAAGGTGGAGTCCTGCCGGGCCATCAAGGCCTAATGGAGCAGCCATTTCATGGCCTCGGTTCTGGACGTGAAGAAGCGTGTCGGGCAGGGATAGTTTTGTGAGCCGCCAAGGGACCAAGTGGCGAGTACCTGGTCCACTGGGCTGGTGCCCAGCAAGGCGATGCGTGAAGCGGCGCATCGAATGGCGAAGACCGAGCGAGCCTGGCGGCTCAGGGACTCAGTGGCGGCCATGTTCACGAGCAGTGGGTATTTCGATTCTTGCGCAATGGTGTTTACGGCCGCCAAGGCGGCTCTGGCGTCGGCGGCGTCGATTTTGACTTTGGGCTTCCAGAGAAGATGAATGAGTTCGTTGTTCTCGAGCGCCACGGTGGCTTTGCCGCCCTCAACCACGATCGGTTCCATCTATTCATCCGCCCCAGGCTCGTCTTGACACGATCCTAATGGGACCGGAAACCGCAGGCCAGAAAGATCAGAGCTGGAAAAGGATGCCGACAACAAAGCTCTGGCACCCGCATATCGCCTCGGGGCGCAGTTTTGCTGACCGCCCCGAATTTTCTTCATAGCTCTTGGTAAGCCCCATGAACGCCTGAACCATGTTTCCGGCACGACCCGATATCACTGAGCCCCGAACTTCCCGAGACTGCCCTGCGGGGCCGGCCTGACCTGGCATTTGCTGGGTGCGGCGTCGATATTGTGGAGGTGAACAAGCGCACTGCATGGACAACGGCTGCCTTGTGTCGGCGCTTCGCTTCGCTTATTTCCTCCGCAAACCCCTAAACCAGCCGCAGGAGTCCGTGGACGACATCACTGAGATGCCTCCGGCTTCTAGGCGTAATTGTCCAGTGTCGCTGCCCATGTATAGATGGCTTCGATGACCGGACGCAGACTCTGCCCTTTTTCGGTGAGTACATACCTTGGAGCCGCCGCAGGCTCCCCGCAGCGCATCAGAAGTCCTTCGCATTCGAGCTGCTGAAGGCGCTCGGTGAGCATGCGGTCGGACAGGCCAGGGACGGCTGCGCGGATGCCGTTGAACCGTTCAGTTCCGCTCAGCAGGGCAAGGATGATCACGCCGTTCCAGCGGCGCCCCAGCAGCTCGATCGCGTGATGAAAGGACTCGCAGTACCGTCCGCTCGTTTCGTCCATTCCAGAATCCTGGGCCCTTTCCATAGCCACCGAATCGACTTACTATTAGTAATTACTAATAGTAAGGGCATCTCGAAGGAAATCACTATGGACGTCCTTGTCCTCATTGGTCGTATCCTATTCTCCGCCATATTTCTCACCTCTGGCTACGCACATCTTGCGCGGCGGCAGATGATGACCGCTTATGCCACTGGCAAGGGCGTTCCCTTGGCCCGACTGCTAGTGCCCGCCACGGGAGTGCAGATCATCCTAGGTGCGTTGATGATTCTCCTGGGCATCTGGCAGGACCTCGGCGCACTGCTTCTCGTAATATTCCTGGTGCCGACGGCCGTTCTGATGCATCCCTTCTGGAAAGAAAACGACGCTCAGATGCAAGCCGTCGAGCAAAGCCAGTTTATGAAGGATATGGCGCTGGCCGGCGCCGCGCTGGTGATGTTCGCGGTATTCGCCGGGCTCGGGGATGATCTCGGTCTGGTCGTCGCCGGGCCGTTGTTCAATTTCCACTGAGCGCCGCTCCCGTGAGGACAGGCAACCCCTCGGGGCCGCGACCAGGCATCGAACGCATGCGCCTGAGCCTTTGACCCTGAGTGGAGGTAAAGAGATGATCGCCAGGGACCCGAAGAGCTTCTTCACGCTTCCTGGGTAGTGCTCCCCTAAGAATGGGGCTAGTTGCCCCTAGCGGATTTGTCGGGCAAGCACCTATCTTAATCGCCTGATGAGGATCGGAATCAAGGGGCATCTCATCGAGGAAGCGGTGATCTCATTCATGACCTACATTGACCTCAGTGCTGAAAGCACCGCGGCAGGCGGTTCTCCCGGCCTTCGTGGATACCTTGCTACCCCCGCCGGTGCAGGCCCGTTTCCTGCTGTCCTGATGATCCACGAGATCTTTGGGCTGAACGACATGACCCGAGGGCACGCTGACAGGCTCGCGCGCGCCGGGTATCTCACCTTTGCGTTGGATTTGTTCGCCAGCGGAGGGGCTCGTCGGTGTCTTGCCGCGACGATACGAAGCATGGCCCGGGGGAGCGGCAGAGCCTTCACCGACATTGACGTTGCCAGGGCATGGATCGTTGCCTCGCCGCAGAGCAACGGCAGGACAGGTGTCATTGGATTTTGCATGGGAGGGGGCTTCGCGCTGTTGCTGGCCAATGACGGCTATGACGCAGCGTCCGTCAATTACGGCCAGCTGCCCAGGGATCTGGAGAGTGCTTTGCAAGATGCCTGCCCGATCGTTGCCAACTATGGGGCCGAAGACCGGATGCTGAAGGGTGCCGCGGCCAAACTGGAAAAGACACTGGACCGTCTCGGCGTCGAGCACGACGTGAAGGAGTTCCCCGGGGCCGGACATGCCTTCCTCAATGACCAGGATCTGGGCCCCGCATTCTTGAAGCCGCTGATGCGGGTCATGGGTATAGGGCCTAGCCCTGAGGCGGCGCCTGAAGGCTGGCAACGTATCGAAGAATTCTTTGGTCGGTACCTCAAGAACTAAGGCCAACCAGCGAATGGACCGAAGATTGCGGGGCTCTAGGTAGACGGCCCGTCGTTTTCCGAAGAACCGACCAGGCCATACCTTTTCAGCAGATGGGGAAGAGACTCAAAGTCCAGCTCTAATCCATATTTCTTGGCCACCAGGGCAACGTTCCCAAGGTCAGGTGCGCCATTCTGCAACAGGGATCCGATCTACTGAAAATAGTGCTCGAACCCGGCGGGGAAATGATCTCAAGCACCTGGGCAGGTTCGTAAAGTGTGCCCCTGCCCGCGCGGCTTCCGGACAGGGCCCCCGGTCCGGCATGCGATTACGACGGTGAACTCATCCTCTCGGCTGTGTCGATGCAGGGGCACCGCCTACTCACTGCCTCCCAAGCTGTTCCACAAGGGAGAAGCCACCGATCTAATGTCGCCTGAAGAAGTGTTCTAGCCGTCATGGCATGGCCGAGATGTACCACTGGGCATGCGTCTGTTCCCACGGGACCTGCCCGGTTGTCACCATGATCCATGGTGATGCTGCTTATCCCGCGTTAGCAACAGCCACACGCTAGCTGCCATCGCTTCTAAATTAGGCAGCCCTAGTCGAACGGCGGCACATCCTCTACGCTGCCTCGCCATCAGTCGTTTGGGCCTCAGCGTGGACTGCGCTCCCGACTGCAGAAGGAGGCCGGCGCCGGGCTTTGGTCAGAACAATCAACAAGGTCAGGATGGTGACCATCCAAGCAAGCCCTGTAAGGAACACCAGGCCGATCGCCACTAAGGGGTGCATACCTAAAGTCTAGGACTGCGCCCCATTCATTTTCGGACGCAACTCCACAAGGATCGGAACACGAAAAAGCTCCGGCCCGCTCGCTGAGCCTGAAGTGCAGCGATTCGCGAAAACACGCATGAGCAGTCTGAGACGAGTTCTCTCATCTACTTCTACTCGTCCCCTTCAAGAGCCGATAATAAATATTCCGTCAAGCTGCACATGTTTGAGAAGTCGCCGCCGGTGCCCCGCAGCGGCTACTCCAGGGGACTCGAGCGGCCGATGGTGGGGGTCAATTCTGGCTTTCCACGGCTGGAAAATGGGAGTCGTTGATGTAGCTCCCTGGTTTCTTCTCGTTATGGCGGTCAGGTGCGGCTAATCAGTTGAACTCGAAGGTGCGGTAGCTGCTGCGAACGTTGAAGCGTTTCCCTTCTTTGCGGCGCTGTACGTAGCTCACGATGGTGTCCACATCCTTTGGCCGCATTCCGAGCTCACGGCACTTGGTTTGCACTTGGTCGGCGGTGACGGCTTTCCACCGGTCCGGGCGGTTCATTATGTCGGCCTTGAGTTTGTCTTCTTCGTTCCATTTCATGCCGGATGAGTAGCCTGCCGCCATGCTTGCGACATGCTTCAGGATTGAGTCGATACCGTTGGGAAGTTCCTCGCTTACTTGGGAAGCTATCGAGTCCACGACGGGGTGGACGGTTCGATCGCAATATAGCTGTATGGACCTCGCGTCCTCGATCCACTTGGTGGTGTGGTCCTCGTTCCATTCGATGACGGCGATCGCGTCGGTGCCGCTTCCCCATAGCTCGTTAAGGTGTTCTCGGTCCGGCCATGCGTAGAGCACCCGAGCGCCGGCGAGTGATCCTGCGGAGAAGCCGCGCCATGTCATGTGGGTGACGTCGGGTCTTGCGACCAGCCGTTTCATGCTCTCGCCGGAGAAGTCTTTTCGTGGCGTAACCACGACTAAGGGTCCGCCCTCCTGGGCAAGTAGCCATCTGATCGCTCGAAGGTTTTGCGGCTCGCGCGACTGTTCCCCTTCGCTCAGGCGGGAGATAGCGACGCTGTTCGGGTACGGGGCAGATGGCATGTTGGTCTCCGGTTAGTAGCGAATGCGCTGACCGTAGCATCGGCCCCCGACAAGCTCTCCCGTCTACGCCTCCCCGCTGTCACCCTTAGAGCCGTGGTCCTCGGCGTCCTGCCTCGGGTCCGCCGGTTGCGGGGCCGGCCTGTTGTGCCCGCCGCTTGGCGTCCTCGGCTTCCTGAGCTTGTTGGGCTTGGTGGATCTTCTCGGCGGCGGTTGGCGTCTGGGGCAACGCCGCTTCGGTTTCTTGGCGTACCCGGGCCAGCCGGTCGCGCAGAGATTCTGCCGGCGCTGAGGGTTGGGTGTCTTTCTCAGCGTGCCGGCGTTCGGCGATGTCCTTCATGGCTTCAGTGACTGCTTCCGGGGTTTGTTCTGGCGTGGAGGTTTTGCTGGTGCCTCTGATGCGGCGTGCCATCGCGGCGATGCGTTCGGCTCGTTCCTGTTCCGGGGTCAGGGTGGTGTCCTGGGACCGTTCCTGGCGCAGCTGGTCCACTACCTGCTCGGCGGGTGTGGGTGCTTCGGCCACGGTAGCTTCCACGTTCGCGGCCTCTGCCATGAGTGCCGCGTCAGCGCCGGACAGGGGCTCCTTGGCGGTCTGGGCGGAGTATTTGTGCATGGCGGTGACGCGGGTCCTCAGTTCGGCGCCGGTGCCCTGCTGGGTGTACTGGTCCGGGATCACGGTGGTGTCGGATTCGAGGATCCGGTAGGTGTCGCGGAAGGTCTTGACCTCCACTGCCAGGTCCCGCCATTGCTGCTGCTTGGCGGTATCGGAGGGGACGGGGCCAAGGGCCGCCGCCCAGGCCGGCGGTTCGGCCGCGAGCTGGGACCCGAGACGGTTCACTTCCAGTGCCATGGCCTCGCGGCGTGCCTGCAGCTCGGTCCGCCACGGTGCCGGGGTGTCCTTGTGGGTGATGACGTCCGCAGGTGCCATCCATGGGGCAAGGCCGTCCGGGGCGGGTGTGGTGGCTACGGGTTCGGGGAGGCGTCGGCGGAGGTTTTGTTCGGCCTCGATGCGGCGGAGGATTTGTTCTGCTGCGCGGACGCGTGGGGCGTTTTCGTCGCGGGCATAGTTGGTGGTCGCGCCACGTTCGTATGCTTCATCTGCGCGGACGGGTTCTGGCATCAGTTCACGCAATGCCTTCTCCTTTTGCAGGGAACCGGCGAGCCAGTTGGCTTTCGCGGCAGCGGGGGAGTCGTTGACCGTTTCATCGGTCCGCAGTGTTTCTTTGGCCCGGCGGATCCGGGTATCGAGGTCATCGTCAGTGAGGTGTCCGTGGAGTCGGGACTGCCACGGGGTTTCCTTGTTTTCCTTTAACCAGTTGCGGCTTAGTTCCTGGCGGTCCGGGGTGGAGGCGGGGTTCGTAGCGGAGTCTGCGCGGGCGCGCATAAGGTCCCCGGTGGCGCGACGGGCGAGGCGTTCCAGTGCCTGATCGCTGACGGCTTCAAGCGGGCGGCGGGACGGGGCTTCGGCGCGGGCGCGCCAGTAGTCCAGTTTGTCCTCGACCCTCCAGGCCAGGACGGCCCCGGAGTCCTGGGATTCTTCGAAAGGTGTCCCGGTGGCGTCGGTGAGAAGGTTGGCGATATTGAAGCCTTCGGATTCCGCGTTGCGCAGATGGGTCGCGACAGCTCCCCAGGCGTCGGAGGCGATGAACGGTTCCGCGGTTCGTTCGCCCAGGATGCTCCGGGCGGTGTTGGCCATCCTCAGTTCGTTGGCCTGGTCGTCGATGTCTTTGTAGACGGTGACCATCTCCGGCAGGGACCGGGTCGCTGCCCGGGCGGCGTCGATCTGTTCGTGTGCGGTGAGGTTCCCGTGGTGGTTTCCTGCCACGGACCGCAGCACATCGGTGAGGGTTTCGCCGTCGGTGAGGACACCGTAAAGGTGGTTTGCTTCCCGGCCGCGGGACGCTGCGACGTAGGCGAGGGCGCGGGAGAGGCCTGAGCCGATCATCGCGTGGGTGGTATCGCACGTCATGCCCTGGGTGCGGTGGATCGTTGCTGCGTAGCCGAGCATCGCGTTGTCCCGCACGTAGTCGGCGGGCAGGGTGATGGTGCCGTTGTGGTTCTGGTGGCGGACGGTCATGGCACCGTCAGGGTGGACTTCCCGCACGGTCCATACGTCGTTGTTTTTCACGAAGTCTTTGCCGTAGTTCACGCTCAGGCGACGGTCGTTCTTCCGGGTTACGACGACGTCACCGGCGCGGGCGGTGAGCCCGTCACGGAGCGCAGCGGCCGGCCCGTCAGCCAGTGCGCCGGTACCGAGGCGGTAGGCCTGGGCGCGGGCGTTCAGGTCCGTGACAGTGGCATTGTCGAAGGCCATCATGACCGAGTGCTTCCCGGCTGCGGTGTCCTTTTCCCAGGCGGTGTAGACCTGTGAGGTCATCGTTTCGACGTCTCCGCCGACCACGCGGCGGTTTTGCCGGTAGAACTCCCAAGGGTCATCTTCGCCAACGGCCGGCGGTTCGCGGAGCGCCAGGGTCGCGGCGGCTTCTGCGGTGTTTGGGGTGCCGTCTTCGTTGCGGAACCGGTGGAGGTCTTCGAGGTACACGGCGCCAACGGTGTTCTTCAGGTAGCGCATCGCCCCGCCGGAGGCGACGGCGGAGAGCTGCTGGTCATCGCCCAGGGCGCGGACGAGAGCGCCGTGCTGCTCGGCGATGGTGACCGCGGACGCGAACAGTTCGGTGCCGACCATGCCGGCCTCATCGATGAACAGGACGTCCCCTGGATTCAACGGGATCCGGTTCGGGCTGTGGTTTCGGTGTCCGAGGACAAAGGAGTCGATGGTGGTCGCATTGGCTCCCAGTTCTTTGCCCATCACGGCGGCAGCGGCCGCCGTGGGTGCCAGGCCAATAACGTTTCCTCCAGCGGCGCGGATTGCGTCCGCGGAGAGTTTCAGCGCTGTGGTTTTACCCGCACCGGCAGGGCCAACACCGATGACCAACAGCTTGTCGCTGCATGCGAATTCGCTGGCCATGCGCAGCTGCCCGGCATCGAAAGTCTTCTCTTGGGACGCAGCGGCAGTTTCGAAAAATTCGGTGGTCGCTGCGGGGATGACAGTCCGCTGCGCGGCCGTCAGCAACCGGTCCTCACTGTGCAGAATACCGGAAGAGGTGTAGAGCGTGGAGTGGACTTTCCCGTATCGGCTGGCACCATTGCGAAGGCGCAGGGCTTCCGGGCCGGCGGCTGGAACGTCGGTGGTGATGCGGAGGGAGAACTGGTCAATGGCGCGGGCCTTGACCTGTTCAATGAGTTCTTTCGGGATGGTCAGTTCCGCGAACCTGGACCCGAGCTGGCGGCGCGTTTCGGCGTCGATGTGGTGCTCTCCCCACGTACCGCGGGACCGTTCCAGGGTCCGGATAACCTGCGCGGCTTCAACGGCCGGATCCACTTCATCAGCGTGGGCGACCAACGGTGTGTTGTTCCGGTCGGCAGCGTTCCTGGCGTCGTAGCGGTGCGCACGGGCAGCTTCCACGGCGGCCGGCCCGACGAGCACGCCAGGGACCTGGGCGAATTCCTGCTGCCATTGGGTGACCAGTTCCGAAAGGCGGCGGGCCGACTTCTTCGCCGGCCTCGTGGCCAGGGTTGCCTGCTGGGCCAGGGCGATCATTTGCTTCTGGTTGGGAGCATATCCGCGGTTCTCAGTGAACTCCTGGACGAGGTTATCCAGGACAGGCTTGATATCGCCGCTGCGTGAGGATCCGGCTTCAATGGCCGCGACGTTGACTCCGGCGATTTCGATGACGGGCCGGTCACCATTGACCTTGCGGGTGGTGACACCAACGCCCAGACGGGCACAGACCTTCTCCATTACCGTGCGGTTGTAGTGCTCGGACGCGGCAACCCCGTACTGGTAAAGGAGCCTGCCATCCAGGCTGGACCACTTCCCGTCAGCGCCCATAACCTTGTTCGCCACCACGATGTGATCGTGGAGCTGGGGGTCACCATTCCGGGAGTCATAGTGCCTGAAAGCGGTATAAACGAGTCCGCCTTCAACGTCTTCCTGCCGGACGCCGTTACGTCCCCGGCGGGTGAACGTCGCTTCCTTTTCCAGGAATTCCATCGTCT
The DNA here is from genome assembly GCF_040224115.2 of Pseudarthrobacter sp. WHRI 8279. Taxonomy (NCBI): domain Bacteria; kingdom Bacillati; phylum Actinomycetota; class Actinomycetes; order Micrococcales; family Micrococcaceae; genus Pseudarthrobacter; species Pseudarthrobacter sp. WHRI 8279. Next base: position 79,956 of record NZ_CP168164.1, on the reverse strand, counting down.
CTTCGATGGCTTCGTGGTGGGCCGCTTCGATCTGCTGGCGCGCTTCGTCCCCGCCAGTGGCCCACAAAATGGACACCGATTTAGCGGGCGCAAATACGAGGTCATAACCTGCCACAGCCTGCGCTGCTGGCTTGGTTTGAGCCGTAATGAACTTACCTAGTTCTTCCTTATCGGCCGGGTTACGCCCGTTGAGTTCGCGGAAGTACTGGGCACCTTCCTTGGTGCGGATCAATCGCCTGTTATCCGCATCAGGAGCGAAATGGTTCATGCGCGTGTAATCACCGATGCCACGGTCTATGCGTGACTGAAGCTCGTTATCCGTCTGGGAGAACCGCTTGTACCGCTGCCCCAGGGCAACTTTCGCAGTGGGGTCCTTCGCAAGAATCGCGCCCGCATCCGGATGCAGCCCTTCCCCGTAAAGGGCGCTCATCTGCGCCTCGCTGACCTCTCCTGAGACCTCCAGAAGGGCAGCTCCACCGCCACCCCACTGACCAGGAGGGTTCCCGTCCACGGTGTAGTAATCACCCAACGAACGGTTCCCTGCACGCAGCTCATCACCGGTAGCGACTTCACGCGTGTAGTACGTGTATCCGTCGCCGGCACTGAGCTTGTGCACGGTCATCATCGCCTCAGCATACCGGGAAAGGAACCTCACTTATCGATGATGCAAGAGGTGTGACGGATTCAGACGGATTTGCCTTTCGACAGCGGAGAAAGACAGAAGGCCAATCCATCTGTTTTTGGCCATCAAGACTTTGATGCGGTTCTGCACATGAGAATGGGCTGTGGGTAACACGCTTTTCGTTATCCACAGTGCGTTCGATTGTGTTGAACCGCATCGGACTGGTTGTCCCCAGGTGGGCAGCGGAGAGACTTACGCTCTCTCGGAGCTTTCCACGTGTGGGCAAACAGTCCAGGCCACAATCCGAGCGCAGCGAGGTCCGATCCTGTAGGTTTGTGCACAAGTGAATTTCCGTCAGGGGGCGCTTCAAGCAAAAGCAAAGAAGCACCCGGCGGCCACATCCGGACATGGACCAGACGCGGCGCTAGCCGTTAGGTCTGCTCCATGGATCAGTCCAAGGGGAGGGACCCGAAACATGGCAGCACCACGAAAGTCCGCAACGCAGGTAGCGGCCCGCGAGAAAGCACGGGCAAAAGCTCAGGAGCTGACCGCCAGGCATGAAAAGCTCATTGACCTCGCAGCGGAATTCTTTGAACAGCAGGAGGAGGCCGAACAGGTCCGTGCGGATGCACGGACCAAGGCGGAGGCAATTCTTGCCAGGGCTGAGGAAGAAGCCGCAGCAGCAACCGCCGGCGCCGCCGGCACTGTTGCCGCGATGGTCGCCGCAGGCGAACCGAAGGCATCCGTCGCTGCCCGGCTGGGCATCACCGGAGCCGAACTGAAAAAGCTTCTCGACCAGGCACCTGCTGCCTCCGGCCCGGCAGCAGCAGAAGAAAGCGATGCGGCATCTGGGGTACAAGAGGAAACCGCGGCTGAGGCCGCGTAGCTAGCCAAGGGAACTGTGGTTCGCCGGGACCACAGTTCCCTAACGGCTAAGACACTTAGAAGAGTGTTGGTGCATCCGGGTCAGCTCCCTGAAGGAGCGCCCGGATACGCTCCGCGCGTTCCCAGCCGTAAGCACGCACCTCATCACGAAGCGTCCGGGAGCGTTGAGCGAAAAGACCACGGGAAAGTCCGCGCCACCTGAACATGGATCCATTGGAGTCCCGGCCTTTGGCGAGCCGGTCGGCCATGTTCTCCCTGTTCGATCCCGGGTGCAGATGGGTGTCCTCACCGGTGGTTGCGCGGACACAGATCGGAACATCGCACCGGTGCATCAGATCCCCAAAGGCGTCCATTCCAATCCCGTACGCGAGATGGAACGCGTAGCGGTGAGGCCGCACAGCCTGCGTGCGGCCACCGGAGTTCAAGGTGTACCGCCCGTACCCGTCATCGGATACGGCGCCGGCCCACAACCAGCAGTCACCGGCCCGAGGCCCCTTAATGACTTTGGACCAGAAACGGTCCTCCGGCGGGCGCGTCATCGTCGCCTCACCAGGTGCGCCACCGCAGTTCGAGCTTGTTCGCTGCGAAGAAGAAGCCGGCCATAAACAGGAAGGCCGGAATCGCCTGGGCGAAGCCTTGGCTGATCCAGAAGACCAGGGCGCTGAGCAGTGCGACAACCCCGGCTGCCTTGCACAGGAAGATCAGGATTCCCTGCCCGGCCTGGACCGGGTGGGTCAAGGCGTAGATGATCCAGCCGGTGAGGGCCACCGCTGCAAACGCTGCGAGGAAGATGATGATGAACATGTCTGCTCCTAACGTTACCGGTTGGTCCACGGCAGTTTTTTCCTGCCCCCGTCTCTGCTGCGCTGTACCCAGGGCAGGGCCGGCGGCGGTTGCGTTGGGACGGCGGTCCGCCGGTGGTGACCACGCTGGGTGCTGCCACATGGTGAGGCGGACCGCCCGCGTTTTCAGCGGTTCCGGGCCCTGCCTCTCGATCGGTCGAGCTTTGGAGATATTTGCGGTTTTGGCCCGGTAGGCTGTGAGGGAAGAACCCCGGAGCCCAGATACTTGTCCTATCTGGGGTCCGGGGTTCTTCTATGCCCGGTGGATGTTACTTGCCGCTGTCGATGATGATCTTTTCAGTCTCCGATGCGGTGTAACCCCATATGACCAGCTGGTTCAGGTAGTCGCGGTGGGACTGGTGCGGGGACCGCCATGAGTCCTTGGCGATCGTCTTTTCGTACCCGGCGCAGATCAGGGCGATCAAAGAGAACTCGGGCCGGGTCGTGGTCTTGGCCACGTGCTCCCTGAGCGGGTTCCACGCCCACGTTTTCTCCCCTTCGATCTTGGCCCCTGCCATGTTCGCGGCTACCTCCCCGTCGTAACCGCTGGCGGTTTCGGGGTGGTGGGTGATGGCGTGGACGGTGAAGTACTGCCAGCCCTTGGGGGCCTGCTTCTTCGCCAGCAAAGCCGTGACCCATTCCCGCCGGACGGTCGTGGCTTCTCTGCACTTTGCAAATGCGACGTCAGCGGCGCCCCGCAACGAGCTGCATGACCAGTCGGGTGAAAGTCATGTGACATGACCGGCAGGAGGGTGTGAGGTAGCGTCGATGGCAGAATTCCGTACTTTGGGGGAACAGAAATGAAGAAGTTTAGAATCTCGTCGGCAATCGCACTTTTGGCAGTTCCGCTGCTGCTTACTGGCTGCTCTAGTGATGGGTACGGAATTGCGGCCCTGGACGCGCCAGCAGGACCGGATGACGTCCTCCCGGCCGGCACTGAGCTGCGCTTCCCACTACAGATCGATGAAGCTAGCCTGCGCTTGTTAGTCGAGGATGATGATAGGCAGTACTTCGGAGCCGAGAGCGCCGATGGCGCTCACTTCTGCGTGGCAGTGCGCTCTGTTGATCAGCAGTTTGGCAGTTACGCCGGTTGTGGAGATGCCAAGGCCAGTACTGCAAACAGAATCATCACTGTAGGTGGTCCTGACGGGAAGTCTACGACGCTAGTCCGGGACAATGCCGACACTGAACGGCTGGAGAACGAAGGCCTAAAGCGTATTCATCAAAACGTCTACATAGCCGGCTAGCAGGCCGTAGTAAACCGCAGTTAGGCAGCGGCTGACACGAGGGCTCTGTGCCTCAGAACGTCCTTCTTGAGAGCGTAGTAGAGCTTCCGTGCAACATAACGTTTGAGGCCGCGGATGATGTCCCCCGGCAGTGGCCCTGGTTACGCTTTCGATCCCGGTAGGCGGACGTAGCCAGCCAGGTCCTGAATCCCAGCTGCGTATTCACCGTATGGCAGGCATGCCCAGATCAATCGGATCGCGATTGGCTGATCTTCGTGCGTCGGTGCGTTTTTCTTCGAGGAATTGAAGCGTGAGGTCTATGCCCTCAAGTTCGCCCAGCCAGCCCTTAGTTTGGGAGAGTTCGCGGCGGGCTATGAGATCGGTATTGATTTCGTCGAGCCGGGCGGTCATGCCAGGGTCCACTTCGAGCATGGGGCAGCGGATGCAGGCATGTTCGTGTTCGCAGGGGGTGGCGTATGGCCGGGCGCAGTTGCCGAGTTCGACTTTGCGTTTGTCGAAGTGTTCTTCGAATTCAGCCCATTCTGTCTCGGTTGGGGATTTGTATTCCCGTGCCGGGCGGGCGGCGCGGCGCTCATTGAGGTGTTTTTGGTAGTGCCGGATAACGTCTTCGCGGAAGACGGTCACGTAGCCGTGGGTTGTTTGGATATCGAGGTGTCCCAGGAGTGCGGCGCCGATGTGGATGGGCAGGCCGTTATTGACCAGGTCCGTGGCCAGAAGGCGGCGGAAGTCGTGCGGTGTGAAGCGGCAACCGCCCAGCTCGGGATGGTCGATGGCGACGGCGTCACTGAGCTTGGCCAGTTCATCTCGGAGCGTTCCGGCGTTGATTACCTCGGTGCGTTGTCCAATGGTGCGCTGGAAGAGGAACGGCAGCGGCTCGCTGGTCACTCTTTCCGATGGGTTGAATCGCGTCGCCAGTGGCACGCTTTCCCTGTTCCTGGTCAGACGTCGAATGATCGTGGCGACGACGTGGAAAAGGTCAGGGCTCATGGGGATGACTCGTTCCCGATCATTTTTTGAGGGAGCGACAACCAGGAGTGCGATGATTTCGCCGTTCGGCCGGATGTATTGGCGGATACTCAGCTGGGACAGTTCCAGCAGTTCGTCGCATCGAAGGCCGGTATGCCTCAAGGTCTCCACGGCCGCCCACTGCCAAAACACGGCATCTTCGGTGAAGGTCACATTGATCTTGCGGTTGGTGGACAGATCAAGCACGCGGACGTTCGATACTCCATGGAAGCGGCGGTGCCTGGCATCTCCTTCGGTATATAGCCGTTGATACTGCTTCCCTCCGACTGTGATGACCTCGTCTTTGCGGGTTTCGCCGGCCACTTTCAGAAGTTCTTGGAAGTGGTCTTTGCGTTCTGTGGCAGCCGCTATGAATGCCGGCAGCACTGGCTGTAAGAGGCGGATTCTGGAGTCCATGCGTTCTTTTGCCCGGCGCGCCGCTTTGCCCAGCGTCCGGGTCTCTCTGCCAGCGATCGGGCAAGGTGCTACCCATCGGGCCCAGCGTTCGGGTTCTTCGGCCGCCCAGCCCTGCAGGTCAAGATAGAAGGCCCTGATATTCGTCATGACGGCTTCGAGTTGAAGGCGTGGCTTTCCATCGCGGCGGAGGGCCACCACGGCCCGCCAGCTTTCGTAGTGCTCTTGCGAGATGACAAAATTCGGTTGGCCGGGGTTGATCTGTTGCAGGCCCGTCCAAAACTTCCCGCAAATGTCTTCTCCCAGGTCGCGCAATGTGGCGAAGTCGATGTCGTGGCTGCGCCGGGTCAGGTAAGCAATGAAGACGTCACGGACGTCCGGGTTGGTGATGTTGTGCTTGTCGACCAGCTCAGCCGGCGTCTGAGCCGGGGATCGCATTGCGCCGCGGAGAGTTGGCGGGACCTGGGCGGGAAAGTGCCCGGATTCAGACATCACCCGCCAGGCAAGGTAACCGACGTGCGTTTCGTAGCCACGGCCCCATCCGCCTTCGCGCGTGGCAATGGCGTAGTGGAGTAACGCCTCAGCGCTCAGATCAGCGAACCGGATTCCTTGGGTCGTTAGCGCTGATGCCACATCCATCCGCGCGCATCGTTTGAAGTGATTGGACGTGTCCTGTTGTTCAACGAGGGCCAGGAAGCGGTCCAGGTCAGGATCGTTTTGCGCTTGCTCAAAATGCTCGTGGTAGCGGTAGAACGAGTTGATCTTGAACGCTGCCAGCGAAGGGCGAATGACACGTAGACAGCACAGCAGCATCAGGGAATGTCCCAGCTCACCGTCCAGACGGAAGTTTCCCGTGGTCAGCTCCCGTATTTTGCGGTGACCATCATTGAACCCCGACGAGATCCATTTCTCCTGCCAGGTCTGTCCGGCATGCCTCGCTAGATAAGACAGCAGCCATTTCAGCCCGTGATGGCGCAGTGATTCACGTGGCTGGGTGCGGGGCCATATCGCGTCGGTCAAGGCGATGAGACTCTCGGGGCTTGCCGTGTCCAAGTCACCGCGAGGCCATGGCGGAATTTCCGGTCTCGGCGCCGGAGCAGCGATGATGACGGATTGGTTCCGAGTTCTGCCGGGAACAGCTGCGTTTATCGGCCGCTGTTGTGGTCGTTTAACAGCCTTAGGCACCGAACACCACTGAGAAGTCGTCGGGATCGTAGCCCGGGGTCAGCGTAGGTTGGGGCCGTGGGGATGCCATGTGCTCTTGTACTTTTTGGAAGACCTCATCGACCCGAGGCCGTAGATAGGGAGCCATCGAGGAGACCTGTCGGTGCCGGCTCACGGCCATGATTTCAGGCAAGGTCAGATTCGGGTCCGAGACCATGCGGTTGATGGTCGTGTGTCTGAAGTCGTGCAGTGACCAATCCGTGCCCAGCACGGCATTCACCCGTTGCAGCATTCGGCGGGCGGCGTGATACGTCAACGGCCGCGGTTTGCCGTGGAGCGCCCGCCAGATCAGTTCATCTGGCCTGGGAACTCCGTGTTCGTGGAAGTACATCGCCAGATACTGCAGGGATTCCGGTGACACAGGCACCGGTTCCAGGACACGGGATCCTTTCGATACGACCCATACACGTTGCCCGGCCCAGTCAATCTGATCGCCGTGGACGCCGAGCAGCTCACTCGCGCGGGCCCCGGAGGACACATACATACTCACCAAGGCACGATCACGGTTCGTCCGCAGAGCCTCCATCAAACCGTCGAAAAGGTCATCCGGGATGGAACGGGGCAGCCATTCGGACTTCTTCTGCCGCAAAGGAGCCCGACCTACTCCTGGCGCTGTTTCGGTCCGGCCGCGATGAACCATGCGTCTCCGCCCTGCAGCCTCAGGAACCGGGTTGATCAGAGGACCACGACCGAAGCGTGAGTGGTAGGAGTAAAACGACGAAATCACCGAAAGGGCGTGATTGATCGTTGCCGGCGCATAGCCTCCGGCCAAGGGACGCTTACCTGTGCGTGAATTCCTGCCCCGGTTACCGGTCCCCCGCCGCTGGGGATTCACCGCGGACCGCATCCACCCCACGAGGACCTCGACCTCCGCACGAGTCGCTTGCTCCCATCCGCTGCCGAGCAGACCAAGAATGCGCCACCACCTGAGCAAGTCATTGCCATAAGAGCGTACGGTCAAAGGGCTCATGTCGCTCAGAACGAGATCACGAAGGAACACTGAGAAGTCCTCAATCTCTTGCCCCTTGTCGTCGATGACGACGTAGGGCAAGAGGCCCTCCGTTCTTGGGACTACCGCGCCTATCGCCAGCAGGCCAATCTGTCCCTCGAGCAGTTTGAGTCGCACCTCGTCCATGAGAACCGCCTCTCCGGAAAACCCTGATCCAGACTCTACGACGAAGTTCAGTTAACAGGACCGATTCCATTTTTTTATTGTTCTCGATCAGGGTCCGGCGTTCGGCCTTCTGCTCATCGGTCATCGGGCCTTTGTTGGCCGATGAGGACGAATAGCTGTAGCGGTCCGTGAAACCCAGTTCCTTCCAGCCAACAACCACCGGCACGGTGATGTGCTCGCCTGTACCGTCTGTGGCGATGTAGACGGCGTTGCCGTCGTCCTCGGTGGCCCGCTCGCCATCTGCCCGCTTCAAAGAACTCACGCGGGCCACGTCTTCGTCGCTGTAGCCGGGGGCTTCAACGATTCTGATCCCGGTTGCTTCGATTTGGGCTGTGAAAGCGGCAAGGGCGGCGGCGCGTTCCCGGTCGTCCCGCAACTGCTGGGCCACGTGATGCAGCTGGTCCGGTTCGTCCATGATGACCGATTCCAATTCGAGAGTGCGCTCGGCGTCTCCTTCAAATTCAGCCATGATGAGCGCTTCTTCAATGCTCCACCCCTTGCCCAGCGCGGCGGTCCCGGCTACGGATGCCTTGGCCTTCAAAGCACCCTCAACAGTGGTCTTGGTCCGCCCTGTCTTCTTGGCGATCTGCGCCGCGGTCACACCGATCAGGGACAGCTGGTGGTACGCGTCGGCTTCGTCCGCTTCGGTCAGTTCGGCGCGCTGGATGTTCTCCACCACCTGCGTCACGATACGTTCGGCTTCCTCCGGGCTGTCGATGACCATAACCGGGATCAGGGGCCGGGCGGCTTCAACAGCGGCGCGGGTGCGGCGCTGTCCCATCAGGACATGTACGGTCCCGTCGTCCTTGCGGTGAGCGATCACCGGTTCCATGACGCCGTGTTCCTTGATGCTTGCCACAAACGAGGGTGTCAGGGCCGCGTCCTTGCGGACGTTCACGTCTACCGTGAGGGTGGCCGGGTCCAACCATTCCAGCATCGGGGCGGTGGTGGTCGGGCTTTCTGCGATAGCAGTCATCGTGAAGGGTTCTCCTTATTTCATCGGCACGGGGCGAGGGGACTATGGGACTTGTGCCAGCTGCCCCTCTCCCCCAAGTTGTTTTTTGGTTGCTGGCAAGCTTGCTTGCTCGGTGGCCGACGGAGCCCTGTCTACCCGCAGGGCAAGGGGTGGGAAATTCCCTGAAGGAAATAAGCGACGCAGGAGCGCCGTAGGGAAATTCCCGGACCGCAGGCCCCGACGAAGGAGGGGCTAGACGGGGTGGAGCGGACGCCTAGAATCCGCAGGACAGCAACAAAAAACGCTTGTAAACAAGAGGTGATGACGGGCCGGAGCTCTGCGACGGACCGGCAGCACCCAACAGCCGGCCGCGCCAGCGGACGCCCGTTCAACTGGTTGCACCGCAACCAGGGCGAGCCCAGCGAGCCTGCCCGAACACCAAACAAACTCCCGTACTTTGGTCGCGCTGGCCCCCGTAGGGTCCTGTTAACGGGCGGAAGGGCAGGCACCCTGCGGTGCCTGCCCTTCCTGTTTTCCCTCAGCAAAAAGGAAATCTATGGGTGCAGCATCATCGCTGCAGGAGTCTTAGTACTGCTGGCCCTCGTGGTCCCAGGTGAAGTCTGCGGGGGTTTTTGTTTCGTCGTTACCCAGGATGGCGAGCTCGATGGCCTCTTCGGCCGCGGTGATGCCTTCGGGGGCTTTGTCCTGGTCGGTGAGGATGAATCCGTGGCTCATGGTCTATTCCTGCCTGGTCGTTGTGTTTCCACTCTAACCCGGCGGGTGTTTTCCGTTTTTCCCTGTGGTGCTGCGCCCGCGCAAGCGTGACCGGCGGCCGGCGGAGCTTGCGGGGGAGGCCGCCGGTCCCCACCTGAGGGGACCGGACCGTTCTGGCCCGGCCCCTCAGGTGGTTGTTTGTTAGCGCTTGGGCTTGTACGCCGTGGCAGGGTTCATCGCGATGTCAGCGACGGTGCCGAGGTTCATCACTCCGGTCAGCAGTTCCGCGAGCCGGAAGCCGGGGCTGTCGGCGGTTGCTTGGGTGAAGTGGTTTGCTGCCGAGGATGCCCGGCCTTTGAGGTAGTCGGTCCAGCCGATCATTGTCAGCAGCGGCGCGCGGTACCCTGCGGGGGCTGCGTTGATCAGTTCCCGTGCGCGTTCCTGGGCTTTGTCCACGCGGGTCCAGTCCGGTGCGATCTTGCCCATCAACAGATCCCCTGCTCCTTCTGGTGTGGTCCTTTCCGGGTCGATGATGTTGCACAGGAGCAGGTCGCGGGCGGCCGGGATCTGAAGCGTTGCCAGCAGCTCGATCCGGTCCTGTTCGGGGATCTGGCCGGTGGTTCTCAAGGCGTTGGCCCAAAGGGCCGCGGCGTGATCGGTTCCGGTGATCATCTGGGTAGCGATGCTGGCAATGATGGTTTCTTCCGTGTCGGCGGGGCCGGTGAAGGGGGCGTAAGTCGCGCCCGCGTCCTGGTTGTAGGTGCTGCCGCGGTAGACCATTTCGGCGTTCAGGGCGCTGTCAGTGATGGCCTCCAGCGGGTACGCGGGGCAGCAGCCGTCCTGCCCGTCGCACAGGAGGTTCTGCCAGTGGGTGGAGGTCACCAGCCAACCGTCTTTGAGCGGGGTTCCCGCCGCGTCGAAAACCTCAATGAGGGCCTCGACGTGCTCGTGGAACGGGCGGGGCCGTTCCGGGGCACCGGTCACGTCCGTGTAAACGGCCAGCAGCACCGAGGTAGCGGCGGTGTCCGCTGCAAGGTAATCGGCCACGGTCCGGGCGAACATGGCCGGGGTGGGTGCCAGCGGCGCATCAATGCGAAGGGTAGCACCCAGCCGGGTGCCGTGGAGGGTGATCAAAACGAACGATTCCCGGGGCACCGAGCCCAGGGCGTGCAGGACGAAACTAAGAACGTCGGCGGGGCCGGAGGCGCGTACTGAATCAGTCATGGTGTTGCTCCTTTGCTGAGGAATGGGATGGTGAGGGGACCGCGTCACCGGGCCAGCTGCCCCTCTCCCCCAAGTTGTTTTTTGGTTGCTGGCAAGCTTGCTTGCTCGGCGGCCGACGGAGCCCTGTCTACCCGCAGGGCAAGGGGTGGGAAATTCCCTGAAGGAAATAAGCGACGCAGGAGCGCCGTAGGGAAATTCCCGGACCGCAGGCCCCGACGAAGGAGGGGCTAGACGGGGTGGAGCGGACGCCTAGAATCCGCAGGACAGCAACAAAAAACGCTTGTAAACAAGAGGTGATGACGGGCCGGAGCTCTGCGACGGACCGGCAGCACCCAACAGCCGGCCGCGCCAGCGGACGCCCGTTCAACTGGTTGCACCGCAACCAGGGCGAGCCCAGCGAGCCTGCCCGAACACCCGCCGCGGTCCCCTGGGTCCTGTCCACGGTGCGGCACGGCACCGGTGCCGCGGTGGTGTGTCAGTGGTGCAGAAACGGCGGGCTGCCGCCAGGTGATGATCACCTGTGCCGGGTACCGCTGAGGCGGTGGCCCGCCCGCGCTTGGGGCGGGCCGGGGAACTGCCCCGGCTCCGCCCCTGCCCCTGTTTCCTAGGCGGTGGGCTGGGCGGTTCCGATGATCAGGGCCGCAAGGAACCTGACGCGCTCGGGGACGTCGGCCTCGTCCCCGTCCGGGGTTTCGCCCAGAAACACCACATCCCCGCAGTAGATGTCCTGGACATCTTCGGTGAGCTGGAGGACAAGGGCCCCGGCGCGGACGTTCGGTTCAAGGCCGAGGATTTTTCCTTCCTCGTTGAGGTAGAAGTGCCAGTCATCGCCGCTCACTGCTTCAATGTTTCCCCTCACCAGGTACTGCAAGGTCTCCAGGTCCGCGGTGATGGAGTCGACACGGGCGGGTTGTGACTGGTCGGCGGGAATGATGAGGGCTTTACAGGTGGTCATGACGGTCTCTTTCTAAAAGAAGTGGGGGGCGGTGCCCCGCCCCGGACGGGCAGGGCACCTGTGATGCTGGTTAGGCCACGTTCTGGTACATGGAGGGGATCCGGTACCGGCTCGGAAGCTCTGCGGCGGCCTCTGGCAGGTCGTCCGGGCCGTGGGCCTGCCCGTTTTTCCAGTGGAAAAATGCCTGCTCACTGACCGCGTCCCAGAACTTCGCTTTACTCCGATAGAACGTCGTCTTCACGTCGCCCTCGCAGTAGGTGGCCATGCCGAACAGGTTGCCGATGGCATCGGCCGTGCGGGTACCGGCGACCATGACATAGGGCCACTGGCCCAAGTCCCAGCCGTCACACCCCCAACTGGGGATCACGGCCCAGCCGTGTTCGCCGATCAGTTCCATCCAGTCGTAACCGGTGTTCATGTGGTAATCGCCCAACACGGTCACGTCCTCGATGCTCTCGCCGGTGTCCTCGGTGGTCACCGTCTTGATAGTGATTGCGTTCATGGTGTTGCTCCTTTGCTGAGGAATGGGATGGTGAGGGGACCGCGTCACCGGGCCAGCTGCCCCTCTCCCCCAAGTTGTTTTTTGGTTGCTGGCAAGCTTGCTTGCTCGGCGGCCGACGGAGCCCTGTCTACCCGCAGGGCAAGGGGTGGGAAATTCCCTGAAGGAAATAAGCGACGCAGGAGCGCCGTAGGGAAATTCCCGGACCGCAGGCCCCGACGAAGGAGGGGCTAGACGGGGTGGAGCGGACGCCTAGAATCCGCAGGACAGCAACAAAAAACGCTTGTAAACAAGAGGTGATGACGGGCCGGAGCTCTGCGACGGACCGGCAGCACCCAACAGCCGGCCGCGCCAGCGGACGCCCGTTCAACTGGTTGCACCGCAACCAGGGCGAGCCCAGCGAGCCTGCCCGAACACCCGCCGCGGTCCCCTGGGTCCTGTCCACGGTGCGGCACGGCACCGGCAGTTCCCCTCAGCAGGCCGGCGACGGCGAGGCCAAAAGCTGCCCCGCTCCCTCCTGTTGTGTGGGATCCTCGAAGGCGTAAGCAGCAGGATGTTTACACCCCAGGCAGAGGGCCGCTTTCTCACCGCTTGCGGCCCTCTGCCTTGCCTTCGGTGACTGCTTGGGGTGTTGGTACGGTGGAAGTGTCTCGCCAGTCGCAGCGAACTTGGGGAAGTTGTTGCTCCTGGCGGGACTCTATGCGGGGAGGAATCTTATGGGCCTGTGGAGCTGGTTCGGTCGGCGCAAGAAGACAACGGGTGCTGGTGAGTCCGGCCAGGTAGTGGCGGCTGCGCCCGAGGAACAGGAGCCGTTGAGCCCTGAACAGGTTGCAGATCTGGAAGCGGCATGGGCCGAGCTGGCAGAGGCGGCTAAAGAGTCAGCGGTCACCGGTTTTCGTGCCTGTTCACGGGGCGGCAAGCCCTGGCAGGAAGACCCGGCATCCGTGCGGAGCATGGTAGCCATGCTCCGCAGCTTCCCCGCGGAGGACGCTGCTGCCGAATCGCCAACCACGGCCCAAAACGGTGATATGCAGTAGCTTCGGACCAGGAATGACCACAAGTAAGAGTGTCACTCCTTCCGCCTTTCCGCCCAAGCCCCCAGTGGCTGAACTTGAGAACCTGCAGGGGCCACGATGCTCGGATTTTTGTCCAACCTAAGGGACGTTAAGAGCGCCCTGAGCGCCGGCATGCTGCTTCTATTCGCGGTTTGGTTGCTAATAGGTGAGCAGATAGCGAAGGTCACGCCGGGTGACACACTGGCCGGGAAGGTGGCTACGCTTGTCGACTATCTCGGACCGGTGGCGACACTCGCTGTCATCACCTTTCTCGCCTATGTGGTTGGGCTTGTATTCCCATTTCACTTGCTAGTGCTGGCCGGTATCAACCGGCACAACAGGAAGAGGGCTGAACGCGAAGGTGACAAAACGCGGGAGTCTCGGCTTCTCGACTTCATCGAGGATCAGGTGGGGCGGGCCGCGAGAAAGAAATCTGTGGGGGAGCTCACCAAGGATTTGGTGCGCGAAATTCCAGCTCTCACGAAGATGGGAATCCTTTACCCGTGGTGGATTCGTCTTTCGCCTCGATTCCTGAGGTCATCCCTCGAGCCCTGGTGGGACAATCGGGTATCACGTCAAGCCTTGGAAAGTAAACAGCCGGACGGCAAGGAGCCACCGCAGGTAGGCAGTTTTGGAGCATACAGGGCCGGGCGTACGGAACAGAAGGTTTTGGCCTCGACACTGCTTCGACGTATCTACTCAGAAAGCGCTCTTCTGGCAGTCGACCTAGGCCAGAAGGACGACAAAGCTTACGAGCGGTTTGATAAGGCCAAGAGCGAATCTGACTTCCGCTCCGGGCTGTGCATACCCTTACTAATCCTCACCACCGTTACCGCACTGCAGCTTCCCCCTGACCAGTTTCTTTTGGCAGTGGGAGTCTGCGGGATTGGACTTTTCTCAGTGCTGGTACTCGCGCTGCGAGCGGCACAAAAGGCCCGAGAGGCACAGGAAGAAGTAAACAGCGCGATCGTTCTCGGACGAATCAAGGTCCCCGAACTGCAAGTTCTCGAAGGGGCCATCAACGAGGACTCCACGACCCCGAGCCGGTGCAGTACGATCCTGAGGTCCCTGCTCCCCAGGAAGTAGAGCCAGCCGTCCCCGATGCCGAATGGATGCCTGCACCTATTTAGACTTGTTCCATCCACAAGTCGTCGATGACATACCGAATCTGGCTGCGAGCTTGGTCATGCTCCAGTCAAATCAAGAATGCCCTGATCCTTTTGTGCTAAGTGGCGCTCCTAACGCGTCTCGTATCCCTAGGGATTCGAGGCGGAATGGTTTCGAGACGCCGAGTCCCACGGGTGGAACCGCACCTGATTACCAAATTCTGATCTTCGGTAGGCTGTGCCCATGGCGTTGGGGGACGCGGTGCAGCCGCAGGCAGTTCAGTCGTACAAGGTGGTCTTGGATGCTTACGGGTTCATCAAGGGCTGGCTGATCGCAACATCGCTGTGGGTAGGAGCACTGCTGCTGATGGTTACAGCCTTCTATGTCGTACCCGGCGTGCGGAGCGGGACTGACGAAGGCCATGTGTGGGGCTTATTGGGCATGGCGGTTTTCTATGGGTTCGGAGTTTCCCTGCTGTTTGCGGCGCCGCTGGCTTGGGTGTTGGCCTACTTCCTGCGCCCGGTCAAGAATCAATGGATTCACATTGGAGCCTTTTTCGCTGTGCCTACCATCGCGTTCTGGCTTGTGGGCAGCGTCCTCGTTTTCGGCTGGCAGCTCTGGATGCTGGTCCCTTGGGCCACCGTTGGCGTTGCGGCCGCGATCGGCCGTTGGGCAGTCCGCAAGGACGTCGTCCACTCGGATCCTGCAGCTCCTCCCGCTTGAAACTGCCCCTTGACGCTTCGCAGATTGTCTAAGGCTGTGGGCGGTTCTCTTTGCGGCGAGCGAGGGCGATCAGTCCGGCGATGAGGGCGATGACTGCGGCGCCGATGCCGGCGACGAGCAGTGCGTTGCTGTCATCGGGGCGGGGTGCCGGGGTCACAGGTGTCGTCCCAGAAGTGACAGCGGGAGCAGCTGACGCCGAAGGGACCGCCGTCGCTGCTGGTTGGGAAGGCGTTGCTGTGGTGGCCGCGGACTGGACGGTGAAGGTGTAGGTGCCTTCGATGGGGTGGCCGTCTGAGGATACTGCACGCCATTGGACTGTGTAGGGGCCGGGCTGTCCGGCGGTGATGGCGGTGGACAGGGTGGCACCGTTGACCTCGACGCTGTCATCGCTGAGGGTCTTGCCGGTGCTGTCGGTGACTTTCAGGATGCTGGTGTTCAGCTGGGCTGAGTTCAGCGGGGCATCGGACAGTGTCAGGGAGACGGTGGCGGGGGCGGTCTCCAGGACGGCGTCACGTGCTGGCTCGGTGGAGGACAGGCTGTCGTGCGCCACGGCCACCGGCATGGTGAACAATGCGGGAAGAAGGAGCGCCGCGGCGGCTGCCAATACCAGCCGTGTCGTGGTTTTCAGGCGTGCGGTTTTCATCAGTGCTGCTTTCGTCAGGGGCCGAGGCTATTTGGCGGCGTCGGTGAGGAGCTGGCGGAACTGTTCTTCGCTGTTGAGGACGAGTTTTTCGCCGTTGAGGAAGAACGTGGGTGTGCCGGTGACGCCGAGCGCTTTGCCGTCCGCGATGTCCTGCCTGATCCGGTCCTTGGTCGCCTCATTGGCGACGGCTGCGTCGTAGGCGGCGAGGTCGAGTCCGAGTTCCTGGGCGTAGGTGCGGAAGAGTTCGGCTTGGGAGTCCTGCTTTTCTCCCCATTCCGGCTGGGTTTCGAACAGCTTCGTGTACATCTGTTCGTACTTGCCCTGCTGGGCTGCGGCCTCCACGGCCAAGGCAGCGGCACCGGAGTTCCGGTGCCCGGGCAGCGGGAAGTACCGGTGAATGAAGGTGATCCTGTCGCCGTACTCGGCCTTGAGTTCCTGGACCATCGGTTCTGCGGCGCGGCAGGCTTCGCATTCGAAGTCCAGGAACTCGACCAGCTGTGCTTTCTCCACTGCCGGGGAGGTGACGCGGTGGCTGTCTTCCCGGACGAGCTCGGCCTGGGTCACGGGTGCCGCCGTTACCGGTTCGGGCTTGTTCAGGGTGAACACGGCGTACCAGATGGCTCCGGCTGCGACGAGGGCGCCGAGGAGGATCCAGACGACCAGCCGGATTTTCCGGGCCGGGTCGGGTTGGGCTGGGTTCTTTGGGGCTGGGCGCGGGGCTGTGGTTTTGGTGGGGTTCATCAGTGGTGGAGGCTTTCCTGGTCGCGGTGGGCGGCGGGTTCTATCTGGAAGGTGGAGTGTTCGATGCTGACGTCGAAGTGTTCGGCAACGCAGCGCTGCAGGTCTGCCAGGATCGTCGCGGCGTGCCCATCCATCATGCAGGTATCTTCGACGGTGACGTGTGCCGAGAGGACTGGGGTGCCCGAGGCGACAAGGGATGCGTGCAGGTCATGGACGTCGATGACATGGGGCACGGCCAGGATGTGTTCGCGGACTCTGTCCATGTCCAGGCCGGCCGGGGCGTTTTCCATCAGCACGTTCAGCGTTTCACTGAGCAGCTTCAAGGTCCGGGGGATGATCAGCGCACCGATCAGCAGGGACACGACGGCGTCGGCCTGCACCCAGCCGGTCAGGGCGATGATGATGGCGGCGACGATGACGGCAACGGAGCCCATGGCGTCGTTGAGGACCTCGAGGAACGCGGCGCGCATGTTGAAGTTGTGCTTCCGGCCCGAGGCCAGCACGAGCAGGCCGATGGCGTTCCCTGCCAGGCCGATGATGCCGAACCAGAGCATCGTGGACCCGCCGACTTCCGGGGGTTCGAAGAGCCGGCGGATGCCTTCGACAATCACGAACGCGCCCACGCCCAGGAGCAGGGCCGCCTGCCCGGCGGCCGCGACGATTTCTGCCCGTTTGTAGCCCCAGGTGCGCTTCGTAGTGGCGGGTTTGAGCGCCAGCGACGCGGCAATCAGCGCGATCAGCAGCCCGGCGGCGTCGGTGAACATGTGTCCGGCGTCGGCCAGCAGCGCCAGGCTGCCGGTCATCAGCGACCCGATGATTTCGGCGACCATCACGGCAAACGTGATGGTAAAAACGATGATCAGTTTCCCGCGCTGGCCTGCTGCGGCGGCGCCGTGGTCGTGTCCGTGACCGCTCATGGCATCCACGCCCGGTACCGCATGACAAGGCCGGCAATCCCCGGCACAGCCCCGCCGCCATCCCCTGCACAACAGGCACCCTCGGCCGCCCTGTTTTGGGGCACGGGGTTGTGCGTGCTGGCGGGTGAGGTTGTGTGCATCTGGGGATGGGTCATGGCTCCATAGTTCCTAATGGCAGGACCGTCCTGATTTAGGAACGACGTATACGCCCGGGTACGGGATCGTAAGAAGTGGGATTGTGGCATGCCGGTCTTGCAGATGGAGTTTCCTCTTTTCTAGAGCCAGAGGCTGATCAGGCGTTGCAGGGATCCGGATCCGATGAGGATGGTCAAGCCCAGCCCGATGAAGACGGCCGGGACGAGCCAGTGTTCAATTTTTTCCAGGGTTTCGACGACTTTGTGGTGAGTGCCGATGAGCTTGCCCAGAGCACACCACACAGCGACCAGGGCCAAGAATACGAGGACGGTGACGGTGGTGTCGGCCGGTGCCATAGTGCGGAACACCGGGGTGTAGATCGCGATGTTGTCCGCGCCGTTGGCGATGGTGATGCCGGCGATGCCGAGCAGGCCCAGCCCTTCGGTGAGTTTGTTCTCATCATCGTCGCCGTCATTTTTCAGGCCGCGGATGAGGCCGAGGATGCCCAGGATCAGCGGGAAGATTCCCAGCAGCCCGACCCATTCATCCGGGACGATGGTCAGACCCAGGGCGGCCAGGAGGCTCAGCCCGACGAGGGTGATGAAGCCGGTGTACTGCCCTCCGACGATGTGCCAGGCGCGCGGTTTGCCCTTGCTTGAGGCGAGGAAAAGCGCCGTCAGCACCACGATGTCATCGATGTTCGTCGCGGCGAACATCGCAGCCGCTGCCAGGATGGTGGCAAGCATGAGGAGTCCTTTCCAGTGTCAGAGGGCGCCAGAGGTCACCGTCCCGCGTCTGCCTATGCCTTGTGCTGTTCTCTGGATCCGAGCAGGGTCCCCAGGATGTACAGGCCTACGCCGACGGTGACGAAGACATCGGCGAGGTTGAAGGTGGGGAACCAGCCGCTGTGCAGGTAGTCCACGACGCCGCGTCCGTCGAACCGGTCCACGAGGTTCCCGGCACCGCCGCCGAGCACCATCGCAGCACCCGCCCGGGAGATGGCCGGCATGGCCGGGGCGGTGGTCACCGCGTACCAGGTCATGCCCAGGACGATCGCGGCGGTCGCGGCGATGACCAGCCACGGGGCTAGGTTGGCGCCGAGGCTGAACGCGACCCCGGTGTTGTACAGCAGCTTCAGGTTCACCAGCCCCAGATCGACCGTGGCACCGTTGGCGAGCAGGGCTTCGGCCAGGGCCTTGATTCCCAGGTCGGCCGCCGCGAGCACGGCTGCCGAGACAAGCAGGGCGATCTTGATCCGCCCTGCTTTCCCGGTAACCGGTGCCGTCCCGGCGGGATTTGCCGGTGACTCGGCGCTCACGCTGCCGGTTCCAAAGCCGGCGTGGGTTTGGCCGGCTGGAGTGCGTTTTTGCGGCTGATCCGGCCGGCGCGGACGCCGTTGGCGATCACCACGATTTCGGCCAGTTCGTGGATCAGGACGACCGCGGCCAGCCCCAGTGCGCCGACCAGTGCCAGCGGGATCAGGATCGCGATCAACAGCAGGGACAAGCCCACGTTCTGCAGCATGATGGACCGGGTCCGGCGGGCGTGGTCCAGG
Source organism: Pseudarthrobacter sp. WHRI 8279 (assembly GCF_040224115.2). Classification (NCBI taxonomy): domain Bacteria; kingdom Bacillati; phylum Actinomycetota; class Actinomycetes; order Micrococcales; family Micrococcaceae; genus Pseudarthrobacter; species Pseudarthrobacter sp. WHRI 8279. The sequence continues at coordinate 61,320 of NZ_CP168164.1, read as the reverse complement.
ACCTGGGGCAGGTGGTTCAGGTCCTCACCCATCAGGGCGATGTCAGCGGTTTCAATGGCGACGTCGGTGCCCATGGCACCCATGGCCACACCGGTGTCGGCGGTGGCCAGCGCCGGGGCGTCGTTGACGCCGTCACCGACCATGGCGGTGGGCTGGCGAGACTTCAGGGTCCGGATGATCTCGGCTTTGTCTTCGGGGCGGAGGTCGGCGTGGACTTCGGTGATGCCGGCGGCCTTGCCCAGGGCCGCGGCGGTGATCGCGTTATCCCCGGTGAGCATGGCCGTGGTGTACCCGGAGGCCGTCAGCCGGGCGATAACGTCACGGGCTTCGGGGCGCAGTTCGTCACGGACTGCTACGGCACCGATAACTTCACCGGCGGATTCGATCAGGACGGCGGTGGCGCCTGCCGTTTGCATCCGTTCGACATCCGCTGCCAGGGCGCCGGGGTTGATCCAGCCGGGGCGGCCCAGCCGGACGGTCTTGCCCTCGAAACGGCCTTCCAAACCGGCGCCGGGAACGGTGTCCACGTCGGTCACATCGGCACGGGCGGGGGATGCGGCGAGGATGGCACGGGCCAGGGGGTGTTCGCTGCGGGCCTCGAGCCCGGCCGCGAGGGCCAGAACTTCTTCGCGGGTCGCGGTCCCGGCGGCGGCGACATCGATGACTTCGGGCTTGTTCCTAGTCAGGGTGCCGGTCTTGTCCAGGGCGATGGTGCGGATCTTGCCGAGGGTTTCCAGGGCACCGCCGCCCTTGATGAGCACACCGATGCGGCTGGCGGCGCCGACGGAGGCGACAACGGTGACCGGGACGGAGATCGCCAAAGCGCAGGGCGATGCAGCCACCAGGACGACCAGGGCGCGTTCGAACCACAGCAGCGGTTCACCCACGATGAAGCCGAAGGCGATGATCAGGGCCGCGGCGATGAGGATGCCGGGGACGAGTTTCTTGGCGATGTTGTCGGCCAGGCGCTGCCCGGGGCCCTTGCGGGACTGTTCGGCCTCGACGATGTGCACGATGCGGGCCAGCGAGTTGTTCTCCGCGGTGCTGGTGACTTCGACTTCCAGCGGCCCGGTGCCGTTGATGGACCCGGCGTAGACATCGCTGCCGGGACCTGCCTCGACGGGCACGGATTCGCCGGTCAGGGCCGAGGTGTCCAGGGAGGTGCGGCCAGTGATGATTCGGCCGTCGGTGGCCAGCCGTTCGCCCGGGCGGACGACCATCCGGTCCCCGGGAACGAGCTCGGCAGGGTCAACGGTGACCTCTGCACCGCCGCGCAGGACTGTCGCTTCGGCCGGGACCAGGTCCAGCAGGGCCCGCAGACCGCGCCGGGTTTTGGCCAGCGAGTATTCCTCCAACCCTTCGGAGATTGAGTAGAGGAAGGCGAGCATTGCCGCTTCCTCGTACTCGCCCAGCGCGACGGCGCCGACGGCGGCGATCGTCATCAGGGTCCCGACGCCGATCTTGCCCTTGGCAAGGCGCCGGAGGGTGGAGGGAACAAAAGTCCATGCCGCGACCAGCAGCGCCCCGATTTCCAGGACCAGGCGCAGCCACTCCGGGCCCCCGGTCAGGGACAGGATCCAGGCGGTCAGGAGCAGCACACCCGAGATTGCCGCGGCCCTGATCTCGTTGATCTGCCAGAACCCGACCGCTTCCTCGGCCTCTTCGGCCGCGGTTTCGGGCTTGTCGTCGCTGCAGCCGCAGGCGTCGCTCATCGGGTGTTCTCCTTCGTCAGTTCCACGTTTGTCAGTTCGGCGCCGGTGCTTCCGGTGCCGTAATTCGGGCACAGGCTCACCGCGTTGCCGGTTGCGGCAAGCAGGACTTCGGCCTGGGCAAGCATGTCCATCAACTCCGGACGGGACAGCGAGTAATAGACGCTGCGGCCCTGCGCGCGGCCCTCGACCAGGCCACAATCGCGCAAACATGCCACATGCGCGGACACGGTGGACTGGGCCAGGCCCAGCTTCCCAGCCAGATCACCGACCCGGATCTCTCCCTCGGCCATCCGCTTCACGATGCTCAGTCGTGTCGGGTCACTCAGGGAATGAAACAAAGCCGCCGCGGGATCCAACTGGCCGCAGTCATCGGCAGCGCCCCCAATTTGTATCGTCATATGGCGATGATAGCGTAAAGCGGTGATGTTATCGACGAGAAGCTGTTACTGCCGGTCCTTGGCCTGTCCCTCCCGGCCCACGCCCCGGACAGGTTCCTTTAGGCCGCGAGGGGTGCGGACGTGACGATCGGCGGGTTTTTCGCTGAGATGGTTCAGTCGGGCACCCTGCTCATGGCCATTCCGCTGGCCATGATCGCCGGGACCGTCTCCTTCATCTCTCCGTGCATCCTGCCGCTTGTCCCCGGGTACCTTGGCTACGTCTCCGGGATTACCGATCCGGGCCGGCCAGATAACCGGCGCCGGGTCCTGGCCGGAGTTGGGCTGTTCATTCTTGGGTTTGCCGCCGTTTTCACCCTCTACGGGGCGGCCTTTGGTGTCATTGGCGGTTGGCTGGTCCGGTGGCAGGACACCCTGATCCGGGGACTCGGGCTGTTCGTCGTGCTGATGGGCCTGGTCCTGGTGGGCAGAATCCCGTTCCTGCAAGCCACCCGCAAGCTATCCTTCAGGCCCCGGACAGGCATCGCCGGCGCCCCGCTGCTGGGAATTGTCTTCGGCCTCGGGTGGACGCCCTGCATGGGTCCGACCCTGAGCGCGGTTCTGGCCCTCAGCACCACAACCGGCGATCCATGGCGTGGTGCGCTGCTTGGATTCCTCTACTGTCTGGGGCTTGGAATCCCTTTCGTTCTGGTAGCGCTGGGCCTGAGCTGGGTGAGCAGGACCCTCGGGTACATCCGACGGCACATGCGCGCTTTCAACATCATCGGGGGTTCCTTGCTGATCCTCGTCGGGCTCCTGATGGTCTCAGGGGTCTGGATGCTCTGGATCTACCAACTGCAAAACCTCGCCGCGACCATCACCACCCCCGTCTAGGAGAAACCAGCACATGAACTCGCAACAGCCCGGTAATCCAATGACAGCGCGCCTGCCGGCCCGGCGCGGCGTTCTACTGGGAGCAGCGTCGGCAGCCATCCTGCTCGCCGGGTGCGCCGGACCGGACGACTCACTGGCCACCCAAGCACGGGCTGGGGATAACAAGAACTACATCGCAGGAGACGGATCCGTCTCTGAGTACGCCGCCGAAACCAGGGCGCCCGCGGTTGATCTCGCCGGAACCCTCTTTGACGGCTCGGCGGTCAGCTCAGCCGACTGGAAAGGAAACGTCACCGTCCTGAACGTCTGGTACGCCGCCTGCGCGCCCTGCCGCAAAGAAGCACCCGACCTTGAAGCACTCCATCAGGAGTTCAAAAGCGACGGCGTCAGGATTTACGGGATCAACGTCCGGGACACCGCCGCAACTGCCGCGGCCTTCGAGCGCACTTTCGGCACCACCTACCCCAGCTTCAACGACAACGACGGCGGGATCCTGCTGGCCCTGGCCGACCACGTGCCCCCACGGGCGGTCCCCACAACCCTCGTCCTGGACAGGCACGGCAAAGTCGCCGCCCGTGTTCTTGGCCTTGCAGAGAAGGGCACCCTCAAAGCCCTCATCAGCAGCGCGCTCAGCGAATCCTGAAAAAACGCGGCGGCAGGATCCCCCGGCCGCCGCGTTATGGACGCGGCGCGATCAGGGGCAGGGCATACGGCTCTGACCTACCCGGCCCTGAAGGCCTGGCCTAGACTCAGGAAACGCCGCCGTTTCCGGGAGAACGGGAGATCCGAGTGACTGCACAATTGCCTGACAGCTCGCTGGCCCTGCTGCGTGAGGGATACACCTTCATCTCCGCCCGCTGCGATGAAGCCGGGACCGATCTTTTCCAGACCCGTCTGATGCTTCGGCCCGTCGTCTGCATCAGGGGGGCAGCGGCTGCTGAATTTTTTTACGGTGGCGGACGGTTTAGCCGCGCCGGTGCCTTGCCGCGGTCGGCCAAGCATCTGCTGCAGGATGCACACAGCGTACAGACCCTCGAAGGGGACGATCATCACCGCCGCAAGTACCTGTTCCTGGAGCTGGGCAGCCGGGACTCCGCCATGCAGCTCGCGGACGCTTTTGACGCTCAATGGCACGATCCCCGCCACGGCCTGCCGTCCAGGCGACGGTTCGATCTGCACAGGGAGGTCCGCCGGATCCTCACCGCGGCAGCCTGCAGCTGGGCCGGTCTTCCCACCGACGCACCCACCATCGCCAGACGCAGCAGAGAACTGGGGCTGATGATCGACCAGGCCGGAGCGTTCGGGCCGGCGAACTGGTACGCCCGCTGGCGCCGCCGTTCCACAGAAAAGTGGGCCACGAACGCAATCCAGGCAGCACGCTTGATCGTTCAGGCCCAAGCACCGGTAACCCCGGTGGAAGCCATCGCATTCCATCGCGACAACACCGGCAAGGAACTGCCCCCAGACACAGCAGCGGTGGAACTGCTGAACCTGCTCCGCCCGGTCGTGGCCGTCAGCAACTTCATAGTCTTCGCCGCCCTCGCCCTCACACAGCACCCCGACTGGAAAGAAAAACTCAGCAACGGTGATGATCACGACCTGCACTGCTTCGCCCAGGAAGTGCGCCGGTACTACCCGTTTTTCCCCTTCGTCGGGGGCACGGCCACCAGGGACCTGGAATGGTCCGGGCACGCCTTCAAGCCCGGAGACTGGGTCCTGCTTGACCTGTACGGAACCAATCACGACCCGCGAACCTGGACAAACCCGGAAAGCTTCAACCCAGAACGCTTCCGCACTTGGCAACCCACCCCCCACACCCTGATCCCGCAAGGAGCAGGCGACAAAAACACAGGGCACCGGTGCCCAGGGGAAGACATCACCGTGGAACTGATCAAACGAGCCATACGCTCCCTCGCGGCCGCACCCGACCTGCAGGTACCCGCACAGGACCTCAGCTTCAGCCTCTCCAACATGCCCGCCCTCCCCAAAAGCGGCTTCATCATCGACCCCGCACCTCCACGACGCCGCTAACTAACCGCAACAGCAAAGGAATCGGCACCAGCCGGCACGGACCATGCGACTCTCGCATATCCCTAGGGTTTCGAGGCGCAGATGTTTCGAGACACTGAATCGCGGCTAGAGAAGGATGTCGGCTGCAAAACAGAAGGGGTCGGATCAAGGCATGCTGAAGGCCGGCGATTCACTGCCCCCAAGGCATTGAATCACCGGCCTTCAGTGGTTTTATTTGCCTGCTCGGACGAAGGTTACTGCGCCCTTGGAGGTCATCCAAGTCAGGGGGTGGACGGCGGTTTCGTTTTTGCCGTTCAGGCCGGAGCTGAGGACCTGGCCGTTTCCGACGTAGATGCCTACGTGACCGGGCTGCATGACCATGTCGCCGGGCTGGGGATCGGTGACGACGGTGCCGTAGTTCATGAACTGCATGGGCCCGAGGTCCCCGACGGGGATGCCGGCTGCGTTGAGGGCGTTTTCGACCAGTCGCGTGCAGTCCTGGATCATCCCGATCTGGGCGTAGGCCGAAGACACCATGGTCGCGTTGATGCCGCCGGCTGCCGGGGCGGCCACGGGGGCAGCGGGTGCGGGGGTGACGGTGATCTGGGCCTTGGCCGGGGCAGCAGCAGCTGCCTTCGCAACAACAGGCGTCGCGGCAACAGCGACCTTGGGGGCATCGACGACGACGGGCTTGGGTGCTTCCACTACAGGTGCCGGGGTTGTCTTGACGGCGGGACGCTCGAAAGCGATCTGGACCGTGGCGTCGGCGCTGAGCGGGGTTTGTACCTGGCTGGTGACTTCCAGGTTCGATGCCGGCTCGGCTTCGCGCTGGGTTGGGGCGTCTGCTGCCTGGGCGGCGATGCCGCTGGTCAGGACGAGGCCGGATGCTGCTGCGATGACGGCGGCCTGACGGCCTACACCGCCGGCGTGGCCGGCGAAGGATTTGGACAGGACCGCCAGGGGGCTGGTCTGGACGGGGACCGCGCGGCGGCGGCCGTGAGCTTTGCCATTGGGCATGAAAGGGCCTCTCCCACTGCCTGCGAGGTTAGCTGTCGGATTCGGATGGGAGACACCCGGCCGTGGTGATGCACGAAAGGCATCAGGCACGGCTTCACCCCAAGGCCTGCCGGAAGCAGGCCGATATTGGGTTCCCCGTCTCTGCCGGACGATTTTGCGAACGGATCCCGGGCAGCGGCAGAGTTAGGCAAGTCTGCTCAGGAGTGCCGCATTCGGAGAAACCGGCACGGCTTCAGACCCTACGTCACAACAGCCACATTTGTCACATTTAGATAACGGCGTGTCAGAATCCCTCGGTTCCGAGGCTTGCGGAATATACCCCCTGGGGGTATCCTTGAGGTGTTGTCAGTGAAGTGGTATGTCCCGGCCGGTGCCCCGCACCGCCTTCACAGCCGTTCAACCCCAGCGCCCATCAAATCCTTCGTCTTCAAGGAATGGAAACTGACATGTGTGGAACTGAACACCGTACCGAACTGCCCCTCGTTTCAGCGGCTACAGGTTGCGGCTGCTGCTCAACCGAAGCGTCTTCCGCGCCCGCCACAACTGCCGGTGCCACCGGCACCGAATTTGCCGTGGAGGGCCTGACCTGCGGGCATTGCGTTCAGACCGTTCAGAAGGCGCTGTCCGCACTTGAGGGTGTGGAATCCGCCTCTGTTGATCTCGTGCCGGGCGGCCGTTCCCGTCTGACTGTCGGCGGTAAAGCCGACCGTTCCGCTGTGCGTGAGGCTGTTACCTCCGCCGGCTACACACTCATCAGCAACTGACCACTCCAAGCTCCTCCGGCAGCGAGCCTGCCTGGAGTGAGGCGGCGTCTCCTCTCAAAGGAGGAACCATGGAAGACCACACCCAGCACCACGGCGGCCACGCAGGCCACCACAACTCGCACACACCCGCCACCGAATCCCAGGACCCGTCGCCTGCAGCGGTCAGCACGGTCACGGTTACCGAGCACGACCACTCCCACAGCCACCACGAGGGCCATGGCGGGCAGGATGACCACGCAGTCCACAGCCATGGCCAGCACGCCGGGCACAGCACCGCGATGTTCAAAAACAGGTTCTGGCTGACCCTGGCCCTGTCCATCCCGGTCGTCTATTTCAGCCCGATGGTCGGGCACATCCTGGGCTACATGGCCCCGATGTTCCCCGGCTCGGCCTGGATCCCGCCCGTTTTGGGCACGGTGATCTTCCTCTACGGCGGCCAGCCCTTCCTTAAGGGCGGCTGGCGGGAACTGAAGGACCGCACCCCGGGCATGATGCTGCTGATCGGGATGGCCATCACGGTCGCGTTCGCCGCGTCCTGGGTCACCAGCCTTGGTATCGGCGGATTTGATCTGGACTTCTGGTGGGAGCTGGCCCTGCTGGTGGCGATCATGCTGCTGGGCCACTGGATCGAAATGCGGGCCCTGGGCTCGGCGCAGGGCGCCCTGGATGCCCTCGCGGCGCTGCTGCCTGACGAGGCCGAACGCGTCACCGACGCCGGCACCGAAACCGTTCCGGTGTCCGCGCTAGCCGAAGGCGACATGGTCCTGGTCCGCTCCGGCGCCCGGATGCCCGCCGACGGAACCGTCGTGGACGGCCAGGCCGAGTTCGACGAGTCCATGATCACCGGTGAATCCAAAACCGTCCCCCGCGGTCCCGGGGACACGGTCGTGGCAGGAACGGTCGCGACGGATAACAGCGTCCGGGTCCAGGTCACCGCCGTCGGTGAGAACACCGCACTGGCTGGGATCCAGCGTCTTGTCGCCGAAGCGCAGGCGTCCTCCTCCAAGGCCCAGGCATTGGCGGACCGGGCCGCGGCCTTCCTGTTCTACTTCGCCGCCGGCGCAGGCGTGCTGACCTTCATCGTCTGGACGCTGCTCGGGAGCGTCCCGGAGGCTGTCACCCGGACCGTCACCGTGCTGGTGATCGCCTGCCCCCACGCCCTGGGCCTGGCCATCCCGCTGGTCATCGCCATTTCCACCGAGCAGGCAGCCCGTGCCGGGGTGCTGATCAAGAACCGGATGGCGCTGGAGCGCATGCGCACCATCGACGTCGTCCTGTTCGATAAGACCGGCACCCTCACCACGGGCGAGCCGGAACTGAAGGACATCGCACCCGTTTCCGGCGGGGACGCTGACGCGCTGCTGGCACTGGCCGCGGCCGTGGAGGCCGATAGTGAACACCCCGTGGCACGGGCCATCGTCCGGGCGGCGCGGGAGCGGAACCTGAGCATTCCGCAGGCCAGGGACTTCAGTTCCCTGACCGGGCGCGGCGTCCGCGCCACCGTGGATGGCCGCACTGTCCATGTTGGCGGGCCTGCGCTGCTGCGCGAACTGGGCACCACCGAACCCGACGCGCTGGCACAATCCACCAGCACCTGGATGGGCCGCGGCGCGGCGGTGCTGCACGTGATCGACGGACACGAGGTTCTGGGAGCTGTCAGCCTGGAGGACAGCATCCGCCCCGAGTCACGGCAGGCCGTCGCCGCGCTGCAGCACCGCGGCGTGAAGGTCGCCATGATCACCGGTGACGCCCGCCAGGTCGCCCAGGCCGTGGCCGAGGACCTGCGCATCGATGAGGTGTTCGCCGAAGTCCTTCCTGCGGACAAGGACAAGAAGGTCGCAGAGCTCCAGGCCCGTGGGATGAAAGTCGCCATGGTCGGTGACGGGGTGAACGACTCCCCGGCACTGGCACGGGCTGAGGTCGGCATCGCCATCGGCGCCGGCACAGATGTGGCCATGGAATCAGCCGGGGTTGTCCTGGCCGGGAACGATCCCCGGGCTGTGTTGTCGATGGTGGACCTGTCCCGGGCCAGCTACGCGAAGATGTGGCAAAACCTCATCTGGGCCACCGGCTACAACGTCCTCGCGGTTCCTTTGGCAGCCGGTGTCCTGGCCTTCGCCGGGGTCGTGCTGTCCCCGGCAGCAGGGGCGGTGCTGATGTCCGTGTCAACGATAGTGGTGGCACTGAACGCCCAGCTGCTGCGGAGGGTGAAACTCAATCCCTCCCAGGCACGTTAGACAAGAGGCTGTAACCGGCAGGGGGTACCCCCCCTGCCGGTAGGCTTAAGACTCTGAACAACCTGCACGGAAGGGAGGAAACGTTGTGAGCGCACCATCTCGTGGACCCTTCACCGCGTTCCTCCTACGTGCAGGCTTCCTGACGGCCGCCCTGGCCATCATCGCCGGCATCTTCGGCATGCACATCATGACCGGGGCGCACCACATGAGCGCCGGGCACACTATGCCGGCGGCAGCCGCCCAGCCAACCGTGCACCTGGACAACCTCCCCTCCAGCCACTCCCATCCACCGGGAGCGTCAACGGACGGGGCTGCAGTTACTCCAGCGGCAACAGACTCGTCTTCCTGCGCCCCTGCAGGTTCCTGCCCGGAGATGTCCGCCGGGGGCAACGCCTGCGTTTTGTCTCCGGGAAACACCTCCCTGACCGCCCCTGCGCCGGGAACAGCACCCTATGCCTTACCGGACTTCGGCGCGGCGGCTGCAGCCAGCACGGGCTATTCCTACTCACCGGAGAGTCCCTCTCCCGGTGACCTCTGTATCAGCCGGACGTAAACACGCCCGACGGCGCCGTGCCATGCCCGGCGCACCTCCAGCCACTTCTGCACGCATAAGACACGCCGCCCGTAACGGGCCGCCGCATGCAATCCCCAGGCGCTACGCGCCGCTGATACTTTTGAGGACCCTGATTTCCATGAAAAAGACCCTGACCATTTCCGCTGCCGCCATCGCAGCAGCAATCGCCCTCGCCGGCTGCGCGGCCGGTTCGGGAACCGGCACGTCGGATTCGAGCAGCATGCCGGGCATGAACCACGGCAGCTCGGCGATGCCGTCCAGCTCAGCCCCGGCCACTTCCGCGGCAGCCTCGGCTGAGTTTAACGACGCGGACACCATGTTCGCGCAGATGATGATCCCGCACCACGCACAGGCCGTGACCATGAGCGACATGATTCTTGAGAAAGAGGGAATCCCTGCCCCGGTGACGGACCTGGCCACCAATATCAAGGCCGCCCAGGGACCGGAAATCGAGAAGATGACCGGCTGGCTTGAAAGCTGGGGACAGCCCACCGAAGCGCCCACCGGCGCCCACTCAGGCCACAGCATGTCCGGGGTGATGGGCGAGGAAGACATGGCAAAACTCGAAGCCGCCCAGGGCACCGAGGCCGCCAAACTGTTCCTGACCCAGATGATCGCCCACCACGAAGGCGCCGTCCAGATGGCCAAGACAGAAACCACCGACGGCAAGAACGCCGACGCGGTCCAGCTCAGCAAGGACATCGTCAGCGACCAGGAAGCCGAAATCCAGGAAATGAAAGACCTGCTGGCCACCCTGTAGCCAGCACACCACCGGCACCGGCCCCGTCCCCCCGTGGGGCCGGTGCCTTCCCCCACCTTCATTTTCCTTGGACCACTTTGGAGTTCCCCGTGTCCCTGCACTTCATGAACCGAGGACGTTCCGCCGCCGGGCTCACCGCGGCCGCCGCCCTCCTGCTGACCCTGTCCGCCTGTTCCTCCGGCCCAACACCCGGCACCGCACCATCCACTGCCGCAGCCGGCCTGCCCAGCTCCCACGTCCACGGCCTGAGCGTGAACCGCGAAACCGACCAGGTCCTGCTGGCCACCCATGAAGGCCTCTTCGACGTCACCAAGCAGCCCAAATCCCCCGCCACCCAGATCGGTGACACCAACGACCTGATGGGCTTCACCGCAGCCGCTGACCAAGGCGTGTTCTACGCTTCCGGGCACCCCGGCCCCGGCTCGGACCTGCCCAACCCCATGGGTCTGATCCGATCCGCGGACGGCGGCAAAACATGGGAACAGCTCTCCCGCCAAGGCGAGTCCGACTTCCACGCCCTCGCTACGGCCAGATCCGGGATTGTCGCCTACGACGGAACGCTGCAGACCAGCCCGGACGGGAAAACCTGGACCCCGGCCACCGCCGAGTTCGTACCGGCCGTTTTGGCCGGCAACCCCGAAACCGACACCGTTCTCGCCACCACCCGCGACGGTCTCCAACGCTCCACCGACGGCGGGAAGACCTGGCAACTGAACGCCGCAGCCCCTGTCGTCCAGTTCGTCGCGTTCGCCAGCGGCACCGAAGTCTTCGGCATCGAACCCGACGGTTCAGTCCACTACTCAGCAGACGCCGGAAGCACCTGGACCCAGACAGGCCACATCGAAGGCCAGGTCCAGGCGATCACCGCCGTGAAGAAGACCGACGACAAACCATGGATCTGGGCCGCGACCACTGAAGGGCTCGTCGTATCCACCGACGGCGGCATGGTGTTCCATGCCCCTGCCGCTACCCAATGAATGCCGCCGGGCCTGCTGCCCTCACAGGCGGTACCTGCAGGCTGATGACCGTGGCAGTGTAGGCGCATTGTTGGAGGATCAGGAAAGGGTCTGGTTCGTGGACCCCGCCACGCTGCGGGACGTGGTCGTGGACCGGGAAGCCATGGAAGCCCGGCTTGCCGGCTGCACTGACCTGGAACGCGTCTGGGTTCTATCCCTTCTGGGCCGGGGCGAGGAAGCAGTCAGCGAAGCCCAACAACTGCTGGCCGCCTCCACGGACCCCTTCCGCGCCCTGCTCGTCCTCGCCTACGCCTATCAACGGCTGTATCGCTGGCGGGACGCTGCACGGGTGCAGGAACGGGCCCTCCGCGCTGCACGCACGAAGTTCAGGGAAGCCCAGGTCCGCCACCAGATCGGGCGGCGGCTATTTGACGAGGGTCTCTACCTCGCTGCCGCGGCCGAGTTCGAGTGGGCTGCTGACCTGTTCAAAGCCGCCGGACGTCCCCGTGCGGCACTCACCTCCTACAGGGCAAAAGAACGGGCACTAAAGGTCCACCGGCAAAGCCGGCTCCCGGACTAAAGGGCAGTTACCTGCCAGCAGGAGGACAGCCATACTGGCGCATAGACAGCACGACCAGGGATGGAAAGGAGGTGCACACCGAACACAGGCCCGGACACCGCAAACACCATCCATGCGGTCCGGAACATTTTTCAGCTACTCAAACCTTTGGAAGAGAGTACAAAATGACGCACGGAAGCACTCACAAACTGCTCGATGCCTACCCCAAGGACCTTGGCGGCATTGACCCGCACAAGATGGCCGAATGCATCGCGGCCTGTTTTGACTGCGCACAAGCCTGTACCGCCTGCGCGGATGCCTGTCTCAGCGAGGACATGGTGGCCGAGCTGACCAAATGCATCCGCACCGATCTGGACTGTGCCGACATCTGCACCACGACAGGGAACATCCTCTCCCGCCACACCGGCTACGACGCCAACATCACCCGCGCCGTGCTCCAGGCCTGCGCCACCATATGCAAGGTCTGCGGCGATGAATGCGAACAGCACGCAGACATGCACGAGCACTGCCGGATCTGCGCCGAAGCGTGCCGGCGCTGCGAGACAGCCTGCAACGAACTCCTCGCCTCCCTCGGCTGACTAAAGCCGGGCTATCCGCGGTACCCTCATGGTGAAGGCCCGCCGTAGCGCGGGCCTTCACCAACTAGCCGCCCGACGGCGGAATGGGCTGCAGGGCTCCTAAGGTGACTTTGACCAGCCTGAGCACGGCTTCATGTGAAGAAAGTTGCGTTGCAGCCCCCAGGGCATGGAGACAGAAAGCTGCCAGCTCATCCGGGGCAACGTCCGCGCGAAACACCTTCGCGTCAGCCCCCTCTTCAATGAGCCCTGCGAGGAAATCCTGAAGGTGTCGCTGGGCCCGCCCCGCATGTCCTGCCTGATGCAGCCGTGCCGCGTCGGCGTCGTCGCGGCCCGAGCGGGACAGGAAAGCATAGGCATGTAAGACGGCTTCAAGCTGCTGCAAGGAACCAGCAGTCTGTTCTTTGATGCGGACCAGTTCATCCAGATGCGCCTGAACCTGGCGCTCATGCCAGGACAAAAGGATTGACTCCACATCCGGGAAGTACTTATAGAGGGTGGCCCGACCGATGCCTGTCTCCTGAGCGATCGCAGACATCGTTACCCCCAACGCTCCATGACCGGCAAAGAGTCGCGCAGCGGCGTCAAGAACCGCGCCGCGCACGGCGTCCCGGTGAGTCTCGACCGTCTCATTCCAAAGCCTTGGCATATCCGAATGCTACAACCTGTCATCCAATAGACACAGTGCCGTTTCCGATACATACTGTTTTACAAAATCAAACGAAGGACCATGATGGCGAACCCCGGCTCCAACCCAGACCACATAGACAGCAGAGAAACCCCGCGGCACAAGACGCCCTTGTGGGTGAAGGGATTTCTGATCGCTGCAGCTGTGCTGGTGGTGGTCTTTGCGGTCCTGCACCTCAGCGGCGGAATGGTCATGAACCACACGCCATGAAACTGATGCCCCCCGCGGTGCGCAAGGCAGCCCTGACCATCCACATCATCTCCTCCGTGGGATGGCTCGGCGCCATCGCGGCGTTCCTGGTCCTGGCCATCGCCGGACTCACAGCCTCTGACGCGCAGCTGGCCCGCGCCGCGTACGTGGGCATGAACCTCGTCGGCTGGATGATCATCTTCCCGCTCAGCCTGGCCTCCCTGATCTCCGGAATCATCCAAGGCCTTGGCACCGTGTGGGGCCTGTTCCGGCACTACTGGGTCCTGATCAAGCTCATCATCACCGCACTGGCCACCGCCCTGTTGCTAGTCCATCTGCAGCCGGTCACCGCGATGGCCGGCATGGCCCTTGCAGCAGATCTCGGCCCCTCGGAGATGAACTGGATGAGGGTCCAACTGGTCTTCGACGCCAGCGCGGCGATACTGGCGCTGCTCGTCACCAGCGTCCTCTCTGTCTACAAACCCCGGGGACTGACCCGGCATGGACAGAGAACTCTCAACAAGCAGCAGGCTCAGGCCGGCCGGTAAAACGACCTGCAGTTCGGCGGGCTGCCGTCAGGGCAGTTTCCCGGCACGCCGGCACCGGGCTGGGCCCCTTCCGAGGTAAAGACAGCCCGAAACGGGCCCAGGTGCGTATGTTTTAGTTGTTTCCGGCGTTGTCTTTCAGCCATTGACGGAAGTCCACGATTTCCTTTTCCTGGGTTGCGATCCCGGAGGCGGATTCGTCCCGCAACCTGGCATGCACGGCACGCGATTGGGGTTCAAGGAATTCGATGATGCCCCCGGTATGGTGCGGGATCATCAGCCTGACAAATTCGATATCGAATGCTTCGCCGTCCGGTACTTCGGCCAACTGCTTCATCTGAGCCTGCATCTCTTGCTCCATGGCCGCCATTACCTCCTGGGCTTCAGCCGGGGCCTGGGCGGCTGCTTGCTCCGGGGTCAGCCCGTACCACTGTTCAAGCCAGCGGGCGAACAAGTCGATCTGCTCCTGCTGCCCCTTAATGATGTCCCGGGCATGATTGCGGATATGGTTATCGGCGCCACGCTCAAGCTCCATTTCGGCCATGTCTATCGCCGCCTGATGGTGTGGAATGATCGCCGCGAGGAAGGTCGTTTCCAGTTCCTTGCCTTCAAGCGCGGCCAGGATTTCGCCGAAGCGGTAGGAAAGCGGCGACGTAGCCTCAGGCTGGATGTCACCCTGCTTCTGGACCTGAATTTGTGCAGAAGTTTCTGAGACAGGCAGGGCCGCCGATGCGGCAGGCGCGCCCACGAGCACGGTAGCCGCGATGGTCAGGCAGGCAAAAGCCGGGCGGACAGGCGAGGGTGCAGATTTCATTTCGGTCTCCAATGTTTTGGTTCTTATTCACGATCGCCGGCGAAAAACAGAGACCTGCCAGCGGAAGCCGGTGCACGTCACCCACAGTTGGGCAACCACACGGCGCAAGACGCGAATCCGAGCAGAGCTGGCTGTCGTCGCCCCCGCGACCTGAAAACGTCCAGTGCTCGTCCGGCGCTCAGGGTACTTACGATCTGCCCGCCAGCGTTCGCGTTGGCTGACTCTTAGCTGGATCAGTACCGGTCAAGGATGGATTGCATCTGGGTGATTTCTTCCTGCTGGGACTTCACGATCGAATCGCACAGCTCGATGATTTCCGGGTCGGTGATGTCCGATTCCTGGCAGACCAGGATCGCCCGGGAGTGGTGCGGGATCATGGATTTGAGGAACTGCTCATTTCCCACGAACGTTTCCGTCCTTCCCAGCGCGAACACGCCGGCAAACAGCACAGCGAACCCGACCAGTAGGGCGATATTCGCTTTCTTGTTTTTGAACATCGACCACATGCCGATGATCATCACGATGGCCATCGCCGAGACCATCAGCAGTGCCATCCAGAAGTTGCTCAGGTTGAAGTAAAAGTGATCGATCGAGCGGACCATCGACATCGACAACACCCACATCAGCCCGAGGCTCACCAACAGAATGACACCGAATTTCAGATACATCCGGGCTGAGCCGTGCCCGCTGGTGCCGTGTCCGGAGCCTTTGCTCCCGTTGGCGGCCGGGTCGTCATGTTGGTGCTGTGCTGCTTGCTGTTGCCGGTGCCCAACGTTTCCGGGCCGGCTTCCGGGGTTATTCGCTGCGCTCATAAAGGGGACTCCTTTCAAGCCCGCAGATCCCCGCTCCCCGCCTGTGCGGGCGCATGATCGGGATGGGGGTCTGAACGGGATTTTGCGGGACCGGGCCGGGGCCGGGTCCCGCCGTCGGTCATGTTCTGGAGTGGTTTATCCGAGTGAGGACAGAAGTTCCTGGCATGCTGTCTCGCAGCGGCGGCAGGCTTCGGCGCAGACCCGGCAGTGCTCGTGCATTCCGGCGTGCCGTTCGCACTCGTCACCACAGGCTTTGCAGGCGGTACGACAGGCCTCGAGGACGGCCCGGGTGAGGTTGGCGTCATAGCCGGTGTGCCGGGACAGGATGTTGCCCGTCGTTACGCAAATATCGGCGCAGTCCAGGTTGGTGCGGATGCACTTGGTCAGGTCCGCGACCATGTCTTCGCTCAGGCACGCGTCGGCGCACGCGGTGCAGGTCTGCGCGCACTCGAAGCAGGCCTGGATGCACTGGGCAAGCTTTTCCTTGTCCACCCCGCCAAGATCCTTCGGGTAGGTATCGAGCATGGACGTTACATGGTGGGTCATTGGTTTCTCCTCATTACAGGGTGGGCCAACCCAAGGGGTTCGCCGTTGAATGCTCATTCGCTTCGTTGTTGCTCTGGCCCTCGTCGGGCCGAGTGGCCGGTTCGACGGCCGTCCGATCAGCTGCTGCGCGTCAAGCAGGGCCGCAGCACCAACGCGCCGGTTTTTACGTCCGGCTGATGGACAGGGCCGTCAACGACGGGGTGAGATGATCCCTCTTTTCCAGCGCCGGATCAAACCAGCCAGGCGGCAGGTAACCGTTGGCGGGAGGCGCTAGTTTCGCCTGAACAGAGGCGGCAGAGGCAGGTTCGGGATACGTCCTTTGGGCCGGCGTGATTGCTTCGGGTGTGCTTTCCTGCCGATAACAGCAGGCATGCCGGGACGGTGACCCTGCGGGATCGTCCACGGCCGCGATTGCCTCGGCAGGGTTGGTGTTCCCGGCCGTGACCGGCACGGCGTGGGAGACGGTCACGGCCACAGCTCTTGGGTGGTCCATCTGCAGGCACAGGGCAGCCGCGGCAGATGCCGTGAAAGCCACCAACAGCGAAAGGCCCAGAACGACCCGCATCACCGCCTGGACGATGACGTTCGTTCTTGCGCGTACTGGTCGTGAAATAGGGGTTGCCTCCGGTCTCGCCGGTCAGTTCAAACCCAACCCTAATAAAAGATCAGCATGCTGACTAGTTGGATGGGGTCCCTATTTAAACACCGGCGCGCCGGAGGTGCCGGCATCAGCTCCGTCTCATAACCCTTGGGATACGAGACGTCTCACTGGCTCCGTCCCGTAGGGTCCTGATTCCTTTGAAATCTCGCGACTTTCTCTGCGTGCGGCGATTCTCATAACTATGTCTCGAAACCTTCTGCTTGAATCGACGTACCAATCATTAGTTATGAGACACATTGGAGGCAGGCATGTCGAAACTTATTGGCTATGCACGGGTTTCGACGCGGCAGCAATCCACGGACCGGCAGAGGGCAGATCTACTGGCCGCCGGCGTTCGACGCGATGACCTCTA
This sequence comes from Pseudarthrobacter sp. WHRI 8279, assembly GCF_040224115.2. Lineage (NCBI taxonomy): Bacteria > Bacillati > Actinomycetota > Actinomycetes > Micrococcales > Micrococcaceae > Pseudarthrobacter > Pseudarthrobacter sp. WHRI 8279. The sequence goes on along the minus strand of NZ_CP168164.1, from coordinate 44,260 downwards.
CGTCGACCAGGGTGTCTCCGGAGCGCGCGCGTCGCGGCCCCAGTTCGATCGAGCACTCCATGCGCTCATGGAGGGTGACACCCTCGTCATCACGACTTTGGACCGGCTCGGGCGATCCACCCAGAATATGCTTGCCTTCGCCGACGAACTCCGCAGCAGGGGCGCCGGCCTGCGCGTCCTGAACCTGGGCGGAGGCGACGTCGACACAGCAACACCTATGGGCTCTATGTTGTTCACGATCATGGCCGCCCTTGCGCAGATGGAACACGAGATCAAGCGCGAACGCGTCACGGATTCCATAATCAAGCGAAGAGAAGCTGGCAAGGACCTTGGCGGCCGGCCCCGCCGGGTCACTGATAGCCAGATCAGAAGTGCTGTTCGCCTGGTCAAAGGTGGCGAGCCCGCGGCGCAAGTTGCCCGGGATCTCGGCATGTCCCGAGCGACGTTCTACAGACGGTCACGAGCGCTTGCCGACTAGCAGGGCGACATTTAGCGCCGCAAAAAGACCGCCACTTATCGCCAACAGTCACACAGGGCGCGGCTGAGCGATCGATCCGACATTCTCGATTCGATGCTTTCTCGGAATCCTTCGTTAGTGAGAAGCGTGTACTTTGATATCGGGCGGCTTCCCGTCCTCGCCCATTCCCAGTTGGAGGCAGACGCCCATGGGTCTCATACACGAAGGGCTCTGGAAACTCTTTTCGTCGGTACCAAAGTCGGCGACGAGGTGATGCCGGGTGACTTTGTGGACCTGTTTTGAGTTGGTTCCGCTGGCCAAGACAACACCCAGGAGATCCAGGGATGGGTTAAGTCCTACGCCGCTGTCCATGCGTGCTGCGACCGCTGCAATGCCTTTGCGACTGGACATGTCCTGGATAACCGAAGGTATCGAAACCCTGTCGGCTCTGTCCAACGCACGCTAAGATGTTGGCCCCTAACAGAACTCCGAATCGCGACGGAATGTAAGGCGGCACCGATGGCAGTTTCCGAGCTGAGACAGGCGTCGCGCGCTCAATCTTCGGTACCAGGGAACCAGGAACTCCCTTGGAAACATGCGTGGTCTCTGTTGATGGCATATATTGGCCGACGAAAATCACTGCCGCCATTGAACCGCACATACCCTTTCGGGGCCGATGCGGTGACTGATCAACGGACTACGCTGCGTGAACTAAGAGAAGACCGCAAACTCGCCGCACAGTTCGCTGGATGCCTCATCATATTGTTCTTAATAGTTTTGTTTTCACCCATTCCGGATTCAACCTGGGAGGACCCACTTCTTGAAGCGCTGTTGTGGGGCGCCCTGATCGTGCTGGTCTGGGCCGGAATACAGGGAATTGGCTATGTTCCGTCCTTTGGGGAATGGATAGAGGCTCAGGAATCGGTCCAAGCAGCCAAGGACGTCAAATTGGCTGCCCGATCAATGCCTAGTTTTACGGACTACTTTGATTCTTGGCGGATCACCAGCACCGGAGTCGATTACTTTCGTGCATACCTAAAATGGCTTATTTGGGGCCTCGTTGCTGCGGTGTGGGTCCTAACGAGCTTGGAAGTGCTCTACGGAATCTCGTGGGCACGGACTGTGGCCGCTAGTGTTCTGTTGTATATTTTCTGCCTCCTACTTATTCGGCAATTAGTAAAGGACTCTGTCGAATGGACAGTGGCCGAAGAGATCGAAGCCGAGGACGGCCGCAGCGCAGCACTGGAGCGAAAGCATTCTTACCGCACCCTCTACTGCACGACGACCAAGATCTTTCGGTGGATCTTTCTATTCTCCGCGGTTCTGTCACTCCTCGTATTCCACGCGACGGTCAATCTGGCGATCCTCGGACGACTGAGTTGGACCCACGCGGGACTCTCGCTCGGCATGGTGATTCCTGTCCTCATGGCCTACAGGTTTTCCGCCCACCTTATCCGTTCGAGAGTCTCGGACCTGGACTACGTAAAGGGCACCTCCATGGCCCGTGAAGTTATTGTTTACTGGGTTGTAGAGGCAGCCATCTTGACGCAAAAAGCTCTCGTTCCTGCAGACAACTCTTTGACTTCGAGCATCAGCTCCTCGCTGTTGGTTGTCCTGTCAGCAGTGGCGGTCGTCAGGATGGCCGGAACTGGATACAAGGAATACCGGGAAGCCCTGGTATCAGTGAAAAGCTAGTTCCTCCCAGCACCGGACCCACTATGAGCTCGCCGACGCCGCATCTGGCTAACTACGCTGGTTCTTGGCTCACTTGTAAATCGTCTCCGAGAATACGTGAATGGAACCCTTCAAGCCGATCCCTCATTACTTGGAACCCGGCCCCGGTCAGTCCGGCAAATGCACAGACCCCTAGCCCGAACAAGAAAATCCATGCCATAGCTTGGAGATTGGGATCGCCGACTTCATATGGGCCGCTTGCGGCGGAGAAAACGAGTGATCCCACGGCTACTGCACCCGCCACTGCCGCTACGAGACCGGTCCTTTTTTGGAGTACGGAATATCGGCCAAGTCTGCTTTCCAATGGCTCTATATTGACATTCTCCATGCGCCACTCAATCTGGGCTCGAGGATGACCGTCGGTTAGAAATTGTTGTTGAAGAATGTATTTTGGAGCAACCAATGTTGGTTGGAGAGCTACTGCAGACCCTGACCGTTGATCGCGATCAGTGGGAGACCTATATCCTGACAAAGGTGCTGAGATACGTTTCGTTGGCTGAGTCCTGGATGGAGTGGCTGACCAACAATCAGCAGCTTGCCTTCGAAGCCTTGGAACTGTTAAGCACTGGCCCTATTGGGACCTCATCTAACAAAGTCGCTCAGTCCCCACCGACTGAAGGGACCGCCTCTGTGGTTGGCTTCTCTTGAACTCGCTTCAAACACAGTCTGAACGCCCGCGAGAAGCAAAGGTCATCTAGCTAGCCCGTAACGGTCCATGCGACAAGCTCGCGGTTCTCGATCTAAATCGAAATCAGAATCTTCGTTTGTAAGAAGTGAACTCCAGCGGCCCGCCAAGGTGTTAAGGCTGTCCGCCGGTTCTGGAGACACTCCGTCAACTTACGCGGGCGCTGCTACGTGACCTGTTGGGCCCAGGAGGCCAGTCCTGCGGTAGTACATTTGGCGGCTTTGGCTTCCCTTCATTCCCTTCTGCTGACCAGTCGAAGGCAGGATCTGGTCTCCACTCTTTTGGATACTCGAAAGAGACTCTGTTCTTGCCAAAGTCCGCCAATCGAAAACTAGTATTTTTTCCGCGGAATATGGCCTTTTCGAATGAAGTATCTTCACTGGAGAAGGTGGCCTTCTCGAACGAGATGTTCGCGCCGATGAAGGTGGCCTCTTCAAACGAAGTGTTCGCACTGATGAAGGTGGCCTCTTCAAACGAAGTATATTTGCCGAAGAAAGAAGCCTCTCCAAAGAGGGTGTACCTCCCGCTGAACGTCACCCCCGCAAACCTAACGGAATGACCGTTGAACACCGCATTCCGGAAATCAGCGTTTTCGAGATGACATCCAGAGAACTCGAAGTCGTTTGCGGACCAGGACCAGTTCCGGAGGTGATCAGTGATGACGCTAACGATAGCCTGGCGGACTTCCATATCGTTCTGGCGATACTGAAATCGGAGTTCTTCCTCGAGGCCACCTTCCCGCCTCAGAGGTCGTTTGATCGTTAGGCCTGACTGGTGGTTGTTGCCACGTTCGGGAGAATACGGCAAGCGCAAATAGCCGCATAACACGTCAATGCACTGCTGCCGTTTCAGCCTTGACGTCTGATCGGCGACGCCAGCCATAGCGTAAACACCTGCCATTCTCACCGCGACATCAGCGTCCCCAAGCTGCTTAGCTGCGGCGCCGAAACCTTCGATGAACCTGCTCTGTTCAAGGTCACGTTGCCGCCGGTACGCGACCACTAGTGCGACAACGCCTCCAACGCCAGCCGCGATAGTCAACGCAAGCCTGGTCAGATCTGCCGGTGACGTAGTCTCGTCGCCCATATTTAGCCATGGCGCAAGCATCCAAGCCGCAAGGATGGCGACGCCAACAGCGGCCGCCAGGGAGAGCAATAGGGCAAAGAATAAGTTGATATTTCGCAATCTCCAGCGCCACATGGTGCCAATGCTTACACGACTTCAGGCAAGATGAGCGTCAGGGCGGCAAATTAAGATCCGAGGGGGAGCATGAGTAAGGAATGGGGCGCTCAAGCTCATCCCTCGTCGCCAAAACGGGGGATACACAAAGCACCGAACGCTGAGTGGGTTTTGATGTACCGCAATGGCATTCCGACACCGAGGATCGCTGCTGTTACGGGTATGGCGGCGAGCACCGTCCGCTACCACATGCGCATCGCAGCTCAGGCTGATCCTGACATCAAAGTCCAGCACAAGTTGGCCAGGGGTCCTGTCAGCCCGGCGACAGCTGGCGGGCTGCAGAGCATGGCCGACACCATCAGCTTCTACGAAAGGGAGGGCCGGCTCCCATCCATAGGCGGATACACCGCGCGAGAACGGGCACTCGCCTCATGGCTCCTTTCCAGATCGAGGGCAGCGGCCCGCGGTACCCTCTCCCCGGCCTACCGCGACGGCCTGGCCGTCATTCCTAATTGGGACAGGCAACCGACCCGGGCCGAGGAAAACGCGGCCCGTTGGTACCGCCGCCTGACTGAACTGGTTCAATACCGGCAGGACGGCAACGGCTGGCCCCTGCACCACAATGCCTCCAGTGAAGAAGAACGTGTGCTGGGGTCCTGACTGCACGGACAACGAATAGAGCTCCACAAAGGAACCCTCACGAAGGAACACGAACAAAAACTCGACGCCCAGCTCCCTCAGCTGGCACCCAATGGGGAAGGCTATTTGGGAATATTCACCAAGGGTCGCAATAACGGCACGAACTCCCTGTTTACAGCTTGTGCATCCATCTCTGCTGGTTGACCCAGTACTGGGTAGTCGTCGGGGCTGTAGCGCCCCGGACGAGATTGAATGTTGCCGTAACCGCCCCAATGGCCAGTCGCGAAGACCACGCCGACTACTGCTCTACGTTGGCGCGTGACCATCCCCTGCAAACTACTCACTGGCTATTGCTGCAGCATTTCGCATGTCAATCCAGGCAATGGCATTCGGAAGGGCCACCAGGCCAGTGGAGGTCCGGAGGTATTCTCGGATTGCAGGTCTATCTTCTGGCTGACTATGCGCATGCCGTAGCAGAACGTAGAGGGCCGTGGTATCGAGAATGAGACCCTTTTGAGCAGCGAATGGCTCAATCTCGTCACCTCTGAGAATTGTGCTGCGCACATTAGGGTCCTTATCAATCTCCCTGTTCAGCAAGTACCACATTCCTGGAATGGTGTCGGGCTTCTCCTCGAAGACATACTTAGTTACGTATCCCTGCAGGACCGCCATTTTCCCGCCCTTTGCGTTGCCACTGACACCAGTAGCGTCACCAAGGACCAACCATTGAGGATCATCCGGGTCGGTAATCCTGAAGTCTTCCCGCCGCTCTTTATCGTCCCATTCCAGGTCCATGTCCCTGACTCCGAAACCCAAGCCTTCCAAGGCATCGCGGACAGCATTCTGCAGCGGGTCATCTTGCCCTCGCAGCAGCTGCCTGCTTCCCGCCGCAGCTTCTGCCCGCGCTTTTTCAAGCTTTGCTTCCAACTCTGCACGAATGGTTTCAAACTTGCTCTTAGCCTCTTCAATGATCGCGGTCTCCTCAGCAATTCTGAGTGCGATGGCAGATTCGGCTGCGGAGTACCATTCAGGCGAGGCCCACCAATCTGGAACTCCCGGAAACTTCTTGGGCTCCAGCCGGCGCCAGCTGGCGAATGCTGCACCGATCCAAGGCCCGAGCGTAGTTACCTCGCTCGGAAGGAACCACACTTCGCCCCGGTTAGGAGCCTTTAGGGTTCCAGCCAGAATGATCCCTTGGGGGCCAACGGCGAAGGAGTCCAAAACCAGGCCGGTAGGCACTTCAGTTGGGGCGACCAGCCCAGATTGGGTGTCCCGGCTTTCTGCTGCCTCAATCAACGAGGTTCGCAGTTCTCTGTCAAACCCTTGTTTGACTGCAATTTCATGGCCAGGAATCCCCCAGCGCAGCGTTAGGGTAACGCCGCCCTCTGCAGTGTTTAGCCCCGACACCCTGTCCAGAACTGCGTAATTTCCGTAGTGATCCTTGGGCAGCACTTTAAATATGTAAAGGTGCTCAGCCACTCGCGGGTATGTGGTAGTGAAAGCATTCGTCTTATTGACCGCCTGGTATGAGTCAATAAGGATCAGTGCGTCCCACTCCGTCTGATCGACAGAGCCAAGATCGTCAATCACCTTCACCGTCCCGGGAAGGTCCACTTCCCGCTGGACTCTGTCAGCAAACTCCCCTTGGCCATCAAGGATTAGGGTTCTCGGATGTTCTCGTCGGTTCGCGATTGCGTGGGTGCCTGACAAGTAGTTTCGTCCAATCTGGATGTAGCGGAACGTCATATGGGTAGATGGATCTTTGTCGCTTTAGCCTTGGGGAGCGTATCGATTCTCGGCGCGATCTCCTTTGACGGCGGCCCCGGAATCGCTCACAGTCGACACGTTTTCAGCTGTCCTTGAGCCTCCGACCTCCGGGTAGCTTCTCTCCCCATGCCGGGTACATCTCGCCCTGGTTATGTTCTGCTTCGCGTCGGATGGTTTCTGCTTCGATGGCCTTAGCCACGAAATGTGCCCACGTGTTATCTCCCTCGGCGTAGCTGGTCGCCTTGTACGCGGCTTTGGCGCGATTGCGAAGAGCCGTGGGAATGCTTACCGTCATGTTCTCAGTCGGGGCTTCCTTGGGTTCTTCCTTCTTCGTCAGCACCTCCTGACGGCGGCCGGGCAGCATTCGCGCTAGCGGCGCGTCGGTAGTTGGGGCTGCTGCGGGCCTGGGCGGCAGCCCGAGCGCGGGTCGGCTGGTGTTTTGCTGGGTGCTCATGCATTAACCTCGTGGGATTCTGCTGCGGCGACGCGTCGCGTTACTTCCATGGCGACTCCGTGCAGGTCTTCAGCAACGCTGGATGCAGATTTTGGTCCTGCATTAGTGGCTTTGGCTTCCCCGCGCCGGATCTCCCACCACTTTGGTGCTTTGCTAAGTTCCCGTTCGAGCTCGTGCGCCAGTAGCCCGCGCTCCCGGCATGCCTGGGCAGTTGCTTCTGCGTGACGGATGGTCATTGGGAACAGCACTTCGTCGGTTCCGAAGTCGGCGATGAGGTGATCACGGGTGACCTTATGGACTTGTTTTGAGTTGGTTCCGGTTCCAACCAAGACAACACCCAAGAGGTCCAGTGATGGGTTGAGTCCAACAACGCTGTCCATGCGTGCTGCGACCGCAGCAACGCCCTTGCGGCTAGACATGTCTGTCTTTAGGGGTACCAGTGCGTACCGTGCAGCCGCGACAGCTGCCGCCTGCAGAGGTTCATTGCCGGGCGGGCAATCAAGTAGAACGAGGTCGTACTCCCCCGCGACGGTTGCGAGCATCTTTGCTAGGGCTAGGTGGGCTGCATCGCGGTCCTTTTGGGCCTTGGCTCCGAGAAATGCTGCTGCATCGTCGAGTTCGGGTCCGCCGGAGATGACGTCCAGGTTGGGTCGGACACCCGTCAGCAAGGACGGCTCTGCGCCGAAGCAGAGCGCGGCTGCCAGGCTCCTGCCGCCATCTCCTTGGTCGGAGTAGCCCAGGTCCTCAGCGAGGTTGCCCTGGGGATCCAGATCCACGAGGAGTACACGTGAGCCAGCCTCCGCGAGGAGTCCACCGACGTTGGCTACAAGGCTGGTTTTGAAGACCCCGCCTTTACCGTTGATTACCGCGATTACCCTACTGAGCGCGCCGCGGTCCAGATCATGTTTCATCGAGCCCTTCCTTTGACAAGTGTTCCCAGCGTAAACAGCATGACTTGTTTCACTTGTGAAGCTGGCTTGCGTGTCTTCACTTTTTTTACTTGTAAAAAAAGTGAAGCTGGTATGACAAGCTTTACTTCTAGAGCATGGTTCACATGTTTCGCTGTATAAGCTTTTTTTACAAGTAAAAGTCAGCCGCATAGCCAATCCCTGTAAATGGTGAGTAGGAACCGCCCTGCCCGCTTGTGGCTGTCGCCCCCTGTAGAGACCAGGCGAGCCCCCCCTATGCCTTAAACGCCACCCACGTGCTCAGCGCTCCTAGACCTGCCAGACACACTGTGCCCGCACCCCGGGGGTGTGTGTCGTCCGTGCGGAAAGAGAAATCTTGCACCATGGGGAAGTGTCCCGTTGCGCTGGTCCTCAGTGTGGGCCGGTGGACCCCGGGAGGATGAATCTCAAAGCGGTCCACATTGAACGTCAGCGCTTGTCATCCGCATATTAAGTTCGCCGCGTTGCCGGGAAGATGCGTGCCGACACTCGGACAGCCGCTGCAGCACGGTTCGTCGTCTATGCGGCATTCCAGATAAAAGCATCCCCAGGAGGCAACCAATAATCATCCCGTTCCTGGTCGTACAGTGCGCCTTCATCGACCTCACTGATCCGGAAACGGTCCAGATATGCGTGCCAGCGGGCGCGTTCGAACCGGTTACGGCTGATATGGGATTGGTAATCTTCCAAAACGCCCAGCCTTACCGCCAGATTGGTGAGATTAACTGCCGTTCTCTTCCACTGACCGTGCTCGCGGTAGACCATACCCAGGGCCTCCATATCGGTCAACGCAGTTGATACGGCGTTGCGGCTGATGCTCGTGAAGCGGACGATTTCCGCGGTGGTGGGGGAGTGCCTAGCTCGTTCGATGGATTCGTAAACAAGGGCAGCCACGTCTCCCAGGCTTCGGAAGACGGGTCGCACGGCATGGATGCGTCCTTTGCGCCATGTCAGCTCCCTCGCTAATTGTTGATAGTGCTGGGGCAGCTGAATGAGGTAGACGTCCGCTGTCTTGCGGCGGGCGTCCGCGACTTTAGTGAGAATCCCGTCGGAGGCCTGGACCAGAACGGGCAGTAACCGAGCAACGGTGACATGGTGCTTTCCCAGGGCGACCGCAAGGGTACGGCAGCCGACATCGATAAAATCCGTTTCTTTCGCCCGCATGTAGCCCATCAGGCCGCGGATCAGGAGGCGGAGGCTGAGTCCTTCACGACCCCTGGCTGCCAAGCGATGGTCCAGGACGGCGTACAGGACATTTTCCAAGTCGTTCACGAGTTGGTGAATTGACGCGGAGCTGCGGGGGAGTGCCCCCCCTGTGGGTTCAGTGGGGCTTGTGTTGTTAATAAGAGCATCGATTTTCCCGGCATCACGGGACTTACGTTTTTGGGTGCTGCCGGCGTTGGTGAACGCTTGGGCGTTGGCCCATTCGCTGGAAAGGAGTCGCGCCTGTTTGGCTTGCGTGCCATAGAGGGCCGCTAGGCCCGGGAACTGGCCGGTGAGTTCGTTCCGTACGTCTTCCAGGGTCCATCCGCACGCAGCGAAGTGGTTCAGCACGCCCATGCGGGCCTCTGAGGCGCTAGCGTACTTGGCCGTGTCGTAAAGGCCAGTGCGTGCAATTCGGCGCAGTGGGGTTTCGCTGCGGCCAGCGAGGGGCAGCTGTCCAGCAGTGGTCCGTGCTGTTGTTGCTGCTTTGGCTTGGCGTTTCTGGATGGCTTTGTTGCGGGCCAGCTCCGGGGCCAGTGCGGCGCGCAATGCTGCCATAGCACGCGCTGAGTTGCGTACGCGGAGGGTGGCGTAGGCCTGGGATAGGGGAGTAATGAGGGTCTGGTGGCCGCCAGCCTTATGCCTTGAGCCCGGCACGCGGATGCAGCCGTCGGTGATGTTCTGGTGGGGGCTCGGGTCCAGACTTGCGGCGAGAAGGCCGAGGGCTTCGACAAGCTCGCGGGCTTTCGCGGCGGAGAGGCGTTGTTGAAGGGGAATGTAGATGTGCCTGCCGCCGCTGGGGGAGAAGTCCTCCACGTAACTGACGTTGGCTTCGTCCAGAAGCTTCTTGAGCCGGGCTGCGTCTGAGTCCACGACGCTCTTCAGTGCCTTGGATGTATCCAGGTCGATGCAGAGAGTGGCTACGGAACCGTCCGTACCGTGGATCATGACTGCTGCAGGGTGCTCGGGCAGAGATGTCGTAATGGTGGGCGGAGTCGCCGGCCGGGGGTATTGGAACCTGGTGCCCATCCATCGGCCTAGGCGGTAGGACGCTTGGCCGGCGATCAGGGGTGCAAGGATCCACGCCTGCTGAGGGCTAGGTTGGCCCGCGACACCCTTACGTGCGTGCGTTGACGCGGAATTGACTTCCGGTACCATAGACAGCAGTTACTCCTTCGGGGGAACGACAAAATCCACCCACTGGGTGGGTGTTGGACAAAAGTTCAGATCGACATCCCGCCAAGAACGAGATCTGAACTAAATACTTAACGAAGGCCCGCCATGTGCGGGCCTTCAGTTATTAACTGGCTTTCGGTATAGGCAATGTCTCCTGATTGCGCAGTTGTTCAAGGTCGATGGAATCTATATGGCTGGCAACCAGCGGAGTCAGGTAATCAACTGCGTTCGTGCCAAGAATTTCCATAATGGTCCGCAGCTTTTCGGCCCGCGCAAGATCGGGCTTGACCACAAACGTGTGGCGGGGCCCCTTGGAAGGGCGGCCTCCCTGAGCAAGCTTCTGAATTGCCATAGTGCTATCTAAGCGGTTTTGATAAACGAAACCCTGCACGTCGCCGCGGCGTGTCGCTCTTTTTGAAAGAGTCATCGAGTGGGCTGTGACTCGCTCAGCAAGCTCGTGACAGAGTTCGGAAGGCATGGTTCCAATATGTCATAAAACCAAGAATTTTGGGATTTGGGACCCTTTGGGTGTTACTTCTTCCACGCTCTTCGGACTATGGCTTCCGCGGACTCGCCGGCAGGATCAGTTGCAGGATTGGCAGCCATGGCATCCCGGAACAAGGTCCTGGTCGCTCTCAAGGACCGAAAGTAGCGTCCTTGGCGGTCGATACGCCATCGTGAGACTCCCAAGTAGGCGGCAGCTGCCCGCCGCTCCATGCCAGCTGCCAGGCACACAGTCACTGCCTGGTAGATGACGCGATAGGCAGCCTCGTGCTCCCGCGGTACTTCCGATAAAACACTTTTGACTGCTTCCTGCGCTTGTTGGGGGGTAGTCATGTCTCCCGGCCTTCCTAATCGAGTGAGAGGGCGGATCCCAGCTCGGTTTTCACTTTTCCGTTCCTGCGCGCGTAAGCAAACAGCGCGAGCCCCACGACCACAAGGGCAGTGGAGGCGTAGGAGATGAGCATGTACAGGTAAACCATATTCCCGGCACCAAACCACTCGACGGGGTACGCGCCTGCGCGCAAGAGGGAGAGGGCGAAACCGCCGGCAATCATTCCTGAAGCCGCCCGGCCTGTCCGGAGAGGGTTCTTCTTGGAGTCGAGGTACGCCGGCCGCACCAAGGGAAGGACAATGTAAGCCACGTAGAACAGCACTAGCCAGGTGTTGATTCGAACGCTGGGCTGTGTGGCGAAATCGAGCATTTGGGGGGATGAATACGGGGCGTCTGTGGCCACGACAGTCCACAGCAGGCCGGCGGAGACGAGGCCCAGCACAACGGTTCCGGAAGCGCCCACTGTCCACCGACGGGCAAAGGGGGATCCGTAGGCGACACTAAGGTGCCCGCCCAGAAAGGCGACGGCTACCAGTGCACAGTACTTGGAGATGAGGTCGGTAGCGTTGGTGATCGGCATTATCGAATCCAGCGCGTAGTACACGGGCGGTACCAGCAGCAGATAAGCGGTGGTGAGAAAGATGCCCGACAAAGCGATTCTGCTCGCCTTTCCCCGCAAGGCGTGCTCAAACCCGGATGCGGGTGTATTTATGCGCTTGAACGTAAGACTGCCCAGAAGGATGAGCATGAGCGTCACCGGCACGACACCTAGTGGATTCATCCCAGAAGCTCAGTCATCTTTTCCGCATACTCCTGGGCTTCCTTACGTTGTTTGACGCGCCGCTGCAGCAGGTTTATACGGCCGGAGATTAGCTCGACAAGAGCATCGTCCGTGATTTCAAGCAGCTCGTCCTCCCTGGCGCGTGGTTGCCAGCCTGCCTCGGCCGGAAGCACGAGGCCTACAACCACCAGACCTGATGCGAACGAAGTGCCTGCTGCCCTGGAGGCTGCTGCCGCAAGCGGTGCGGTCAGTTTGTTTTCGGTGAGCTGCGTGAAGATGTATGTCAGGGCCATGCCAGTCTCTTCTGCCATGCGGTGCCTGATGTCGCCGGAGTCGATGGCGTCAATCCATGCCCGATTGGATCCCTCGTGCGGGAAGTCTATGAGCGGAATATGTTTCCGCAGATCCCGCGGGTAGTACTTCTTCGAGGTGCGGAACTGTAGCTCGGCCATCAGGTCTGCGTGGTGTACCTGGCTAAGCACTTCTGCCGGCGTGGGCTCAATCCGTCTGGTGTATATGTCCCTGTACGGGTCAAAGGAGGCAAGGGACTCCAGCACGTTCGCTCCGGACGCGCGCGCCACGGCAACGACCGTCGATTCTGCAACATTTCCACGCCGCAGCTGGTTGCCCAAAGTGCCTCGGTGCAGCCCCGTCAGAGCGCTCAGAGCGGCAGGGGAAGTGCTGATGGACTGAGCGTCCAGCCAGCTCTTGAACTCTGAGGCTGAGACAGGCACAAACACTCCTTGGATGGGGCAAATACGACAAGACTCGCACGATTGATTCTGCTAAAATGATCCCAATAGTTAAGCATTCGCAGATACTTAACGGTTGGTTTCAAATCCATCCTAGCCTTACGGCTGAGTTTAGCCGGGATGGTTTTTCCGTCCGGGGACAAGCCCCGGAATAGCCCAGGGGAGGGGCGACATGCGAGTCACTATGCGGTGCAGGGGCGGGACTGACCTGTTCATCGGCTGCTGGTTTCGCACCGACAGAATCAGGCGGTCGTCCTAATGGGTGTCGCTGCTGCTGGGGCAGCAACAGCCGTTGCAGGTAACGCGTTTCGAAAAGTCGTCGTTCCTGTTGCCGCCGCTACCGCCCTCGCCCTGGGCTTCGTTGTTGTGGTTCTTGACGATGGCGGAACACCGGCTCAGGCCGCTTCTGCCTGTGTGGCACCTGGTACGTCAGCTGTATCCACAGCATCACCGGTCCCTGGCAGCACAGTGGCCGGGTTCGATGGTGAGCAGATGAAGAACGCGGCCGCGATCATGAAGGCTGCAGCGGATCTGAAGCTGCCCGTGGCCGCACAGCTGATCGGTGTTCAGGCTGCCATTGGTGAGTCAACGCTGCGGGTCATCGATTTCGGTGACGGTGCGGGCCCGGACTCACGCGGGCTGTTCCAGCAGCGGGCAAATGGTGCGTGGGGTTCTTACGAGGACCGCATGGACCCCCACGCCAGCGCTACAAACTTCTTCAAAGCTCTCCAGAACGTTCAGGGGTGGGCAACCCTTGAACCGACCATTGCCATCCACCGCACGCAGCGGAACGCGGATCCACACCACTACACCCGGTTCCGGGAACAGGCCACGCAGATCGTCAAGGCACTCGGCGGGGAATCGGCTTCCCTGGTGGATCCGTCCGGGGTGTGCCCGGGTGAGGGAAACCAGGTTGTCGGCGACATTGCCGGGAAGTGGGTCAAGCCCCTGCCGGAGGCTGTCATGACCAGTGGGTATGGCCCGCGGCCGGCCCCTCCCGGTACGGCCGGGGGAGTACTGGCCAACTTCCACTACGGAATCGACTTTTCCACTCCTGGCCAAGCGGGGGTGATCGTGGCGATCACGGATCTGAAAATCGTGAAGATCCGCAATCTCGAAGGCCAGTTCGGAACCGGCGTCACAGGCCAAACCTTGGACGGGAAACTGACCATCGGGATGTACCACATGGAGGCCGGCTCTTTGAAGGTCAAGGAAGACGACACCGTTGCCGCCGGAACCCCTCTCGGGACTGAGGGTGCGACCGGCAACGTTTTCGGCCGGCACCTGCATATGGAGTTTTACGCCGGGGCACTGCCGAATCCGATGATCCCGATCAACGCCACCATCGACCCCACACCGATTCTCAAAGAGAAAGGCATCCTGTGATGCGCAGAACTGCACTCGCCCCGGCCCTGCTGGCCACCGCAGCCCTGCTGACGGCCTGCGCCGGGACCCCAACCGCACACACGGCTACCACCGCGGCCGCGCCGGCCCCGACCATCACGGGCGATCCTGACGTGCACTCAGCCGGTGATGGCCACGAGCATGACGAGGTCTCTGAGCACTACCACGGCCCTAACGTCACCTGGGATGCCGCCGCCGAAGCGAAGGTCAAAGGGACCGCCGCGAAGGCCATGGCCCTGTTCGGCCGGCCTTCGGTGGAGGAGAAGACCTGGTTCAACGATCTGGAACCGATGCTCGCGACCGAGTACAAGGAAGACGCCCGCTACATCGATCCGGCCCGTGTTCCGTTCTCCACCGTCACGGACGGTCCCGCGATCAGCCGGGAGGCGCAAAACCCCATGACGGTTACAGCATCCTTCGACACCAACGCCGGGCCGTGGACGATGATGCTCCACCGCATCGGGCAGGACGATCCCTGGCTTGTCACCTCCATCAGCCCGGTGACTCCGCAATGAGCACGCCCACCGCCGGCGCTGACGAGTTCGGCACAGCACCATTGTTCACCGACCCGCTCACCGGTCCCCAACGGCCCAGCCCGCAGAGCACAGGCACAGACGGTGCCCCAATCCTGTTCCAGGAACGGGCACCACAGATTTTCAGAAGTCAGAACCCCGCGATCGAAAGGAAGACCCGATGAGCACCAACTGGTCAGGCGCCGAGCGGAAGTCACGCGCCCCCATCAGCCTGCTGAACCCCGAACCGTCGGCAGAAGACAATGCCGCAGAACCCGCCGAGGAAACCGCGGCCCCCGCCATTGCAGTAACCGGGCCGGCACTGGCCCAGCAGGCGGCCGTGGAAGCTCAGGCGGCCCCCTTGGTCAGCGGCCGGCGCAGCGCATCAGTGCTGCAAAAAGACAACATGAACGATGAACTACCACCGGCCACCGGCTGGCAGGCCTTCCTGCGGACCGTGACGTTCGGGCTGATCAGGCCCAAGGTAGGCGCGGCGGAGCTGGCCCGCCGCACGGACCTTTCGGCGATCCAACGGGTCTACTCCAGGCCCATGCGCATCATGGTCGCCCAGCCTCTGGGCGGGGTCGGCAAGACCATGTGCAGCGTGGGAATCGGCTCAACCTTCGGGATCCACTCCGGCCAGCACGCCATCGTCTGGGACAACAACGAAATGATGGGCACCCTCGGTGTGCGGACCAACGCCAACGGCTCCACCCGCACCGTGTGGGACCTGCTGAACGTGCTGGAAAAGTTCGAAACCATCGAGGCCCGTAAAGGCGATTTTTCCTACTACACCCGCCATCAAGGCAAGAACCAGTTCTCCGTCCTGGCATCGGACGAAGACCCGGACCGGATGAAGTCCATCGGCGCGGACGAATTCAACCGCATCCACACGGTGGTCAGCCGGTTCTACGACACCATTGTCCTAGACACCGGAAACAACACCCGCTCCGAAAACTGGCTGGCCTCCATCGACGTCACAGACCAGCTCGTGATCCCTGTCCGACTCCAGCGCAACGCCGTCGTCTCGGCCCTGCGAATGATCGAACAGCTCGAATCCATGTCCGAGCGCCAGGGCAACCCGCACTACAAGAACCTCGTCGCCAACGCCGTCGTCGTCATCACCCAGGGCGGGGGCGCCAAAGTCTCGGCGACCGATCAAGCGGACCTCCGCGCCCAGCTCGAATCCACGGTGCGGTCCATCATCGATATCCCCTATGACGCGGCCCTGGACAACGGCTCAATCATCGACTGGCAGCTCGTGGGCGATCCCGCCCGCCGCGCCTTCGAACGCGTCACCGCAGAAATCGCCGCAGGCCTGCTCGAGGTAGACAACCGCAACGCCCACGCACGTAACCCCACCACCAACCGATAGGAAACCCACACCATGTTCAAGAGCATCCTCACCACCGTCACCATCCCCGCGGCCGCAGATAACCCCCTGGACGGCGTGACCCCCAACATCAACGTCTTCGGAGTTCAGTTCCAAGGCGCGATCCAGCTGATCCTCGGGGGGCTCTGGGCCCTGGTGCTGATCCTGGTCACCGCCGCTTTCCTGATGAACCTGGGCAAGTGGGGAATCGCCCGGCAGCGCGGCCACTCGGACGACATTGCAGATGGCGCGGACGGTGCCAAGCGCAGCGGCGTCGCCTTCGCAGCCGTCGCCGGCGCCAGCGTCATCATCGGCGGCATCCTCGCACTGACAGCCGCAGCAGGAGCCTAAACACTAGTGTCAGACTTCGTCGCTGGCGGCTTTCTCCTACTGAAGAACGGAACCAGACCATGAGAACAAAATGGAAAATGCTGATCGCGATCGCCGCTGTCGTGGTGATCGTGGCAGTCGCCGTCGTCCTGATCAACCTCCGCCCCGCGGAACAGGCTGCACAGCCGGAACCCAGTGCAGAGACGGGCATGGTCGCTGGCACGCTTGGATTCCCCGTCTCCAAAATCAACATCGGGGAGGGCGGAACCAAAACAGCCGCCGACGGCAGGACCCCTATTGGCTACAACGGCTCCTGCGACTCCGCAGCGCAGGCAGCAGCCAACTACACGCCACTCCTGGTTGACGTAAATCTCGAAACTTGGGAGACACAGAAAGAGACCCTGAATTCTCTCGCCGTCCCCGGCCCATGGCTGGAGCAGACCCTTCTCCCGTTCAGCGTCATTGCCGATGCCAAAGCCCAAGGCAATCAGCTGAAGTCTTTTGCCGGTGGATGGATGGAACAGTCCAACGTAAAGGCCGGCGGCCTGTACCGAACGGTTTCCTGCGAGCCGAAGAAGACAGCCGTGGTGCAGGTGTTTTTTGGCGCCCTCGGAGTCAGTGACTCCCTGCCACAGGGATATTTCGGCACCAGAACCATGGAACTGACATGGAAGGAAGATTGGAAAATCTCCAACGCCGTGACAGGCGTAAATGACTCCGACCTGGTGTCCCGACTGAAAGATAAAGGCCCCACTGGCGGCCTGGGAGTGCCTCCCACGGGGAAAATCCCGCCGCTCGATGAGCAGATCCTGGCCCGGTATTTCGAGGACCTGAGCAAGGAAGGGTGGGTCGAGTATGCGAACGCTACGCGTTAGTACCCGACTCCGGCTTGGCGCCGCGTGCCTGGCCCTGTTCCTCGGCATGGGCGTCGTCACCGCTGGAGCGGCCCAGGCAGCGGACGAAGTCAACGCGTCCGAACAGCTGAATGCTGATCAGATGAAAAGGTTGGCTGGGCTTCCGGCCGATCAACGTGATGGCATCCGGGACCGATTGAACCGGGAAATGGCCAAAAGCGTCTGCCAACCGGGCCTTTTCAGCGGAAGCATGGTTGGGCAGGATTGCGAGGGAATGTCCGCGCGGGCTTTCAACAGCTTCCTGACCACCCCGGAACAGTCCCTTGATTACAAACCCGAGGTAAGCAAAACCCAGTTCTGCACTGCCATGGCTAATGAAGGGGCCCGCCCGGCCACCACAGGATTATGCGTCGCTGAAGCTGCTTGGTCGAAGTTTTCTCCGATTGCTGGGGCTGTGCTGCGTACGGCTGTTTCTACGCAGCCTGGTGGGCAGTTTGTGTTGGGCGCGGTAGACACAGTGGCGTTTATCGCCAATGCCAAGGACGGGTTTGAGAAGTTTGCGAACTCGACCAAGGAAGCCGGCGTAACGGCCACGAACGAGGTTCTGGTGAACCTCTTGAAAGTCTCGGAGTTTCAGGTCGATGACGGGTTCCGGAACACCTGGTCGGTCTTTTCCGGTGTCGGGATCGTATTGCTGGCTCTGATGTTCTTCAAGCTGTTCAAGGATTATTCGGACGAAAGGATCGACCCGGACGCTATGCGTGAGTCGGTGATCTGGTACGCCCCACTCGCGGTTCTTTTGGCGTTGTTCGGCCCGGTTCTGGGGTACGTGGGCAATAACGCATTGGTTCAGGTTACTGAGTCGATCAGCCCCTGGACCTCGAACCAGATCGGGGACTTCGCCACAAGCATTTCCCGTTTCGCCTCCTACGAGTCCAGTGGCGTTTTCGGACCGCTGGCAGCCGTGTTGCTGTTCGGGTTGCTGTTCATCGGAGCCTGGGCGCTCCTGGGGCTGTTCGCCCTGCAGCCGCTCGCCCTGTCACTGCTGGGCGTAGGCATTGCGTTGATGATCGGGTTCATGATCCATCCCGAACACCGGGGCCGCGTCGCCAAGGCCGGGTCGCTGTGGCTCGGTATCGCCTTGTCCAAACCGCTGATTCTGTTGATCATGGGTGCGCTGTTCAGCTTCATCTCGAACCGCCCCGCGTTCCAGGGCGAGGGTACCGGGGATGCCTTGGTGAACGCCTCCTCGGTGTTCATCGCGGCCGCCGCAATGGTGGTCCTGGCCTTCTCGCCCGCGCTGCTGTTCAAATTCGTCCCGATACTGCCATCCTCAGCCAGTTCATTGGGTGCTAACCGGCCCTCGATTGCAGGGGCAGCAATGGTGGCCGGCGCCGGTGCCGGGATCGGTGCAATGATCCGTCAGCGCCGCACCATGCAGGCACAGTCCAGCTCCGGCGGTGGGCGCTCCGGTGCTGCCGTGAGCGGGGCGGCAGCCCAGACATCAGGCGGACCCGGCTTCTCGGCCGGTCCTGAAGGGGGTCTGACCGGTGGTGCAGCCGGGGCCGGCGCAACTACAGGTGGTGGCCGTCGTAGTGCCGGCGGCACCAGACAGGGGACTGCCGGGATGGGAGCCGCTGGCCAAGATGCACCGGCTGCACCTGATACCCGCACCATTGCCCAGGCGCAGCGCGATGACCGGGCCGGTACTCCGGCCGGAAAAACTGCTGCTGCTGCCCGCAATGGAGTTGGGGCTGTTGGCCGGGGCACTATGGCGGCCACTCGCGGATCCGCCAAGATCGCCGCAGGCGGGGCGACAGCGTTCCTGTTGGCCGGGCGTGAAGCATCACGGCAGGCCGCACTGCGCGGCCGTCAGAGCGTGAACTCGATGGTGCCCGATACCGATCACATCAGCGGCCGGTAATGAGCAGAACGAAAGCAGGGGAGTAGGTCTGATGGGACGCATGGTTGTTGTCGGTGGTGAGGTTTCCCGCCGTGGTTTGTGGGGCGGGAACCGCACCGGTCCTGAGTGGATTGGGCTCAGTATCGCCCTGGCTTCAGGGATGGTGGCGATCATTGCTCTCTCGGACGTGATCGTGCTTGGCCTGATCCTGGGCGCTGCGATCATCGGCCTCGGTATCGTGCTGACCACTCCGAGCAAGATCACCGGGTACCGGTCCCTCGGTGCTCTGCTCGTGGAGCGGCACCACCAGCGCTCCCGCCGGAAAAACAAGACCGCGACGTTTGTTCCGGTGAAGTTCCGGGATCAGACCCGCATGGTCAAGGCCGGCAAAGCCGACCGTGCCCGGGCCGACGAAAAGGGCATGATCGAGGTTCCGGTGACACACCGGAACAATGCCCCGCTTATGGTCGGGACGGTCCGCCCGTTCACCGTGCAGACCCCTACCGGCCCGATGACGGTTTTTCGTCACGGCGGCCGGATCAAAACCCCGTACTACACGGTCACCGTGGAAGTCATGGGTTCCTCCTCCGGGATCCGCGAGGAAAACCGGGAAGACTCCGCTTATGTGGCCCGCGGTCAGTTCCTGGCCCGCATGGCCCGCCGGCAGTCCCTCATTTCCCACGTCCAAACTCTTTCCCGCGCCGTACCCATGGATTCCACAGACCACCTGCTGTGGATCAAGGACAAACAGGCCCAGGGCATCAACCGGCTGCTGATCACCTCCTACGGGGATCTGGTGCAAACCTTGCAGTCCCGCTCAGAACAGCACCGCACCTACGAGACCTTCCGCATTCCTCGGTCCGCTGCGTTGTCCCTGAAGGCCTCCAAACTTGGCGGCGGGGACACCGGACTGGGGTTGGCAATTCATCAGGAAATCCGCACCGCTTTGGCCCAGGCGCAGATGATGGGCGGCATTCAGGATTACCGCACCCTGGGACCTGAACAGATGGCGGCGCTCCTGCGGCACCTTCAGGATCCGGATTTCGACATCGACGATGATGAGAACGCGGACCTGGCAGACTGCTGGCAGCACTTGGACGGCGATTCCTCGGATTCTTCCGTGGTCATCAACGGCCACTGGCACACCCGCACCGGGTACGTCCCGGCCTCAGCTTTCAGCCCCGAAGCGATCCCCGTCTCCGCACTGCAATCCCTGGTCTCCGGAATCCAGCCGGCCGTGGTCCACACCGTCTCCATGGTGATGGAACTTTCCGATGCCCGCACCGCACGAGGGAAAGCCCGCACAGACGCGGCCATGGACCGCGCCAAGGGCAAGGAAGTCGCCAAATCCGGTGTCGTCACCGACGGATCAGAAGAAGTCCTCATGGGCGCATCCAGCCAAAGGCTCCTGGACCTCAAACCCGGTTCCGGGCACCACGGTGCCGCGTACGCGCTCTACATCTCCTACTCCGTCGAATCAGAGGATGAGCTGCTGGCCACCGCTGACCTGATCGAGGCTGCTGCCGCGGATGCCGGGATCGAATTCATTGACTGGATGGATCACCGCAACGATCTGGCCCTGATCACCACCATGCCGTTCACGAGAGGAATCCGATGAACACCCCCAAACTCATCAAAGGCCTGCGGATGCCCTGGGCCCTGACCACCACATCACGCCGCACCCAGCGCTCCCGCGCTAAGCAGCAGCACCTCAACGCCGAACACGGGGCCGCACTGGCGACCGAGGATGCCCTGGCAGCCAAACGCCGGGCAGGAAAGAAAAAGCGCACTAACGATGCCCAGAGCAAGGCAGCCGTGCAGTGGCATTGTGAGCGGAAGAGTCCGCGTGCCTCGCATCTGGGCTACTACGATCCGGCGGCCCCGGGAGTGCTGTCCTCCACCCGGCAGATGGAATTTTCACACATGGCCATCGCCTCACCTCCCACCTCGCACCGGGGCCTGGCGTTCGGGATCGATGCCGGATCGGGTTGGATGGTCGTCCACGACCCGTTCACGTCTTACGGCAACGAGCTCGAATCCCCGAACGTCTGCTTCATCGGGGATCTTGGCCAGGGCAAGTCCTCCGGGATCAAAACCTGGGCGGTGCTGCGGCAGCTGCTCCTTGGCCGTCGGGTTGTCGTGATCGATAAGAAGTACCAGCTGGACCAGAACGGCGGGGAATACACCTCGCTTGCCCAACGCCTGGGCATCACACCGGTGAAGTTCATGGTCGGCGGCGGCGGGGCCAGGATCAACATCCTGGACCCGCGCATCGCTGCCCGGCTGAATGAAGACAGCCACGACGACACCGCGCTCTCCACCCCGGCAGGCCAGTCCATGCTGGTCCGTGCTGTTGTTGAAGAAGCCCTAGGCCGGCCGCTGCTGCCCAAGGAAGGCAAAGCAGTCCGCATGGCCCACAAACAGGCTCTCCGCACGGCGGCAGCGAACCATGAAATCGCCCATATCCGCCACGTCCTTTCCGCTCTCTACGCACCCGACGCGGACGCGGCAACGGCCTCGAACCTGAGCGTGGAAGAAATCCGACAGTGGGGACAGGACCCCGCGTTTGAGCTCGAACGCATGATAGAAGACGACCTAGCCGGCCTGATAGACGGACCAACGAGCGAGGAAATTTCCCTGAACGCCGGGCTGACCGTCTTTGACGTGTCCCTGCTGCCGGAGGATGGGCCGGCCCTAGCGATCGTGATGACGATCATCAACACGTGGCTGGCGAACACTCTCTACCGTCAGAGCGAAGCAGTCCCCACTGTCCTGGTCATCGAGGAAGCCTGGCACACAGTCCAGGGCTCGGTTGCCAAGGTAACCCGCCGCAACACCAAGCTCTCCCGCGCATTGTCGCTCTCGTGCATGTTCGCGTTCCACCACATCTCCGACATTCCCGAAGACTCACCGGCCATCGCCATGCTCAAAGAATGCGGAACGGTCCTGCTCTACAAGCAGCAAAAATCCGATGATGCCTGGGCATGCGAACGGATGTTCAACCTGCCCGCCGGGTCCGCGGCCGATATCGCGTCCCTGACCAAAGGCACCTGCATGATGCGGATCGGCGGTAAGGATCCTTTTATTGCCATCCACGTCCGCAGCGCCCTGGAAATCGAACTCACCGACACCGATAAGGCCATGAAATCCACGGCCACCATCAACCAGGTTGAAGCCGACACACGGGAGGAAGCAGCATGAGCACCGCCAAGGCCATGTCCACGGATTCAGTCATGAAGATCGCTCTGGCCGCCCTCGCCACCGGGCTGGTTGTTCTGGGCTGGGTCTCGGCGTTCCTGGGAGAACTGATCACTCCCACCGGGATGCCTTGGACGGACTTCTCCGCCCTGTGGGCCAAGATCAAGGCCGGCGAATTTCTCTGGCCCGGAGCGGCGACCTGGATCCTGATCGTTCTCGCTGTCCTGGCCCTCGTCGGGACGGGCATGCTCATGGCCATCTTCGGCGGGAACAAGCACCGCGATGACGGGCTGCCCCGGTACAAGGACCTCGAAAAGCGGATGGGCAAGAACGCAGCACTGGCCAAAGCCAAGCAGTCCCTGGAGCTGCCGGCGGATGCCACTGAAGAGGACATGATCGTCGCCCTGTGCAAGCTCGACGGTCAGACCCTCTACGTCCAGCACGAAGACTCGATGTGGGTGTTCGCGCCGCAGCGCTCCGGTAAGACCCTGTTCCTGGCCGTAGGCATCACCTTGGATGCACCAGGTGCCGTGATTGCCACGTCCACCAAAAATGACCTGCTCATGCTCACCGCCATCGCCCGCGAACGTCGGGGTGATGTTTCCGTGTTCGACCTTCAGGACATTTCCGGGTGGTCGAACAAGGTCAGGTGGAACGTCGTGGACGGCTGCGAAGATCCCGACGAAGCGCTGGCCCGAGGTAAAGCCTGGGCCGGGGCGCAGCCGATGGGAGACGTGAAGAACGGGGACTTCTTCAATTCCAAAGCCGCCGCGATCCTGGGTAGGTTCCTCCACGCGGCCGCGCTGGGAGATAAGAGCATCGATGACGTCGTGAAATGGGCCAACGACTTCACCGACACCGAGCCGCTGGAAATACTGACCCAGCACAAAGCCCCCGCAGCTTTCACAGCCAGGCTCCGTACTCTCACGACCTCCCGGGCCGGCGAAACGGTGGACTCCATCCAGGAAACCCTCGCCGGCCTCCTGGAACCATTGACGTCCCCCAAAGCCCTCGACACCCTGACCCCACCCAAGGGAGAAGGATTCGACATGGAGAAGTTCCTGGAAAAGCCGAACACGATCTACCTGCTCACGGACGGGGAACGTTCTCCGGTCGCCCCGCTCGTGGCGATGTTTGCCGACTTCATGTTCCGCAAAGCCCAGCGCATTTCCCAGGGCATGCCCGGGGGCAGGCTCTGGCCGGTACTGACGATGGTCCTGGACGAAGCCCCGAATGTCGCTGCCATCCCGGACATGGCCGGTGCCCTCTCGGATTCCGGCGGCCGCGGGATCCGCATCATCGGGTTCAGCCAGTCCTTTGCCCAGAACCGGCAGCGATGGGGAGCCGAAGCAGCCACGGCAATCCGTGGAACGTCATCGATCAGGCTGTTCCTCCCTGGCCTGGAAGAACTCGATGAACTGGACAAGATTGCCCGGGCCGCGGGGACTACCCGCAAGGAACGCGTCTCCACTTCCCAGGGGCGCGGCGGATCTTCCCGGACCATCAGCGAGGAAGAACGACCCGTGATCCGAGGCAACGAGATTCAGCAGCTCCCTGTAGGAGAAGCCTTCATGCACTACAGCAACGTCGCCCCGGCCAGGGTCAAACTCATGCCCTGGTGGGAACGCGCGGACGCAAATCAAATCAAGGAAGACAAGGCCACAGCGCAACAACGCCGCGACAGGCAAGGAGCAATCCGATGACCGAAGAATCTCGCGAACCTTTTCCGCCCTCCCCTGCGGACGGCGGCGATGCGATGGTGGCCGAGGGCATTGAAGAGGTGCTGGTCGAGCACGAGGAACGGCTTACCGTCCTGCAAGGATCCGTCGAAGCGATGGGCCAGGCGGTCGAAGACCTCCTGGCATCACCGCCGAAAAAGACACCAGCTCCTTGGAACTGGAAAGAACTCGATGGTGAGAAGTCGGTCGCTCTCATGGAAACGCTGCGCGAGTGGGTGGACTGGATCAACGACCGATACGGCGTATCGGACACTTCCCGCATCTACGGCTGCTGGTACCGGCATAGTCCCGTGGTGGAAGAACTCACCGCAGCCTGGCTCAGCTGGAGGGCAGCGAACTACGGCCACAAAGACCCCGTGACCGACCCGGCCAGCTGGCACAGGGACATCTTCTGGCCGATGCTCGACCGCATCGCATCCAAGCCTTGGGGACTGAGCAACTGCCACACCGAACATGTGGACCCCCGGCCTTCTTTCCGAAACTCCACCGACGACAAATTCACCGAATTTCTCGCCAAACTCGGCGCTAAAGAACCATCCACCGCCGAAAACTAGGGCTGAAAAATGAAATGCACGGAACCACTGGTTCCGTGCACTTCTTTGCATACTGCTGGATGCCACGGAGACAACCGGCTGTCAGGTTTGAACCTAAGACTGGCGAGCGGGAGCGTGTGGCAACCGCATTCAGGGCCTAGTCTGACGCTCACCTTGTTACTGCCTGACGTCAGGTTGGGGCGTTCACCAACTGGGCGAACTCGCGCTCCAAAGGTGCAGGACACTGCCGGCACATGGGGCGCATGAGCGCTGGCGGCCCGGGGTAGGAACGCAGCCGGTGCGCTGCGTCAAGCCGTTCCCGGTACGGTTTCTTGCAGGTTTCGTGGATGCTTGCCGGTTGGGCTGGGGCGCCAGGTGGTGACCATGGCGAAGGCCAGGATCAGTTCGGCGATGTCTCCGGCGTAGTACATCAGTTCCCCGGCCTGGCGGAGCTCCAAGGCGGTGGCTGTGACCTGGACGTACAGGCCGGCGTAGAGCAGTTGGGAGATGATGGCGTGCGCGGCGATCGCTACGCCGAGGATGACGAGTCTGGCCGGGACTGTGGGCCGTCGGGGTGCGGGGTCGGGCCCGGCGATGACCCAGGCGAAGAGGTATCCGGCGAGCAGGAAGTGCATGTGGATGAGCCAGTGCAGGCCCGGCGCCTGCGTTGCTGCGGTGTAGAGCGGGGTGAAGTACAGGACAGCGAGGCCGCCGACGTTCAGGACCAGTGCGGTGACAGGGTGGGCGAGGAGGTGCAGCGGGCGGGATCTGAATGCCCGGCCGATGGTTTTTCCGGTCCGGCGTGGCAGGGAGCGTAGCAGCAGGGTGACCGGCGCCCCCAGGACGAGTCCGATCGGTGCGTACATGCCGATCAGCAGGTGCTGGTACATGTGGGAGGGCAGGCTGCCTGGCGGGTACGGGGCGGTCTGGGGCATCAGGCCCAGGGCGAGGAGCACAGCGCCCGTGACGAAGGCTGTGGTGCGCCAGGGGTTCCAGCCGCGCGGCTCGGTGCTCCGGGCGTAAGCGAGGACCACGTATCCCAGGACGATGAGGACGAGCAGGACCAGCGGCACCCCTGCCTCGAGTGCCCCTGCGCCCTGGTGGGCGTGGGTGTCATGGCCAGGTGTCATCGGCTGCCGGCTGCCGCCCGCCGGTCACCTGCGGCCAGGTCCAGGACCTGGCCGGTGCGCTGCAGCGCCCAGCCGCCGGCGATCAGGAGCACCCCGAAGATCAGGAACAGGATGTCCGCCACCGTCTGGAACTCACCTGTGACGACGTGGTGGATGCCGAGCAGGTGATGGTCCAGGATGCCTTCGGTGACGTTGAAGATCCCCCAGCCGACCAGTACCCAGCCCCAGAGGACTTTCGAGGCCCAGATCCGGCCGCGGGATCCGCGGATCCGGGAGTACAGGATGCCGAGCCCGATGAGTACCGCGAGCCAGGTGATGGTGTGGAAGAACCCGTCCCAGAGGGTGTTCATCTGCAGCCCGTGGACGGTGGTGACCGGGTATGCGCCGATGTCGACGTTTGCGGTCTCGGAGCTGGAGAGCATGTGGTGCCACTGCAGGATCTGGTGCAGCAGGATCCCGTCAACGAACCCGCCAAGCCCGACCCCGAGAATGATCCCGGGAAGGGTGATCGCTTTGGGCGCGGTTTCGTGATTCCTGTCAGGTGTTGCTGCTGGGTTTGACATGTTCGCTCCGTTCTCATCGTTTGGGTAATCCTCGGAGTTGCACCCACTGTTTACACAGTATGCTTACTATCTTTCGGGGTCCACGCCTTTGTCCGTCTGACCTGCGGGGATATTGTGGTCGGTTCCGCGCATCCGGAGGGCGACCAGGACCCCCGAGGCGACGGTGAGGGCAGCGACTGCTGTGACGGCTGCCGGGATGCCGTAGACATCGGCGATGAGGCCGGAGAGCAGGGCGCCTACAGCGAAGCCCCCGTCGCGCCATAACCGGTAGATCCCGACTGAGCGGGCCCGCCAGGCAGGGTGGGCAACGTCGCCGATAGCGGCCAGCAGTGTGGGGTAGACCATGGCCGTTCCGGCGCCGAGCAGGATGACGGCGGCGAACCAGGTTCCGAAGTCTTCTCCTGCGGCGATCAGGGCCAGGGCCAGGGCTTGAACGAGCATGCCCCCGGCGATGAGCGGTTTGCGGCCGATCCGGTCCGAGAGGGGGCCGGTGATCAGTTGCCCGGCGCCCCAGACGGCAGGGTAGACGGCGGCGAGGATGCCGATAAGTTCGATGCTGAGCCCTGCTGCGGCGAACAGGACGGGGAACAGGCCCCAGGCCAGCCCGTCGTTGAGGTTATTGACCAGGCCGGCCTGGCTGACGGAGGACAGGGATTTGTCGCGGAAGCTGGTCAGGGTGAAGACGTCCCGGTTGCTCAGCCCCCCATGACTGCCGGCATGGACCGGGACATGGGTAGCAGCTTCGGCTTTGGCATGGTGGTGGGTTTCCCGGACGGTCAGGACTGAGAGTCCGAGGCCGACGGCGATGAAGGCGGCACCGAGGAGGAAGGGACCTGGACGCAAACCGTAGGTTGAAGCGATGTAGCCGGTGGCCAGCGCAGTGCCCGCAACGCCGAGGTAGCCGGCAGCTTCGTTGAGCCCCATGGCCAGGCCGCGGCGTTCGGGACCGACGAGATCCATTTTCATCATGACTGTGGTGGACCAGGTCAGGCCCTGGCTGACGCCCAGGACGACGTTGGCCGCGACGATCCACCCCCAGGAAGGGGCGAAGATCAGCAGCAGCGGCACGGGGAGGGCGATAAGCCAACCAGCGACCAGGACGGGTTTGCGGCCGTAGCGGTCCGAGAAGGTTCCGGCGAAGTAGTTGGTGGCAGCTTTGGCCAGCCCGAACGCCGCGATGTACGTCAGGGCGGCCGTGTACTGGCCCACGCCAAAGACTTGGTCCGCAAGCAGCGGCAGCACGGTGCGCTCCTGGCCCAGGGTGGCGCCCACCAGGGCGTTCACTGCCACCAGCAGCATGAACTGCGCCAGATTTTGCCGCAGGCCCAGCACGACACCGACGGAGTCCAGTGTCCTTCCCGTCTTTGTTCTGGCCATTCCGTGATGCTCGCTTTCGTGCCGGGGACATAAAGATGCCCGGACGCGTGGGGGACGCGTCCGGGCGGGCCCGGGCAGGAGGGGGGTCCTGCCCGGGCGGTCTTAGGGGTTTACTTTGCTGACACGGCGTTCTGTCGGGTCTGCTGGAAGGCGTCCCAGGCGGCGTAGCTGCCGTCGAGTTCGACGACGTCGTACCCGGCCCGGCGCAGGGCGCTGGCTGCCACCGAGTTCCGCACGCCCGACTGGCAGTAGGTCACGATGGTTCCGTCCGTGGGGAGCTTGTCCAAGTGCCACATAACCCGGCCGCCGCTGAGCTGGTACGAGCCGGGGATGTTCCCGGCGATGTGTTCGCTGCGGTTACGGACGTCCACGACCATCGCGGCGTCAAAACCCTGCAGCTCTTCCGGCTGGATCAGCTTCGGGGTGGTCACGGGGAGCCCTTCGATGCTGGTGACGTAACCGGCGACATTATCGATGCCGACCCGGACCAAGTGGTCCCACATGTCCATGGCCTGCTCCTGGTCTGCCGCGAGCAGCACCAGCGGGTTCTTGTCCGTCTCGGGGTTCACTACCCAGGCGCCGTAGCTGGCCACGGACTTCCCGGCCGGTACGTTCAGGGAACGGGCTACCGTTCCTTCGTGGACCTCGCTGTTGGGCCGGGTGTCAATGAACGTGACCTTGTCCGCCGCCAGGTCCTTTGCGACGTCAGCGGTGTCCAGTTCCTCGAGCGGAGCGCGTTCTCCCATGACGGCGGGGCCTTCACGGTTTTCGCGCTTCATCCGGCCGAAGTAGGCGTGCGCGTCGGGCTGGCCGTCGAGGAGCTCATCGATGAAGCCCTGCTCGTCGTTGGCGGCGAGGTAGGGGCCCCACCAGGAGTAGAGCCGCTCGTAGCCAACCGTGGAGGACGGGATGGCACCGAGGGCCTTGCCGCAGGCGCTGCCGGCGCCGTGCGCCGGGTGGACCTGGACGTAGTCCGGCAGCGTCAGGAACTTGTCCCGCAGGCTGGCGAACAGCTGCTTGGCGCCTTCGAAGCGGGTGTCGATGCCGCCGGCTGCCTCGTCCAGCAGGTCCGGCCGGCCCAGGTCCCCGGAGAAGACGAAGTCACCCGAGAGCAGGTAACCGGGCTGGTCGCTAAAGGCACCGTCGGTGACCAGGAAGGACAGGTGCTCGGGGGTGTGGCCCGGGGTGTGCACTGCCTGGATGCTGATGTTGCCGATGGTGATCTTATCGCCGTCGTAAAGGCGTTCGCCGTCGAATTCGTACTGCCAGTACGGCCCGCCCTCACCGGAGACGTAGATCTTCGCGCCGGTGGCAGCGGCGAGTTCGCGCGTGCCGGACAGGTAGTCGGCGTGGATGTGGGTTTCGGTAACGGCCACGATCTTCATGCCGTTCTTTTCAGCCAGGTCCTGGTAGACCGCGATGTCGCGGCGGCCGTCAACGACGATGGCGGTGCCGTTGGCCTGGCAACCGATCAGGTAGCTGGCCTGGGCGAGGTCTTCATCGTAAATGCGCTCGATAAGCATCTGGTGATCTCCTTCGGTTGAAAGGGGTTTGGAGGTTTGTTCTGAATCCAGATACCCCGGGGGGTATCGCACAAGTGGACTGGGGCCTAGGTGTTTTTCCTGCGGAGCAGCCGGTGGAGGAGCCTGCGCAGGCCGGCCGGGGCATGGCCCGGCTGTTGTCGCGACGGGACTTCCGGGGTGGGTTGATAGGTGACGGGGTGGCCGTTGCGGTACCACTCGGTGATCCCGCCGGCCACATTGACGGCCTGGTATCCGCGGTCGGTAAGGATCCGTGCGGCCTGGCTGCTGCGTTTTCCTGACCCGCACATGAGGTAAAGCGTGCCGCCGGGGAGGTCGGCAAGCCGGGAGGGCATTCGTCCAGGGGAATGTTCAGGCTACCCGGGACGTGTGCGGTCGCATGCTCTTCCCTGCTCCGAACGTCCACCAGTGTTGCCTGGGGCCACACTGTGGCGAGTTCGCCTGCCGAGACAGTGCGGTACGCAAGGTCCCCTGGCATTGCCGTCACACGCTTTGGGGGCCGGCCTGGGCGCGGAGTTCGTTCATGTCAACGTTCTTGACGGCCTGGATGACTTCTTCGAGGCCGGTGGCGTTGAGAGCGCCGGGCTGGGAGAAGACCAGGGTCTTGTCCTTGAAGGCCATCAGGGTGGGGATGGAGGTGATGTTCGCTGCTGCGGCAAGTGCCTGTTCGGCTTCGGTGTCCACCTTGGCAAAGGTGATGTCCGGGTGGCGCTCTGCCGCGGCCCCGTAGGTGGGGGCGAACATGCGGCAGGGGCCGCACCATGCTGCCCAGAAGTCAATGAAGACGATCTCGTTGCTCTCCAGGGTCTCGGCAAAGCTTTTTTCGGTGAGGTCGATGGTTGCCATCGTCTTTCGTGTCCTTTCGGGAGTTGTCTTGGTCTGCGTGTGCGTGTGCGCCGAGCGGTAAGGCTTAAGTCGTGGGGAGGCCGGCGCGGGTCCAGGCGATCATGCCGCCGGCCATGGTGTCGGCGGTGTAGCCGGCTCCGTTGAGGGCGTCGGCCACGCGGGCTGAACGGTTGCCGCTGCGGCAGACGGCGATGACGGGCACTGCGGGGTCCAGTTCGGAAAGGCGTGCCTGCAGCTGGCCCATGGGGATGTGCAGTGAGCCGGGGATCATGCCTTCGGCGACCTCGAAGTCCTCGCGGACATCGAGGATGCGGGCGGTGGCACGGCGCTGGTCGGCCTCGGTGATGTTGATTTCAGCCATGGGATTCTCCTTCGAAATAGTGGGCTGTTGCTAGCGGACGGGTTCGCCGGCCGAGCGCCAGGCGCCCATGCCGCCGCGCAGGGAGTAGGCCTCGTACCCCTGGGAAGCGAGGAGCCGGGCCGCTGAAGCGGAGCGGACCCCAGACTGGCACATGGCTATCACTGCCCGGTTCTTATTGATTCCGGCGGTGCCGGTCTGCAGCCGGTCCAGCGGAATGTGCTTGGCCTGGGGTGCCCTTCCGGTACGCCATTCCTGTGCGGAGCGGACGTCGACCAGCGCGGCGCCTGAGGACAGGAGGTCCTTGGCCTCAGCTACTGAGACCGTTGTGTAGGGCTTGCTGAACGCTTTTTTCAGGGAGCTGATGAGGCCCATGATGTTCTCCTTGGTGGTGGCGGGTTTAGACGGGTGAGGGTATCTTGCTGCGGGGGCCGGTGCGGTTGCGCAGGGGGCAGGAGCTGATGAAGAACCAGCAGATGCCGGCCGTTGCTGCGGCGAGGGCTGCGACTCCGGCTGCGATGAACCAGCGCAGGTCTGCCGGTGCCTGCTGAATGAGGACGAAGGTTCCCATGGCCAGGACGAACCAGCCGAAGGCTTTGCGTAGGGCGGCTTCCGGGATGCGGCCTGCCAGCTTTGAACCGATCAGGCTGCCAACGATCGCGGCGGCCGTAACGCCGAGGGTGATGCCCCAGTCGAGCTGGACGGTGGTGAGATATCCGGCGAGCCCGGCGAAGGACTTCATGGCAATGACCACCAGGGAGGTGCCCACGGCGACGGACATCGGCAGGCCGCCCAAGAGTGCCAGGGCCGGGACCACGAGGAATCCGCCGCCCGCGCCGACCAGGCCGGTAATGAGCCCGACAACGGCCCCGTCCAGCAGCACCCTGCCCAGGGGCAGTTCATGCTTGACCGGTGCGGCGCCGTCGTCGTTCTTCTTCTTCTTCCGGCCGCGGAGCATGGCCACGGACGTGGCCACCATCATGATGGCGAAGGCGATGAGCAGGATCTGGCCGGGAATGTGCCCGCCCAATAGGCCGCCGATGAACGCGCCGGCCATGCCGGCCGCACCGAAGATCAGGCCGGTTCGCCACATCACCCTTCCCCCGCGGGCGTGGCTGATCACGCTGACCGCGGACGTGATGCCGACGACGAACAGGGACGCAGCGATGGCTTCCTTGGCCTCAAACCCGGCCACATACACCAGGATCGGGACCGTCAGGATCGATCCACCGCCGCCCAGCACGCCGAGCGAGAGTCCGATGACTACCGACAGGGCGAGAACCAGGACGAGGGTGAGGGTCATTAGGCTGCGGCTTCCGTGCTCTTGTTGCTGACGGCGGGCAGGGCGAGGATGGCGCTTTCGCGGGTGGGTTCCTTGGCGGCCTTGTTCCACGGCATGGCCGAGATGGCCTTGCCCATGGCGCAGGTGTTGGTGGCGGCAGAGAAGGTCAGGCCCGTGCCGATGACCCCGGCAAGGGTCCGGATCTTCGGGGAGACGAACTTGCCGCCGGCCAGGCCCAGGACCACCAGGGAACCGGCCACAAGGCGGACCTGCCGTTCAAGGTCCCAGCGGTCCTTGCCCTTCACGACGTCCCCGCCGGCGGCGGCGAAGCCGGGTGCGCCGCCGGTCAGCACGTAGGCGGTCTCGATTCCGGCCTTGGCAAGGCGCTGGCGTGCCTGCTCGGCGCGCACGCCGGACTGGCAGACCAGGACTACACGGGAGCCGAGACGGGCGGCGAGCTCATCGGTGTGCTCGGACAAGAGCGGCAGCGGCACGTTGTAGGAGCCGCGGATGTGCATGGACTCGAACTCAGCGGCGGAGCGGACGTCGATCACCACGAGGTCCTGGTGCTCTTTGAACCAGGACTGGAGGGTTTCAGGAGCAAGGGCGGTGACGGCCGGTGCCGTGGAAGGGGAAGTCATGTGCTGGCCTCTCGGAAGGGGGAAGGTGAATACCCCACCGAGTATTACAGATACCCCCCGGGGTAGTCAAAACACCCTAGGGGGTATAGAATCGATATAAGCCCCCAATATTTGGAGAAACCCGTGGAACTCAATCCCTCTGAACTGACCCCAGTCATCAACCGCCTGAAGCGCGCCCAGGGCCAGCTGTCCGCTGTCACCCGCATGCTTGAAGAAGGCCGGGACTGCAAGGACGTCGTGACCCAGCTCGCCGCCGTATCGAAGGCGCTGGACCGGGCCGGGTTCGCCATCATCGCCACTGGCCTTGAGCAGTGCATTGTCCAAAAAGACGCAACGATGGACAAGAAGGACCTGGAGAAGCTCTTCCTCTCCCTCGCCTAACCAGACCTGTTGTCGATCAGTCCAAGGAGAACCATGACGTACACCCTGACCGCCACCGTTGACCTTCCATGGGCCGAGGCCCTGGACCGCACCCGGGATGCCCTGTCCGCCCAGGGGTTCGGGATCCTCACCGAGATCAACGTCCGTTCCACCTTCGAGGCCAAGCTTGGCGCCGAAGCCGCGGACGCGGTCGGGGACTACGTCATTCTCGGGGCCTGCAACCCGGCCCTGGCCAGCCGCGCCCTCGCTGCGGAACCGGAAATCGGCGCGCTGCTGCCGTGCAATGTCGTGGTGCGCCGGGGCAAGGATGCAGAGATAACCACGGTGGAAGCCATTGACCCGCAGACCATGGTCCAGCTCAGCGGCGCCCCGTCAGTCAAAGAAGTAGCCGACGACGCCGGGACCCGCCTTCGAAAAGCCCTCGCCGACCTGGGCGAAGCGGCGAAGTAGGGATGTCCGCGAACGCAACGGTTCCGGAGGCTGTGCAGGCCCAACCCGGACTGCTCATCCATTCCGCGGGTCCGCTCGAGGAGGATGCCCTGGCCGCCATCCTGCGCAGTGCCGCCAACGCCCGTGCCGCGCTCGGCCAGGGAGCCAGCATTGAAGTGGTGGTCCAGGGGCCAGGGGTTAAGCTCCTTGCCAAAAATTCAGCCGCCACTGAGGCCATCACCAACGCCGGACAGCTGCACGTGGGCATCCTCGCCTGCGGCAACAGCATGCGCTCATCAGGCATGGACGACGAAGACCTGGCCCCGGGCGTGGGCACGGTGCCCGCAGCCATCGCCCACCTGGCCCGGCGCCAATGGGACGGCTGGGCCTACGCCAGGCTGTAGCTTTGGTCCTTTGTCCATAGCTGGGGTCAATTCAGGCTATCCACGGCTGGAAATTGCGAGCCGTTAGGGTAGCTCCCTAGCAGCAGTAGCCGTGGATAACCTATGAGAATTGTCCCCGGCTATGGGCGGGGCGAGCTGTTCGGAGGACAAGCAAGGAGCCGTGTGTCAGCTTTGGGTGTACCTCAGCTGGCAGATGGTTTTGCCATCGGTAAAGGGCAGTTTCCTCGTTGCTTCTTTGACCGCTGCCACCTGGAGGTCCCGGGCCTGTGCCGACTCGTTTGATTAGTCAGTTATGCCGGAGTTTGAATGAACGAATGCCTCACCATTCTGCACGCGCTAGACGGAGTTCCTGAATTTCTTAGGGTTGCTGCAGCTATGGTTTTCTCATGAAGGCCACCTGTGCGCTGGTTCTCGTGCCGCCCTCAATCGAGTTAAGTGGGCCGCAGTTTTTTTCGGAGGGTAATGCGGCCTTCGGTTGCACCTTTGTCCCCATCGGGGGCCTGTCGGTGGGCATGGTGCTGCAGGACGTTACCGTCAGGGATGACGGGTTTCGTGCCAGCCTGCGAGGCGAAAACGTCGGGCTCTTCCCGTGAATCTGTCCCTGTCCGTCGTGATTCCGTGCAAGGACGACGCAGGTCCCTTGTCCCGGTGCCTTGAAGCGCTCAAGGCACAAACGGTGGCTCCACTGGAGGTCATCGTGGTGGACAACAACTCAAGCGATGACAGCGCGCGGGTAGCGGCCGGGTATGGTGCACGGGTGTTCAGCGAGACAGCACCGGGGATCGCTGCCGCTGCTTCCACCGGTTACGATGCCGCCCTTGGGGACGTGATTGTCCGCTGCGATGCCGACACGCTTCCGCCATGCGATTGGCTGGAACGCATCGCCCACCGCTTCACTCTCGATTCGGACGTGGCGCTCCTGACCGGCCCGGGTGACTTTTACGACGCCGGTCCGGTCAGGGCCCGGCTTGCCGGGCTCGGCTATATGCAGGCCTATTTCCTCTTCATGGGCGCCGCCATGGGCCGTTGGCCACCTTTCGGCTCGAACTCTGCGTTCCGGCGTGCGGACTGGGTAAAGGTCCGCCACCGGATCCATCGCCACGATCCAAACGTGCACGACGACGTCGACCTCGGCTTTGTCCTCGCGCCCGCCCAACGCACCGCGTATGACCGCCGGCTGCGGGTCGGTATCTCGGCGCGTTCCCTTGCAGGAGGTGCCGCCGGCCGCCGACGGCTGCGCCGCGCGTTCCACACACTGGCCCTGCACTGGCGCGAGGTGCCGCCCTGGGAGCGCTGGCGCCGGACCCTCAGTGTGGGACGGGACCGTCGTCGGACATGACATCCGCGGTGACCACCAGTAGTGAATCACTGCATCGTGGGGCCAAACTGTTCTGGGTAGAGCAGAGGCAACTGGAGGGTCAGCCACGGGCTGAAGGCCCAGGGGGCCGCAGCGACGGCGGCGGTGACCTGCAGCGGATCTACCCACCGCCACTCCATCACCTCGTCATCGCTGGGATCCAAGAGGGACGCTGCGCGCGCTGTGTAGACGGGGCAGATTTCGTTCTCGACCACTCCTGATGCGTCCACAGCCCGGTAACGGAAGTCCGGCAGGCGGAGCTCCACGCATTCGAGCCGTAGTCCAAGCTCTTGCTCAGCGCGGCGCGCCACCGCGTCTTCGGTTGCCTCGCCCGGGTAGGGGTGCCCGCAAAAGGAGTTGGTCCAGACACCGGGCCACGTCCGCTTCGACAAAGCGCGCCGGGTGATGAGGAGGCGGCCTTCGTCGTTGTACACATGTGTCGAAAAGGCCAGATGCAGCGGCGTGGACGCGGAGTGAACCGTGGCCTTCTCCTGGGCGCCGACAGGTGTTCCGTCTTCGGCCGCCAGAACAACAAGCTCTGCACCGCGGTTCATTTCCCTCCAATGGTTCGCCCGTGTTTACTTTACCTATGGATGAGGAGACCACACCGGTGAGTGCAACCGAGAGCCGCTTGGTCAATGAGGTCCTGACGTCCTTTTTCGCCCGGTCAAAGGCCCGGGCCGCAGCGCTGCACCCCGCCTACCACGCCATGTGGGAACACCTGGAAACCTGCACAGTGGGTGGGAAGCGTTTCCGCCCCCGTCTGGTGATGACTGTCTACCGTCTGCTCGACGGAAATGATACAGCCACGGCGGCCACTGTCGCCGCGGCCTTCGAACTGCTGCATACGGCGCTGATTGTGCACGACGACGTAGTGGACCGGGACTTCGCCCGCCGCGGCGTACCGAATGTTTCAGGAACCTACCGCAACCTCGCCGCAGCCCAGGGAAGCAGCCCTGAACGCGCAGAACACACGGGGATGTCGGTAGGAGTCATTGCCGGTGATCTGGCCCTTTCCAACGCCTACCGGCTGATGGGCGAGGTGGACGTTGACCTCCTCACCCGGCAGCGGCTCGCTGAGATTCTCGACGAAGCCGTCTTTGCCTCCGCAGCCGGCGAGTTGCTGGACGTGCTTGCCCCCCTCGACCCCACGCCCCAGCCCGTTGCCGAAGTACTCACGATGGCACGCCTGAAAACCGCCGTGTACTCCTTCGAGGCGCCGTTGCTGGCCGGTGCTGTCCTTGCCGGCGCTGACGAGAGGCTGGTGGCGGCGCTGGGGGAGTTTGGCCGCTTCATCGGCATTGCCTACCAGGTGGCCGATGATTTGACCGGCGTGTTCGGCGATGAATCCCGGACCGGCAAAGTCGGGTGGGGCGACCTGCGCGAGGGCAAACGCACTGCCCTCATCTCGCATGCGGCAGCCGAGCCGCAGTGGCCAAGGATCGCCGAGCTGCTGTCCGGCCCGGACCTGACCGCAGCCGATGCGGCGGAAGTGCGCGGCCTGCTGATTGAAGCAGGTGCCCGCGACCGGACCATGCAGCTCGCCGCCGACCTCACCGAACACGCGCTGCGGGCCCTCGACCAGCCATTCGTGCCACAGGCCTTACGCGACGGGCTGGCGCCCATTTCCGCCGTCGTCACTGAACGGATACCAGCATGAGCCGGAACCGTGACCCCCTTGCCGATTACACAAGTGCGGCTTTGAAGTCCTCCGCTGTAGTGCTGCGGTCCTACTCGACCTCCTTCGGCCTGGCATCACGGCTGTTCGGGGCCTGCGTGCGCCGCCAGGTGGAGTCCGTTTACGCGCTGGTGCGGGTTGCAGACGAAATTGTCGACGGCGTGGCGTCCGCCGCAGGCCTGGAACCTGACGAGAGCCGGTGCCGGCTGGACGGGTTCGAACACGAGACCGAACAGGCCATGGCCACCGGTTACAGCACCAATCTGGTGGTCCACGCCTTTGCCGACACTGCCCGCCGCACGGGCATCGGAACGGACCTCACCCGTCCGTTCTTTTCCTCGATGCGGGCAGACCTCGACCAGGTGGAACACACGCCGGAGTCCTTCGCCGCATACATCTACGGTTCGGCGGAAGTGGTGGGCCTGATGTGCCTTAAGTGCTTCCTGCACGGGCATTCGTTGAGCGCGGAAGAAATGGCCCGGCTGGAGCGCGGCGCCCGCCACCTCGGTGCAGCCTTCCAAAAGGTCAACTTCCTGCGGGACCTGGGTGAGGACTTCACCTCCCTGGGGCGCAGCTATTTCCCGGGCGTCTCGCCGGCCAACTTCGATGAAGCCCACAAGAACCGGCTGCTGGACGACATCGACCACGACCTGCAGGAGTCCCGCGCAGTGCTGCGCCGGCTGCCACGCTCCAGCCGGCTGGCCGTCGCCCTGGCCCAGGAGCTCTTCGCTGAACTTGCTGGGCGCATCCGCGCCACCCCCGCGCCGGAGCTGATCCGGGCCCGGGTCAGCGTGCCAAACCCGGTGAAAGTGCAGATCGCCGCCGCAGTCCTGACCGGCAGGCGGGGACTGGCCCCCTCCAGCCCGGACACCGCCCGGGTAGAGGCACCGTGAAGCCCCCCGTCCCCTCCGGAGGCACCGCCGTCGTGATCGGTGGCGGCATCAGTGGCCTGGCAGTTGCCGCGCTGCTGTCCGCGGAGGGGCACCGCGTCACGGTGCTTGAGCAGCAGGACAGGGTAGGAGGGCGCGCCCATTCCTGGAGCCAGGACGGTTTCCGGTTCGACGCAGGTCCCTCCTGGTACCTGATGCCGGAGGTGATTGACCACTACTTCCGGCTGCTGGGAACCTCAGCTGATGAGCAGCTGGACCTGGTGAAACTCGATCCGGGCTACCGGCTCCTGTCGGAGGGCTTCGCTGGACCCGTGGACGTCCCGGCCGGGCGGCGCCGCGTAGTGGAGCTCTTCGAGCGGCTGGAACTTGGAGCGGGCGAACGGCTGGAGAGGTATCTTGATTCGGCTGCCGAGACCTACACCATGGCCACCCGCCGCTTCCTGTACTCCACATTCGAGTCGTTCGCCCCGCTGCTGACGCCGGACGTGCTGGGCCGTCTGCCCCGCCTTGGCCGCCTGCTGCTGCAGCCGCTGCACAGCTACGTCCGGGGCCACGTGTCCAACCCGCGCCTGCAGCAGATCCTTGAGTACCCCGCGGTGTTCCTGGGAACCTCGCCCTTCACTGCGCCGAGCATGTACCACCTGATGAGCCACCTGGACCTCGACGACGGCGTGCTCTATCCGATGGGCGGCTTCGCCCGGCTTGTGGACGCCCTGGAGAGGCTTGCCCGGGACACCGGAGCCACCATCGTGACAGGTGCCGAAGTACTTGCGATCGACACCGGATCCACCGGGTCCCGGCGGCGTCCCGCGGCGGTACGGGGCGTGCGCTACCGCACCGGGGACGGAACCGAACATACAGTAGCGGCCGACATCGTTGTTTCCGCCGCCGACCTGCACCACACGGAAACCACACTCCTTCCGCGGAACCTGCAAACCTACCCTCAGCGTTACTGGTCGCGCAGCACCGCCGGGCCCAGCGCCCTGCTCCTGTACCTGGGCGTACGCGGTGAGCTGCCCCAACTGGAGCACCACACCCTCCTCTTCACCGGCGACTGGGAGGAAAACTTCCGGGCCATCTTCGGCCGGAAGACCTTCATCCCCACCCCCGCCTCAATGTACGTGTGCAAGCCCAGCGCCACCGATCCCACCGTGGCACCGGACGGACATGAGAACGTCTTCGTCCTGGTGCCCATCCCGGCGGATCCAGGCCTCGGCGGCAGCGGAGAAGAGCAAATCGAACGCGTGGCCGACGCCGTGATCCAACAACTCAGCGACTGGGCCGACATACCGGACCTTGCGGAGCGCATCGTCCTGCGCCGCAGCTACGGGCCTGCCGATTTTGAGCGCGACTACCACTCATGGAAAGGCACCTCCCTGGGACCGGCCCACACGCTGCGGCAGAGCGCCTTCTTCCGCGCCGGCAATGCCAGCCGGAAAGTCCAGGGGCTCTACTACGCGGGCGGTTCCACGATTCCGGGCATCGGCATTCCCATGTGCCTGATCAGCGCGGAACTCGTCATCAAGCGGCTGCGCCATGACGTGAGCACAGGACCGCTGCCGGTCCCGCTGCGCCCGGACAAGGTGCGGGAGGAAACGGTCAGATGATCGCTGCAGCCTACTTGTCGTTGCTCCTGGTCTCGCTGGGCTGCATGGTGCTGCTCGACCAGCGGCTGCGCCTCTTTTTCTGGCATGATGCCCGCCGCGCGGCTGCAGTCCTTGCCGCCGGATTGGTCTTCTTCCTCGCCTGGGACCTGGGCGGCATCGGGCTCGGCATTTTCTTTCGCGGACACAACGAGACGATCGGCATCGAACTCGCCCCCGAACTGCCCGTGGAGGAGCCCGTCTTCCTGGTCTTCCTCAGCTATCTGGTCATGAACCTGTTCCTGCTGTTCCGCCGGGGCCTTGAGATGCGGGCACGCCGGACTGAGCACGCGGAGGAACGCTCGTGACGTACTGGGCACTAAACGCAGTGTTCCTCACGGTGGCACTCGCCGTGGCCATCGCCGCGGTGCGCGTGCTGACTGCTGCCCGACGCAAAGTGGTGCTGGCCGCGGCAGGTGGCGCCGCCGCCGTCGTCCTGGTGCTGACGGCCGTGTTCGACAACCTGATGATCGCAGCAGGACTCTTCAACTACTCGTCTGACCGAATCTCAGGCGCCTCCGTCGGACTGGCGCCGCTGGAGGACTTCGCCTACCCGGTGGCCGCGGTGCTGCTGCTGCCATCGCTGTGGATTGTCCTCGGCGAACGCTCCCGGAAGCGGCGGCCATGAAGACCCTCCGCACCCTGCTGGTCTCCTCGCGCCCGCTGTCCTGGGTGAACACCGCCTACCCGTTTGCGGCGGCCTACCTGCTCACGGCCGGACAGATAGACCTTGCCTGGATCGTGGGGACCCTGTACTTCCTGGTTCCATACAACCTGGCGATGTACGGGATCAATGACGTGTTCGACTACGAATCGGATCTCCGGAACC
Organism: Pseudarthrobacter sp. WHRI 8279; assembly: GCF_040224115.2. NCBI lineage: Bacteria > Bacillati > Actinomycetota > Actinomycetes > Micrococcales > Micrococcaceae > Pseudarthrobacter > Pseudarthrobacter sp. WHRI 8279. The sequence goes on along the minus strand of NZ_CP168164.1, from coordinate 4,457 downwards.
CGCGTAAGGGGGGTGTGGAAGGTGCCGTGCTCGAGCGGTCCATGCACAGGACCACGCTGCTCGCCGCGGTTGCCACGAACGTGCCGTTCCTTGCCGTGCTGGTGCTGCTCGGCGGACCCCTGTCGTGGCTGGTGCTGGCCATCAGCATTTTCGCGGTGATCGCATACAGCGCGCCGGGCCTGCGCTTCAAGGAACGCCCCTTCCTCGACTCGGCCACGTCCAGCACCCACTTCGTCAGCCCTGCGCTCTACGGACTGGTCCTGGCGCAGGCCGACTTCACGCCCGCGCTCTGGGCACTTTTAGGCTCCTTCTTCCTCTGGGGCATAGCGAGCCAGGCCTTCGGGGCGGTGCAGGACGTCGTCGCTGACCGCGAAGGAGGCATCGCCTCGATTGCCACCGTCACCGGTGCCTCCGCGACCGTCCGGTTCGCCATCGCCGCCTACCTGCTCGGCGGGGCGCTGATGCTGTTCACCCCCTGGCCCGGCCCGCTGGCAGCCCTCCTGGTGTTGCCGTACGTGCTGAACATCGTCCCGTTCGCATCCTTGAAGGACGACGACGCTGAGTTCGCCCACCGCGGCTGGGAACGCTTCCTGTGGCTGAACTACGTGACCGGGTTCTTCGTCACGATGCTGCTGATCTGGTACGCAACCATTCGCTGACACGTTAGGCCTCGGCTTCACGCCCGGCGGCGGAGAGCTGGCCGCCATGAGCCAGGCGGGCGTGGTCAACAACTTAAACGACGGCCTGCATGGATGGGCAGGAGGTGGCGCATGCCCTGCAGGCCCTGAGCCCGGCACCGTTGTTGTTCCTCACGGGCAGGGCAGAGGAAGACGATGTCTTTTCCGGATTGGCTTCGGGAGCGGCCGCTTACCTCACCAAACCGTTCCGTCCTGGCACCCTCAGGGAAGGCCCTGAGACTTTGCCCCATTTCCGGCCCACGCAGCAGCACGGGCTCAGTCCTAGCAGCTAAGCCCCAACGGTGATGGGCAGATCGCCACAGCCCTGTACAGGGGGTTACCGCGGCAGCAGAACGCAGCCGAGTGTGCTATTTGCCATGCACTCGCGGGCTTATCAATGGAGGACTGGTCTTCATTCGTAAAACAGCATGACCCAGGTGCTTCTGCCCCCGGGCATCGTTTCCCAGCCTCGCCTGTCCCAGCGCCGGAAATAGATGATCTAGAGACAGGCGGCAGGGGCATGGCGTAATGTTCAAGGCCAAACAGATGGGTCGGGCTGCGCCGCTTTTGTTGCTGTCTCCAGTGGTTTTGGTTTTCGGTATGGCCTTGAATCGGAGCTTCGATTGGCGCAGCTCGTTGAGGAGTGAGTCGGGAAGGGGCAGGGGAGTGCCTGCAGGTCGGAAGGTTCTCAATATCGTCGCTGGTGCCACCGCTATTGGCGGATTCGCGGCCGACTGGAATCGGACCCATTTGTTCAACCCGAACTGGCCCCCGCACGCGAAGTTCCATGACGCACAGACGATCGCCATGGCGGCGCTGCTGGGGCTGGGCGGTCTGTACGCGTTGAACCGCAAGGGCTCCGCCCCACAGCGAAACACAGCAATGGGAGCGATATTGCCCGCTTTCTTCTGGGCGTCGATGGGTGCCGCCTTCGGGTTTCCTCGTACTGCAGGCTTGCAGTCCGAGTTCCCCGAGAGGGTCCCGCGGGTCCGGGGCGTGTGGATCGATGAGCGGTTCGCCAGCGGCGGAATGCTGGGGTTGATCGCTGTGGGCTACTGGCTGGATCGCCGGTGGCAAACCGGCAAGGCCCGACGGCGTTAGGGCGAATTAGGACCGGCTTGTCCCACAGCTCCGCAAGTGGGAACCCGCTGGTGCCGCCACAATCCCGGAAATAGACAGGCAGCAGCCCGGATGATCTCAGGTGCTGGGTCCTCGTGTTTCCTCCCATCCATCTGCTCGTGCCGGCATCCTCATCGACTCCCATCGTTCAGCGGGCGGCGGCACAACGGGGCCAGTTGTCCGAGGGGCAGCGCGGTGCAAGCCCTTCCTGTCTTGAACACTTCATTGGCTATGGTCCAGCATCCACCCATACAGCTCGGCAGGTGGCGCGAAAGGGGTTCACAGCCCATTGTCAGGAACAGTCCGTAGGTTGCAGTGAATAAAGCGAAATATGCAGTGACTGCATAGGGCGGGGTGCTTTGAGAAGGTGGAGTGATATGAGGAGAGACGGGCAGTGAGCGGCCGTTTCGTGATTGATGCCGAAGGCATCACCAAGTCCTATGGTGCGGGGTTGTCGCGTTTCGACGCTTTGAAGGGCGTGTCCCTTCAGATCGTTGCGGGGGAGAGTGTGGCCATTGTCGGGAAGAGTGGTTCGGGTAAGTCCACGCTGATGCATATCCTCGCTCTTTTGGACGAGCCGGACGCCGGGTCTTTGCGGGTCACCGGGGCGGACGCCCGGGAGTTATCGGCGAAGCAACTGAACGCTTTGCGTAACCGGGAGTTCGGGTTCGTGTTTCAGCAGTTCTTCCTCACTCCGAATACCACGGTGTTGGATAATGTCGTACTTCCGCTCAAGATCGCGGGAGTCAGCCCCTCCGAGCGGCGCCGTTCAGGCATGGCGGTGTTGGAGCAACTGGAACTGGCAGACAAGGCTGCGAACAAGGCCACAGATCTGTCGGGCGGGCAGAAGCAGCGGGCGGTGATCGCCCGTGCGCTGATAAACAAGCCCAGCATCATCTTCGCCGACGAGCCAACCGGGAACCTGGACACAGCCACCGGCGCGACAGTGGAGGACATTTTGTTCGGGTTGAACAAAGACAACGGCATCACCCTCATCGTGGTAACCCACGACGTGGATCTGGCCGCCCGCTGCGACCGGCAGGTATTCCTCCGAGACGGGCTGATCGAGCGCACGAGCCGGTCAACGCACGATGGTGCGGCTGTAGGGAGGCAGGTGTGAACGCCCCTGACCTGGTCTCCTCAGCGGTGGCCAACACGTTTCGTTCCAAGTTGCGCACCACTTTGACTGTGTTGGCGATCTTCGTGGGAGCTTTCACCCTGACTATCACCAACGCGGTCGGTGCAGGGGTTTCGGACTACGTGGACAAGCAGGTCTCGGCCATGGGGTCAGAGGACATGCTCTTCGTCCAGAAGGCTACCGGGGACACCGCCTCGGGCGAGCGACCGGAGGTGTACGACCCGGAGGCCGCCCGCAGTGCCCGCGTGCCGGGTCCCCGTCAGAGTGATCCGCTGACCGATGAGGACCTCAAGACGATACGGAGCACGGCCGGCGTCGTTGGTGCGGACCCGTTGCGCCTGGTCGCCCCGGATTACATCGCGCGTGAGGGTGGAACCGCTTACCAGTTCACGGCGAACCGGGTGGGCAGCATCGCCCGTGCTGATCTCGAGGCCGGTCAGCAGCTTGACCGGGCCTCCGAGGAGTACCAGATTGTCATTCCCACCACGTACGTGGCGCCGCTGGGCTTCGGCTCCGCCGAAGAAACCATCGGGTCGGCTGTCCAGTTGGGCATCACTGATGTGCTCGGGAAACAGGACACAGTGGAGGCAACCGTGGTTGGCGTCTCCAGGGAGAGTCTTTTGGCTTCCGGGGCAAGCATGAACGAGGCCCTGCTTGCAGAGCTCTCAGGGGTCCAGTCCGCCGGTATCGACAGCGGGACGCCCGGTTATGCCGCTGTCATTGCCCGTTTCGACACATCCCTGCCCGGTGAAGAGGTTGATGCGCTCAAGTCCTCCCTCGAAGCGGACGGGTTCACCGCCCAAACCATCGAGGATCAACTCGGAATGGTCCAGACCGTCATCAACGGTATCGTCGGAATTCTTAACGCTTTCGCCGTGATCGCCCTGGTAGCGGCAGGCTTCGGGATCATCAATACCTTGCTGATGAGCGTGCAGGAACGCACCCGGGAGATCGGACTGATGAAGGCCATGGGCATGAGCGGGGGAAGGATTTTTACCCTGTTCAGCCTCGAGGCCGTCGTCATCGGTTTCCTTGGCAGCGCGATTGGCGCCGCCGCTGCCGTGGCCCTCGGATCCACGATCAGCTCCCTACTGGCCGGCGGGGCACTTTCCGGGTTGCCGGGGTTGACGATCATGCTCTTCGAGCCTGTCACCGTGGCCGGGGTGATCCTGTTGATTATGGCGATCGCTTTCCTGGCCGGGACCCTGCCCGCCAGGCAGGCCGCGAAGCAGCACCCCATCGATTCCCTGCGCTACGAATGATGCGGGAAGGGGGAACGGAAGTGTATAGCCGTGGGATACACGGGGCTCTTATGCCCCGTAGTATCTCCGATGACTTGTCTCGTGCTTTACAAGCATGGATTAGTCAGGGGTACCAACCCTGCATAAGGTGGGCGCTAATCCTTCTACACTCATTCTCTTAAACACTAAGAAGGTTTTTTGCCTAATACCCGTGGATAAGCGTGTGCCATAAGAAGTGACGACATGTAGGCATGCAAGCTTTTGAACTTCCCTCAGGCGAAC